>DUML01000031.1 GCA_012839895.1 Peptococcaceae bacterium | reverse complement strand
TTGGATATAATTAGAATTAAGCATAAGCAAAACCTCCTGTAAATGATTGTGGGTTTATTTACTCGGTAGGTTTTCGCTTATGCTCTATTTTTTTCCTGCTGCTTACCCCAACATTTATTATAGAACCCAAACTTTTTAGTTTCACCGGCAGCTTTATATTGAAAATTTCGCCAATAGGCATAAGGCTTCTATTAGCTATGGACAAGTTTTCAAACGAGCGCTAATGCTATCAGCAACATTAAAGCGGCAGAAGTGAAAAGGATAAACCTTAATATTGTAATCACGAAATCAGGAATTGGCACAGATTTTTTTTCACTCAACCAGCTTAGAAAGAAGTAAATTATTAAGGTTATAATCGAGGAAAACGTAGCAAGGAGTAAGTAAAATTGCATTGGCTCCCTCCTTAACTATTTGATTTTCAGTTCAGTGGTTAATTTAATTATAACCTCGGTTTTTATTGTACTCGAATAATTTTATCTATCTAACCATAAATAAAAGAAATAAAGTTAGAGCCGTTTCTTAACAAAGCGATTCATTCTATTTAAGGCTTCGAGAAGTTGCTCAGTGGAGTAAGCATAAGAACAGCGAATATGGCCTTCACCGCCAGGGCCGAAAGCCGTCCCGGGCACCACGGCAACTCTTTCCTCTTTCAGTAGCTCTTCGGCAAATTCATCGGAGCTCAGCCCGGTGACGGAGATTTCCGGGAAAACATAGAAAGCTCCTAAGGGTTCAAAACAATTGAGGCCCATTTCCCGGAAGCCGTTAACCATCAGGCGCCGGCGGCGGTCATATTCCATGATCATTTCCCGCTTGGCGGATTCTCCGGATCTAAGACCTTCTAAAGCTGCTACCTGAGCCATAATTGGCGCGCACATAATAGTGTACTGGTGAATTCTGGTCATGGTTTGGATAAAGTCCTCATGACCGGCAACATAGCCAACACGCCAGCCGGTCATGGCGTAAGCTTTGGAAAAGCCGCTGACGTGCAGAGTACGGTTGTTCATATAGGGGAGGGTGGCAAAAGGAGTATGGTTTCCCGCATACGTTAAATCAGAATAGATCTCATCTGATAGGACAATGAGGTCATGTTCCGAGGCAAAACGGGCGATGGGGAGGAGGTCTTCCCTGGTCATAATAGCTCCCGTGGGGTTGTTAGGATAGGAAAGCACCAATATTTTGCAATTGGGTGTATAAGCCAACTGCAGGTCTTCCACCTGCAGGCGGAAATCGTGTTCAGCCCTAGTAGGGACATAATGCACTTCAGCTCCGGCAAGTGTTGCACAGCCGGCATAAGCGACAAAAGACGGATCAGGAATTAAAACACCGTCCCCGGGATTAATTAGGGCGCGCATAGCCAAATCAATAGCTTCGCTGGCCCCTACGGTTATTAGAATTTCTTTTTCAGGATTGTAGTTTAAGCCTTGATGTTTTGCCAAATACTTCGCCAATTCTCGCCGCAGCTCAATTAGTCCGGCATTACTGGTATACATTGTCTGGCCTTGCTCCAAGGAATAGATAGCCGCTTCCCGCATTACCCAGGGGGTGGCAAAATCCGGTTCACCTACGCCAAGGGAAATAACGTCCTCCATAGTTGCCGCTAAATCAAAAAATTTGCGTATTCCCGATGGTTTAAGGCTTAATGCCAAAGGAGATAAGTACTGTTTCATGGGGTAATCATCAGACGTTGAGGTCTTTCTTCCTCTCCATGAAATTCGATGCCAAAATCTTTATAACGGCGGAGGATAAAGCGGGTTGAAGTAGTTTCAATAACATCCAGAGGGGATAATTTATCTGAAACAAATTGGGCGATATCATGCATATTTTTTCCTTCGACCACCAGGCATAAGTCGAAGTCGCCGGACATTAGGTAAACAGATTTGATTTCCGGGAACTTCTGAAAACGCTGGGCGATTTTATCATAGCCTTGGCCGCGCTGGGGCAAAACTTTGACATCAATTAAAGCGGTCACCCTGTCGTCCTCTAATTTTTCATGGTTAATTAAAACACTATATTTGACAATGACCTTGTCTTTTTCCCACTGCTGAATTTTTTTCTCTATATAGTCACAGCTTAGTCCGGTTTGGATGGACAGCTGTTCCACTGTTAAGCGGCAGTCCTGGGATAGAACATAAAGGAGGCGGCGATCCTCTGCGGACAGCATAACCAAAATACCCCTTTCTCATAATTTTATAAGATATCATAACATAATCCCCGAAAAGATAACAACTAAATATTCTATCGTCATTGTAGGCTCAATTGAAGGACTCAATTGGGACTCATTTGATTATTTTAATTATAATCGAAAATATACTTTTTGCTATATTCAGGTTATAATATACTGGACATTAAACTTATATATTTCACAAACAATCTGGTAAAGAATGGTTGAAAATGACTAAGAAATTAAATATCGTTTTAGTGGAACCGGAAATACCGCCCAATACAGGTAATGTGGCAAGATTATGTGCGGCTGTAGGAGCGGACCTACACCTGGTAAAACCTCTTGGTTTCAGCATTGATGACAAGCATTTAAAAAGAGCCGGACTGGATTACTGGCATCTGGTAACTGTTCATGTTTATGAAAATTTCAAGGATTTTGAAGATAAAAACCCGCAGGGTCAGCGTTTTTTAGCTACTACCAAAGGCCGTAAATTTTATTCCGATGTTCAATATCCCGAAGGCTGTTATTTGCTTTTTGGCAGGGAAACTAAAGGCCTTGCTCCGGAGATATTAAACGCTTATCCGGAGAGCCATATCCGTTTGCCCATGCGTCAGAATGCCCGTTCTCTTAATCTGTCCAATTCTGTAGCCGTGGTAGTCTATGAAGTTTTAAGACAGTGGCAATTTCCCGGACTTGTATAAACAACAGTTTAAAACTAATATCTTAGATTTAAAATTTAATTTAATATCTTAGATTTTTAATTTTTATATTTCTTTTCAATATAATTTCTGAATAATGTCTTTTTATATAATGTCTGAGAGCTTGACCTTTTTTTGAGGAGTTTGTAAGAGGGAACACGCAGGAGGTTATAATGTTTTATTATCTGATAATATTCATCCTTGCAGCTGTTTTGGCAATGCTCTTAACTCCCTTGGCCATAATTTTGGCAGGCAAATGGGGTATCATAGATTATCCGGGAGATCGCCGAATACATACTTTCCCGATCCCAAGACTGGGCGGAGCAGCCATATTCCTTGCTTTTTGGTTAACGATTTTTTTATTGATAGATTTTGACCAAATGATCTTGGGACTTTTTTTGGGCAGCTCAATTATTTTTCTTGTGGGTATGGTTGATGATATTAAAGGGTTACGCCCTTTAGTTAAGCTTTTATGGCAGCTTGTGGCTGCAATAGTGCCTCTCTTTTTTGGTTTGGCGGTGGAACAAGTAACATTGCCGATTCTTGGGGAAATATATCTGGGAATGGCCATAGGTTATGCCTTTGCAGTTATTTGGATTGTGGGGGTGGTCAATACCGTCAATATTTCTGACGGCTTAGACGGTTTGGCTGCCGGGATATGTTTTATCGCAGCGCTTATCCTCTGTTGGTCAGCTCTAAGAATTGACCAAGTCATTCCTGCTTATTTACTTTTAGCTTTGGCGGGAGTTGCTCTAGGGTTCTTATTTTATAATTATCATCCTGCAAAAATATTTATGGGCGATTCAGGCAGTATGTTTTTAGGATATATCCTTGGAGCGGTATCTATCTGGGGGTTATTAAAGACAGCAACAATTCTTGGCTTAGTTTTTCCTTTATTAGTTCTGGGGATGCCTATAACCGATGTCTTATTTGCTATTATCCGCCGCAGTTGGAAAGGGCTTTCAATTGCTCGGGCAGACCGGGGCCACCTTCATCATCGTTTGCTGGATGCCGGCTTTAGCCAAAAGCAAGCTGTCCTGATTCTTTACGCAATCAGCCTTTGTTTTGGCCTGGCGGCCATACTTAGTGTCTATGGGTATTGGCTTGTTTCTTTAATACTTATCCTTCTTAATACCGGATTAATCTTGAGAATTATGCTCAGAAGGTTCTTTCTTCTGAATAACAATAATAAGATAAGGAAGTCCAATGAGAAAAGGGGGAAAAAATAATGAAAGTCAAGTATCATGGCCATGCTTGTTTTGAGCTGGAAGCGAAAACAGGAAGGATTATTATTGACCCGTTCCTATGCGGTAACCCGACGGCCGATGTGACACCCGTTAATTTTTCCGAGCTTGATGCA
Source organism: Peptococcaceae bacterium (assembly GCA_012839895.1). Classification (GTDB taxonomy): domain Bacteria; phylum Bacillota; class Desulfitobacteriia; order Desulfitobacteriales; family Syntrophobotulaceae; genus DUML01. Next base: position 1,255 of record DUML01000031.1, on the reverse strand, counting down.
ATTCTCATTTCCCATGGGCACAGTGATCATTTCGGAGATGCTATTGAATTGGCAAAGAAAACAGGCGCAGTAATTATCTCTACTTTTGAATTGGCGAGTTTTGCTGAAAAATTCGGCGTAAATGTTCACACTATGCATATAGGCGGCAAGTATCAATTTCCTTTTGCCACCATTAAATTGACTCAGGCTTTGCATGGTTCGGGGATTCCCAAGGGAGACGGAACATTTCATTATGGCGGCTTGGCTTGCGGCTTTCTAATCCAAATGGAAGGGAAATGGCTCTACCATGCCGGGGATACCGGTCTCTTTGGGGATATGGAACTAATCGGCAAGCATTACAATTTGGAACTGGCCATGCTGCCGATTGGGGATAACTTTAGCATGGGTCCGGAAGACGCTATTATTGCCGCCCAAATGCTACGGCCTAAAACAGTGATTCCCATGCACTATAACACTTTCCCGGTAATTAAACAGGATGGGCAGGCCTTTATTGACGAATTGCAACGGCAAGTTCCTGAATGCCGTGGAATTTTGCTTAAAGCAGGTCAGGTCCTGGAGATTTAATAGTGTTTTAACGGATAATCTCTTTTTTGCTGCGAGCTTTTATTTGCCAAAGTTTACCAGGCTCAAAAATAATTCTACCGACAACTAAAAAAGAACTCTTACCATTAAAAATATCCCGTAATTAGACGGGATATTTTTTCTATTTCAAGGGCAAAATATGTTAGAGATAGGAGTTGAAACGCTGTGACCAACAAAGAATGTACTTGGGATTGTATTTATTCTGTAAATGGTATCTGCTGTTTGCAAAACAGACCTGGGCGAAAAAATCCCCAATGCCCTTATAAAGAAGGAAACCAAGCTGCAGTATCTGTAATATGAAAGAAGAGAGGTATGAATATGAAAGAAAGAAATAAGAAAGGAACTAGCCAAAATGTTAGAAAAGCCAGAAATAAGCAAATGGATCTCATTGAAGAACTCAAAATGGAAATAGCAACGGAATTAGGCATAATGGAACAGATTAATAATTTTGGCTGGCATTCCCTAAGCCCAAGGGAATCGGGAAAAATTGGCGGCAAATTGTCGCAGAGGTTAAAAAAATTAGGCCACTGACTGATAAGCAATAATTATCTTAAATTGCAATATTAAATGCAACAAACTTGAAACCGAGAATATGCTATTGGGTTTCCCTTGTTGTCAAGGGCGAAGCGAAGCGAGTTCATTTTACCCTTGACATGCCACCTTCATTATCCTA
>DUML01000030.1 GCA_012839895.1 Peptococcaceae bacterium | reverse complement strand
TAGATAGTTTAATAACCCTGATAAGTTGCCTATTGGCTATAACATAGGTATATTTGATCATAAATCTTTGATTGTTACCAATTCTTCCTGGACCCATTATTCCTTTTTCATTAATCACGAAAGCGCTCTGATTATCCCCTCACCTCAAGCGGTGGAAAAAATGAAGGATTTATTTGAACAGGAATGGCAACATGGCGCACAGCCTTAAGGAGGTTGCCAATTTCCAATAATTAAATATCCTTTAGCAAAAATTAAAAAAGGGCTGTTGTACTTTTCATTAAGTTACAACAGCCCTTTCCCGCTTTGCCGTTAGATTTCTGGTTTTCTGACCCTGCTCTCGCAAGGTGGGAACCTGGGCAAATCTTTCCATTTACTTAGAATTATTGAAAACTAAGCGTAATGTACACAACTTGCCACATCAGTCCCCTTTTAATAAATAGGATCGAAACCTAGACAATCCTCACAAACAAAGCAGCTTACTATCATTATATCATTAGTTTAAGAGAAGTTTAATAGTTATTCCTTTAGTAACCACTGGAAAATTATTTTTACTTTATTCTATCCTCTACTTCGGCTAGCCTATCGAGAATTACAGAAATAGTCATCTCCTGTGTTCTCATCCTTTGTCTAAGTTGTTCAATTAAATTTGACATATTTTTAAGCTGACAAATTAATAACTCCGTATTGAATTCGTCACCTTCTAAAAATTCTTTATTTTTTATGTTCGAACTTTCTCGGGAAGAGTTGTTTTTATTATTTAAGAGAAACTTGAATCGGCCATAGCGAGTATTCCTACCCTGACTAACCTGGATAATGCCATCTTGTTCAAGGATTTGAATAGCTTTTTTCAAAGTAATGCTGGCAACACCCGTAGCACGCTGTATCTCGGAGTAGGCTATTTCAAATTCCATATCATCATGTTTTTTCGCCATTTTATCGAAAAAATCTACAAACTTGTTATATGTCTTATCCTTCAATTTCAAATTAATTCATCCTTCCGCTAAAATTAAATAAATAATATTCACGTTTTTATATTATAGCATAAACAAATGCTATTTTTCTCAAATTCAACTAAAAAAATTAATAAAAATATTATACTATTTATCACCGTAAAGCCTGGTTAAAACCTCCTCATTCAAGGAAAAAGAATGTTGCTCGGAAGGAAAGACTGATTCTTTTACTTCTTGACAGTATTGCTTAACAGCAAGTTCAATTTTTTCTGCCAAATTTTCATATTGTTTAACGAATTTGGGAACAAACCTATCAAAAAGTCCGACGAGATCGTGAAAAACAAGCACTTGTCCGCTACATTTGTTCCCGGCACCGATCCCAATAGTAGGAATATTAATTTCGTTAGTTATCTTTTCTGCTAAGGCTGAAGGAATTGCTTCCAAAACAAGCATTATGGCTCCAGCTTGGGCAATAGCTTGCGCATCTTGTAATAGCTTTTTAGCACCGTCTAAATCTTTTCCTTGAACTTTAAAACCTCCTAGTTGAGTGGCGGTCTGGGGAGTCAGCCCAATATGTCCAACTACCGGAATACCGCTTTTTGTTAAAAAGGTAACAGTTGCAGCGTAATCTTGCCCCCCCTCGAGTTTGACAGCATCCGCTCCGCCTTGTTGGATAAGACAACCGGCATTCCGCAAAGCATCTTGAGGTGTTGCATAACTCAAATAAGGTAAATCCACCACAACAAATGTATTAGGGGCGCCCCTACGGACAGCCTTGGTGTGATGAAGCATATCCGCCATTGTTACCGGCACGGTAGAATCATACCCCAGTACAACCATACCCAGTGAATCGCCGACCAATATGGTATCTACTCCTGCTTTCTCTAGTATTTTCGCTGTAGGGTAATCGTAAGCGGTAAGCATAGTAATTTTTTCGCCTTTAGATGCCATAGCCTTTAATTCGGGAATTGATTTTTTTTCCATTTTAAAATACTGAGCCTCCTAATAGTGAATTATTTACAATTTTGGCCTAAAGAATCAAGTGAATAATCGCATAAGAACCCTTGGGCAAGCATAACTTTTATTAGCAAAATTGAACTATTCAAAAGAGGAGGATATTCCATGGCAAAATTCTTTGAAATATCGGCTGTTATCAAGGGTGTTCTTATAGCCGCTATTTTATCACTTGGATTAACATTATTACTAAGTATTATCTATTATTTTACATCTTTGCAAGAATCATTAATCCACTCATTAATAATCATAGGCCTCAGTGTATTAGTGGCGAGCTTTTATGTAGCTTTTCGTTCCGGTTCAAAAGGGCTTTTCTATGGTCTAACGATCGGTTCTAGCTATTTTTTATTAAACTTGTTGATATACTATATCTTTTATGAAGGTGACCCTTCCTGGAAAACAATTTTGGTGAAACTGGCTTTTAGTCTCTTCCCTGGGGCAATAGGTGGGACAGTAGGGGTAATTCTAAAAAAATAATAGTATTATCTCTGACATCATAATCATACTCCTCTCTCTCTTTCATGTCCAACAACCCATTTGATAATAATTCGATCACCTTGAGTCAATTCTGTAGTGAATTCAGCTTCTTGACCATTAACCAACATTTCCAAACGCCCACCTGGAACAGCTTGCGCCGTTAGATTTAAATAAGGAAAAAGTTCCGAAAGAATTGGTTTGCGGCTGAATCCTTCAACAATTAATTCCATTCCATCATATACTTCCTCATCCGGCGCTAGGACTTTCCCTTTGGAGATTACCCTTACTTCTCGAGGAGGAAGCAAAAACTCTTTACCATTCACGGTAAAATTCATCGCCTGAGGTTGGAGCTGAAGGTCTTTAACAGTGATTTTTTTTTCAATTACCTCTATTTTGTCGTTATCTTTTAGGATATAGTCGAGATCTTTAATTTGGCCATTAACCTTAACAATCATTTCAGACCCAAGTTTTCTAGTTTGATTATTAACGAGAATAACTTTTTGGCCTGTAGCTAAATTAATCCCCTTAATTTTCAAAAGATCTCCCAGGGTTTTGTTATCAAAAACAGTTATTTTGCAACCATCTTCCAGCCAGTCCTCGGGCTCAGCTTTCTTTTCATTCATATAAATCACGGGCTTGAGCTCCTCTTCTTCCCCATTCCACATAATTCTTTTAGCAGGTGAAATCTCTATTACGTTTTTGAGTTGAGCTCTAGCGTCAGTTCCTACTGAGCCAGGTACAAATTGAACATAATCATTAGGCTTAAGATGTTGTTCTAATTTAGCAGGCTCTCCGTTAACAAGTATTTGAGCAGGTTTACCCAACCCGCCTTTCAAAACTTTAATTTCCCCGTTTATGTAATAAATCAAAGCTGCACCAGGGCGGCCAAGAAAAGTCCTGGGATGTATCCCTGCTGAAACCAGGGCTTCGGCCACAGTAACTAACTTCAATTGAAATAAAGGAATGTTTACATCATTGACCCTGACAGAATAATACCCTAATCCTTTGCCCTCTAAAGCAATTATCCCTATACCTATAGAGGTAATTACATCGGCACCGTTTAAATTGGCTTCGTCCCCCCAAACTTTGCTAATTCTTTCCCTGACTTGAATTCCGATCCTTGGAGACGGTATATCTAAAGCCCTGGAAAGAAATTCACTTAAAAGGGGTGTAAGGCTGCCGCCTCCAACTAAGATGACCGCTTGTGGTTTATTTTCATTTAACTTCATTATTTCTTGAGCAATTCTTTCTGCCATGGTTTGAACGGTTGGTTTAATTATTTCCAAAATATCTGATCTTGCCAAAAGAGTTTTTTCTCCGAAAAAATTCGTTATTTCAATTTCCTGTTGACTATTAAGAGCTTTTTTTACTCTTTCACCTTCCTGAAAGTCTAGAAGGTAATGGGCACAAATTTGCTCTGTAACTTCATCACCAGCCAAAGGAACCATCCCATAAGAGAAGAAAGAACCGTCTTTGGTTATAGCAATATCAGCAGTGCCTGCTCCAATATCGACCAAGGCCAAATTCATCCTTCTCATATCTTGGGGAATTGCAGCTTGTCCTGCAGCGATAGGTTCTAAGGTCAATTTGGCCATTTCTAGGTCAGCTCTTTCTAAAACTGCAACCAGGCCATCTATCACTGTTCTGGGAAGAAAGGTTGCAACATTCGTGATTTCAGCTTTTTTCCCCCTTTGGCCAACTAAAGAAATTAAGCATTGTCCCTCCAACATTTGCTTAACTGTACTATAACCAACACAATAAGGGTTGCTATTATCCATTTCCAAAGATTTTACTTTATTCATGGCTTCTTGAAGCGCTTCCATTTCCAAAGATAAAATATCTTCTTTTTCCCAACGAATTGGGAATACTTCTTCTCTAATAGCACTCCCAATCTCAGTACATAATGTTCTTCCTGCAGCCGCTACGGCAACTTTTTTTAATTTCAGCCCTGTTTTTAATTCCAGTTCTTTTTTTACTTCCCGAACCGCTTTAGCCGCTTCATTGACATCATGTACCTGTCCATCAAACATTGCCCTCTGAGTATGCTCAACCCTTGCACTGGCCAAAATTTCATATCCCTGGTCATTTTTGTTCATCAAAAGTCCAATTACAACTCGTGTTCCAATATCGAGAACAAAAATCGGCTCCATCTTTTCTCCTCCTTGAGCCAAAAGCAAAACATTTTTTAAATAGCCAACTCACTAGCTAAGTCATATAACTTATAATTAAATGGTTCTTTGGGTTCAAAAGCTGTCTTCAGAGGTTTAGCGATGACATCGTTATTAGAAAAAGAAATCATAACTTCCGATTTACCTTCTAGGAAAACTTCAATTGCTTTGCCTCCCATCAACGCTCCTAGAAAGGAATCGAAAGCCGATGGCGAACCACCTCTTTGAATATGCCCTAAAATCGTAACCCTGTTATCGAAACCGGAGTATTCTTTAAGTTTCTCAGCAATCTCCCATATATTTCCTGCCCCTTCGGCTACAATAATAATGCTATGATTTTTACCGCGACGAAAACCTCTTAATAACTTGTCGCTTATCTCTTGCAAATCGAAAGGTACTTCAGGAAGCAGAATAGACTCTGCCCCGATAGCAAGTCCGGATCTCAAGGCAATGGCTCCGCAATTTCTTCCCATAACCTCTACAATAAAGGCTCTTTCGTGGGAAGTGGCCGTATCCCTTATTTTACTGACTGCTTCTACTACCGTATTCACCGCCGTATCAAAGCCAATGGTAAGATCGGTCCCTGTTATATCATTATCAATAGTCCCAGGTATTCCGAAAACTCGAATACCATTTTTAGCGAGAGCAAGAGCCCCCCGAAAAGAGCCGTCTCCCCCTATAACTACCAAGGCATTTATCCCCTTGTCAAGCAATTGTTGCGCAGCTTTCTTTTGCCCGGCTTCTTCATACATTTCCGGGCATCTTGCCGTCTTTAATATGGTACCTCCTCTATGGACAATATCCGCAACTGAACCAAGCTGCATCTCTTGGATTTCGCCATTAATTAGACCTTCAAAGCCATGATAGACGCCATACACTTTTAAATCATGATAAATCCCCTTGCGCACGACCGCTCTAATTGCCGCATTCATTCCAGGAGCATCTCCACCGCTGGTTAGAACAGCAATTTTTTTGTCAAAAGACATATCACCACCCCTAAAAGGCTAATTAAAATATACCTATTCAATTGGGTTTTGCTTTAATTGATTATACAATTTTTGACATAAAGTATCAAATGACTCCCGGTTTTGCTCTTTAATTTTTTGACACCTCTTTTGGAGCCCCCTGAAATTTTTTTGAAAATATAAAGCTATTTCTTTATAATCTTTTGTAAATATCTCATGGAGTAAAAGGTAAACCATATATCTTGCTTGAACGTGATCAACTCTTTTGGTCCTTCCCAAAATATCCTTAACATCTACTTGATAGTAGCTTAAAGCTAAAGGTAAAACTAGATTTATTGCTTGAATCATGTCTAGATTTTTATAGGCAAAACTTTCTGGGCTATTGAAGTTATTGTTTTTTTCTTCTTCATCTTGTTTGTTTAGGATCTTCTGAACAGATTCTTTCACTTGTTTAAGATTCGTAGGATTTAATTTGAAAATTAATTCCGCAAGATCAGGTTGAGCAATGCTATCTAGATAATAATTAATAAATTCTTTAATTTCACTGGGAGTCGGTTCATTCAGACGGATAACTAAGCCACTGGCTAAGCGAGAAGAAAAACGTGGACCCAAATAAACAAAAGAAAAATCAGCGCCTTTATAAGTTAAAACCACCTTCCCGCCTTGGGCAGTTAACGTGTCTAAAGTATGAAATAATTCTTCAATAGTTTTCTGTTTCCCGCGAAGTAGATTAATATTATCAAGTAAAAAAAGTTTAGAGTTACGAAAGAACTTTCGAAATTGTGTTAACCCCCCATTATTGGCAGCATAACAATATTTTGAGGCAAATTTCAAGGCATCAATAAGAATTGTTCCGTCAATCTTCTCATGATTTTGCTGATAAAGAAGTTCTAATAAAGTTGTCTTACCAAGACCTTCTTGTCCCACAATAACAGTGATAGCTGGTACCTTTACATGGTCGAATTTCTCAATAAACTGATAAGCAAGGCGATTAAATTTACTGACAAACAATACTAAAGCCTCCCCAAAAATAGATGCTTTGTTACTAGATCAACAATCATAACCTTTACAATTAACTTTCTTGAGCAAATTGTTCTAAATACTTTTTAGAATCATTTAAGGTTCAGATCCCTCTGAACCTCAAATTTCAGCTCTCTCGAAATGTATTAATCCATAACATTACTAATAAATTGCCAGGTAATTATCAAGTTCCCACTGGTGAACAGTAATCCTATAATTATCATATTCTTTCATTTTAGCTGTTAGAAAACGTTCGTAAATATGTTCACCTAATGCCTCTTTAATTACCTCGTCTTTACTTAATTCGATCAAAGCTTCTCGCAGGTCACCCGGAAGGGAATGTATCCCCAATTCTTGGCGTTGTCTTTCATCCATAGCAAAAATATTAAGATCAATCGGCGGTGGAGGTGTCATTTTTTTCTTAATGCCGTCTAGTCCTGCTTTGAGCTGTACTGCTAAAGCTAAATAGGGATTACAGGAGGGATCAGGACTTCTTAATTCAATCCGGGTAGAATTACCTCTTTTAGCGGGGATTCGAATCAGTGGACTACGATTTTTCCCGGACCAAGCAATATAACAAGGAGCTTCATAACCCGGCACCAGCCTCTTGTAGGAGTTAACAGTAGGATTGGTAATAGCCGTAAAACCCCTGGCATGTTCCAACAATCCAGCTATATAATGATAGGCTATTGAAGATAGCCCGAGGGGGTCTTCCGGATCGTAAAAAGCATTTTTCCCATCCTTAAAAAGCGACTGGTTAACATGCATGCCTGAACCGGCAACACCAAAAATCGGTTTAGGCATAAAACTGGCATAAAGGCCGTGCCTTTGGGCAATTGTCCGGACTACAAATCTAAAAGTAACCATTTTATCGGCCATTTCCAGTGCATCGGTATATTTAAAATCAATTTCGTGCTGTCCTGGAGCAGTTTCATGATGAGATGCCTCAATTTCAAAACCCATCTGCTCCAAGTTAACAACCATATCCCTTCTGGCATCTTCACCTAAATCTACCGGAGTAAGATCAAAATACCCTGCTTTATCGTGAGTAATTGTAGTCGGTCTACCTGAGGAATCAACGTGAAAAAGGAAAAATTCCAATTCCGGGCCAATATATAATTTAAAGCCTAATTCGGCAGCTTCCGCCAAAACTCTTTTCAAAGTTGTTCGAGGACATCCTGCAAAAGGAGTACCGTCTGCATTGGCTACATCGCACATCAGCCTGGCAACCCCCCCCTCAGCCGGTCGCCAAGGGAAAACTACAAAAGTGTTCAAATCCGGCCGTAAGTACATATCTGATTCCTCAATACGAGCAAAACCTTCAATTGACGAGCCGTCAAACATTAATTCTCCATCTAAAGCTTTACTCAATTGTTGAATAGGTATAGCAATATTTTTCAACACACCAAATATATCTGTAAACTGGAGCCTGATAAACTTTACCCCTTTGTCAGAGGCTTCTTTTAAAATGTCTTCTTTGGTAATAGCCACGTATTGGTCTCCCTTCTATTGACTGATACTTTATTTGATTTCTTTACTCTTATTAGAGACTTTGTTTATTATTTTTTGCAAAGATGGATGTATATATAATACATTTGGGCTGTTTTGAAGAGATGCAAATTTAGAAATCTCTTGTCTAGTAAAGACATGAGAAAAAAATAGCTTAATGGTAGCTTTCTCATCAATAGTCCTAAATTCTACTTTATCAGGATATAACAAATAATTATAAAGCTGATCTCGCCAATTAAGTATAAGGCTACCTGTGGCTATTTTAATTACACCGAATTCTTCTACCCAGACATCATTAATAGGCGAAAAACCCTGGGTAATATTCTCAGCTTCAACAGCCATTTGACCAGCCTTATATTTTAATTCTAAAATATGTTCCAAAATAAACCTAGCCGGCAAAGATATATCTTCCAAGATTCGAGCATGAGATCGGATTTCTTTTTCCAAGAACCTAACTCTTTCGGCATGGATGGACTTAACTTCCTTAAGCCTTGCAGTTTCCTGTTTCAGCACCTGAAAAATGTGCTCAAAACTTTCTAAAAGAATTTGATCGTCATCGAACAAAATCTATCTCCACCTTTAATTGCTTACCCACTATTTTATACTAACATTAATTATTTTCCCAGTTTTTTTTATCAAGGGCAAGACTCTTAAATGACTTCTTAACGGTTTTTATATTTATTTCTTTTTTCGAATAGCTGCTGATAGATCTTGAATTAAGCTTTCAATTTCTTTGGTTTCGCCTTTCATTACTTTTGCCAATTCCAAAGCTTTCCAGCCGCATCGTAACGCAACCATTTTATTTCCCTTGTTTTTTAATCTATTAGCTAAATTCAACATTACTTCATATAAGGGCATATTGATATTAAAATATCTTCCTTGAAGCCATTTAGAAAGGTTTTGCTTAAGACAAGCATCTTTGTATTTAATAAGGTAAGTTAATTCCTCGCTAATTTCTCCGATTTTAGAACCATCTCCATGAAATTGAAAATATCTGAGAGCTTCAAAATAGTATTTTTTAGCCTCTTCATAATCTTTTTTCATAATAGCTATAACCGCTAAGCTATGATAGCGAACAGCATAACCATACTCATGCCCATGAAAGTATTTTAGAGACAATTTCAAACTTTCTTCAGCTTCATCCAATAGTTTAGCATGCTGAAGGATGTAGCTTAACAAATAGTAGTCTTCACTGATTTCTGAATACTGCCGAAGCTTTAAATGAAGCGCGATCACCCGATATTGATACTGCAATGCTTCTTCAATCCTGTTGGATTCCAACAAAATAAACGCCAAGTATTGGTGGGTACAAGCCAGAGATAATTCATCTCCTAATAATCCAAAAATTTTTGCTGCTTGAATAAATCTCTCTTGCGCTGCACGATTTTTACCCTGACTATACTGTATCTCCCCTAAATAAAGGTTAATTTCCGCTTCTCCCTTAGCATAACCATTTGAGCTACAAAGATCGCCTGCTTTCAAAAAAGCTTTTTCTGCTTCTTTCCACTCTCTTAATCTTAAGTAAACCTGGCCTAAATCCGAATAAAGGACTGCTAAACGTAGTGATGAGGAATTCTGCGGATAAATATTAATAGCTTGCTGATACAAATTTACAGCCTGCCAATAATTGCCCTGCATAAAACAAATACTGGCTAAACCAGCTTGAGCCTCGGCTATTCCTTTTTCATTGTTTAATTGCCTGCAATAGTTTAAGGCTCTTCGAAAACCAAATTCCGCTTCGCGGAGTTTATTATTCTTCACTTGAGCTGTAGCCAAAAGCCTTTGGGAAAAAGCAATAATTACAGGTACTTGTAAAGCTTCCGCTTCCTTAAGGCTAGCCTGTAATTGTTCTTCAGCTCCCACATAGTTACCTTCGCTTAAATATTTTATACCTGTTTCCAGATGTTGTTGCCACTTATTAAATGAAACATTCATGTTACCCACCTAGTTTATAATATGCTATACTATAAATGATGACTCCAATCAGGCCAAGGCAATAAAGCCCCTTTAACCTTTTGATTATTGAAATTTTAAAGGAGTGTAATTTCCGGTGGGAATAAGGCGCCAATCATCTAACACAAGTATTTGGTGGTTTTTAGTCAAACTTTTTATTTTTTGCGCAGCCTTATATCTAGCTTATTTAATTTTAAGACCCCTTCTTTCTTTTTTATTGGGGATTGGGTTTTGGATAATTAAAGTATTTGTTTTCCTTGCCGTGGCGGTATTAGTCATACATCTCTTTCTGAAATTAATCTTCCAAATAGATTTACTTCAGTTCTTTTTAAGATTTAGAGAAAAAATTTGACCAAAATGAATTAAGCCTGAATGATATAAAATCAACATATTATGAAAGGGTTGCCAAGTATTAAACCCAACCCTATACTTGGCAGCCCTTTTTGTATTCATATTTTCGAACCGAGAGAATAATAATTCAGCGAAAGGGGGTTAAGATATGAAATTTTACAGTAAGGTAATTATACTCAAGAGGAAACCGTTGATAATAACACTCAGCTTATTGGTATTGGGACTTTTCTTTATAGGTTCACACGAAAAAGTATTAAGTGTTGTTTCTAAAACCCTAAAACCGATTTATGCAGTTAAAACCGATACCAATCAAATTGCCATAACCTTTGATATTAGTTGGGGAGAAGAAAATGTCTTGCCTATCTTGGATATATTAAAATCCGAGAACGTTCAAGCAACCTTCTTTCTATCCTCACCCTGGGCAGAGAAAAAACCGCACTTAGTTAAAGAAATAGTGGCACATGGGCATGAAATTGGTTCCCATGGCCGGCGTCACATTGATTTAAATACTTTAAGTGAATCGGAATTAATTGAAGAACTTGATGCTTCAAAAAAGATTTTAGAGGAACTCACTGGTCAAAAAATTAGCCTTTTACGTCCTCCTAACGGTGCTTATAATAATACCGTTATCTCGGTCGCTAATAGAAAAGGCTACAGAGTAATTCAGTGGAGTGTAGAAGGATTAGATATAAAAGCAAAAAACTATATTTTCCAGTCAATACTAATTTCGTCATCTTTGATATATACTTTATTTATTACACTCTTACATACTTGTTTCTTTTCTTCTAGGTCTAGATTTCCCCAATTATCAATTTTTTCAAACATATCATTTAGTGATATGTTTTTGCTATTTTCTAGTATTAGCTTTTGTATTTCTTGAAGTAATGCATTTTTTTCTTTGTCTAGTTTTTCTAATCTTTCATTGATATATTTCATAGTTATTTGGTTTGCTTCCTCTATTTTACTTATTAAATTTTCAATTTTTTTATCAATATTTATTATTTGTATTTTTATTTTATTAATTTTTATATTTTCTTTTGTTTCTTCGTTGATAGTTACATTTTTCAGTTGCTCTACTTTTTTAAGTATTCTTTCTTCAACAATTTTTTCAACATCATCAACTTTAATAGGTCTTGAATGTCCTTTGCATATTTTCAAATTTGTTTTTCCTCGGCAATTAAAATATTTATAATTAATACCATGTCCTTTTTTAATAACGCTTACCGCATAACCACAGTATCCACATTTTGCAACACCTGAAAGCCAAGTATATTTACCTTTTCCGTCATTTTTTATTTGTTTATTATTATCTAATTTATATTGGCATAAAAGCCAAGTTTTAGAATCAATAATTCCTTCGTGTAACGCTAGTGCTAAAACGTGATTTTTAACTTTAGTATATTTCCTTTCGTTGGCTTCTCTTTTTCCAAACAAATAGCAACCATTAGTGCCGATAAAATCCGATATATCGTTACTTATGATACAACCTTTATTTTTGTAATACTGGTAAACATCGGCATCTGCTCTAACATATACAGGATTATGTAAAATTCTGCTAACTTTATTGGAATCCCAATTTCCACCATTAGGGGCAGGGATATTATTTTCATTGAGATAATTGCTTATCTTTCCTAAAGATGTATTTGTATTAGCATACATTTCATACATCTCTATTAGATAAGGCATTTGTTCTGGATTAGGTTCAAACATTGACGTTTTTTTACCGTCAACTTTAGTTTCTACTTTGTTAAACCCATAAGGTACTCTGCCGCCTGTGAAGAATCCCCTTTTCCCTCTAGTATAATAGTTGTCTTTTATTCGTTGTTGAATTGTTTCTCTTTCTAATTCTGCAAATGTCATAATTATATTAAGCATAGCTTTACCTATTGGTGTAGAAGTATCAAATTTTTCTGTTGAAGATATAAATTCAACATTATGCTTCCGGAAAGTATGTATAATATTAGCAAAATCAAGCGTGCTTCTAGTTATTCTATCTAGTTTATATACTATAACTTTCTCAATTTGCCCTGCTTTAATATCATTCATCATATTTTCAAAAGCAGGTCTATTTGTATCTTTTCCGCTAAATCCTTTATCTATGTATGTTTTATATGCTTGTCCTTCTTCAAATTCTTTTTTACAAAAATCAATTTGACTTTCAATGGAAATGCTGTCTTTTTTATCAACACTCTGTCTTGCGTATATCGCTATCATCTTGGTTACCTCCTGATAATGCATTTCACCTATACATTATCATATTTTTTACTTTTGTGTCGAGTGATTTTTATTGTATGTAAAGTAATTATATATTTTTTTCAGTATCTCTTTTTTCTTTGCTTCTTGTTCTTCTGCTGAATAATCAGGAATAATATGTACAATCTTAAATCCATTAACTTTTTTTGGTTCTTCTATCCTCATACAATTCTCCCCCTATAAATTCTAATACAGTATATTTAGGTTACTTTGTCCATAATGCATAAAAAGGGTATGTCGTATTAAACAACATACCCATACACTTGATTAATTGCTTTAGAAAATATTCTTTATTTGGATTCTAAAAGGTTCAGATACAATAGTACCTGCTGTATTCTTACACCACAACTTTACATATCCTAATGTACTTCCAGCTTTTACCACACAGGTATTAGCAACAGGGTCTTGACTTTGTATTGTTGCTAATGTAGTTGTAGATACTCC
>DUML01000029.1 GCA_012839895.1 Peptococcaceae bacterium | reverse complement strand
CGATAAACGTGCTTCGCACGCCCTTGATTCCCGCCAAAGTCTTTCATAATATCAAACTGTCACTTACCATTAAGAGTTCTGTATGGTTTTTGCAAACAACTATTGACAATAACTCACTACGCCCTATCAGCTTAGATTTAAAAATGGGAAACCATACAGAGAAAAGGAAACATACAATAAATATTCTATAAAACTTCAGGAAAGAAAGATTAATAAATACCTAAAAGGGAAAAACGAGCCGCTGCTTTCTATTGCAAGAGCATTCAGTACTGAATATACAAACCAATATATATATATGGATCTTAACCCGAGTTGTATGCTTCACATACGGCAGAACAGGTCGGAACTTGCTAAATATTTGCCATTCTCGAAGACAAAGTTTGAAGTTCTCAAATGGCAGGATGTTTTCCAAAAAAAGGCGTATGAAAATTGTCGTGGTTTGTTTACAATGAGTCAATGGGTAAAGGATATAGTAGTTAACAATACAGGTATTTCAGCGGATAAAGTTCATGTTGTTGGCGGCGGTATTAATTTGGATGTATCTCAAATAACAAAAGAAAAAAAAGAAAATAATAAAATTTTATTCGTAGGCAAGGATTTCTACAGGAAAGGCGGAGATTTGGTAGTAAAAGCTTTTCAAAGACTTAAAAAGGAAATGCCGGAAGCTGAATTATATATAGCCGGTCCCACAGAAAAACCTAGAGAAATTGATACCGCACCGGAGGGAATATACTTTTTAGGTTTGTTATCTTATGATGAAGTAGCGAAATATTTTAATATGTGCGATATCTTTTGCATGCCGTCACGTTTTGAGGCATTTGGACTGGTAGTTATTGAGGCACTGGTTTATGGTCTGCCATGTATAGTGAATAATGATTTTGCTATGAGGGAGATTATTTGTGACGGCGAAAATGGATATGTGCTTTATGATGATGATTTGGATAGTCTTAAAGATAAAATGAAAATGCTGCTGCATAATGACAAGATAAAGGAAAATGTTTTGAGAAACAGAGATAAGTATTTAAAAGATTATTCGTGGGATACAGTAGCAGAAAAAATCCTGCAGGCTATTGAGTCTGGTAAATAACTGGGCATTTTAGTGATATCGGTGTATATGTGAATGCAAGGAGATTAAAGATGAAGATAGGAATTGTGACTAGATATAATGGAGCCAATATGGGTGCATACTTGCAGGCTTATGCCTTAAAAAAATACTTAGAAGGATACGGACATAGTGTTAGTTATATAAGGATTAATAATGTTAAGAATAATCGAGTGTTTTTTTACAGATGGTTTAGTAAGATGTGGCTGAAAGATGCTAAGTATACTATTAATTATATTCGGTTTGGAAAAGAAAAGTTTAATTATTTTAAAAACAGTTGGAAGGAATTTACAGTTGCAGATGCTAAACAAAAGTTTGATATTGTGATTCTGGGCAGTGATGAAATATGGAATGCTGGCAATTCGATATTTAGGAATCCTTTGTATTACGGTGTTGGGGTAAATGCATATAAGGTTATTTCCTATGCTGCCTCTATTGGAAACTATAAGGGAAGTAATTTGCCAAATTATGTACCTGAAGCTATAAATAGACTTGGTGCAGTTTTGGTAAGGGATGAAGCAACAAAAGAATTTGCTGAAAAGTATACAAATAAACCTGTAAATATTGTATGTGATCCTACGTTGCTTTATGATTTTGAAAGTCAAACTTTCCCTAATTGTTCAGATAGGTATATATATAACAATAAGTATATACTTATTTATGCTTATAATTATTCTGAAACGGAAAAAAATTGGATAAAAACATATGCTAAAGAACAACAATTAAAAATCGTGACGGTTGGATTTTATCAAAATTGGTGTGATCATTGCGTCAATTGTGAACCATTGGAATTCCTTTCTGTAATAAAAAATGCAGAAATAATATTTACTTCTAGTTTCCATTGTGGAATTTTTTCAATATATCTGCATAAACGAATGGTTATACGGCCATCGGGGCAGAAAGTGAGAGATTTCTTTAAAAGAATAGGCGGCGAGGCTGTATTGATTAAAAATGAAGAAAGTTATGATAGATTTAAGCAAATTGCCGAAAGCAAATTGGATTTTCAAGAAATATTCCAGAATATTTATTCGTTTAGAATGAATTCATCACAGTTGTTGCAAAACAGTTTGTTGTCAAGTGGAACATACAAATGAATGAACTAAAACGGTTTAATTTAATATGTTAAACAGAATATTAAAGAAATCAGAAAACAATAAAAACTTTCGAAATATAGTCAAGCTAATTTCAGGAACTATGATGGGGCAGATAATTAGCTTTGTCACTCTGCCGATAATTACAAGAATGTATGGTGCAGATATAATCGGTATTTGGGCTATTGTGACGGCAATTTCAGCTGTTTTTAATGCTGTATCAGATGTAGGACTTAGTAAATCAATTATGTTAGAAGACAATGATTATCTGCTTGATACATATAATGTTGTTTCAACGATTTCATTTTTCTCAAGTTTTCTTTTGGGTTGTGGAACTTTTGCTTATTTTTATTTTTTTCCAAGTATAGATAATTTGCCAGCCATTATAATGGGATTGTTAATAGGTGTTTACTCATGGTTGGCTAAGCAGGTGGATATATGCTATACCTGGTTAAACAGAGAGCAAAAATATAGAATTCTTATGAGAAATCCTGTAATAAATCAATTGGCTATTGCGGCTGTTTCGATTTGTCTTGGTTTAATGGGGTTCACAAAATATGGATATTACATAGGTTTTATATCAGGTACTTTTTTTACAATTGTAAATATGAAAAGCAATTTGCCTATTAAAACTTTTACTTTAAAAATATCAAAATTTGAGAGAGCATTTAATGTTCATAAGAATTTTATTATTTTTCAGACTCCGGCGGATTTGTTTGGACAAATAAAAAACACACTGCCAATTTTTTTATTGAAAGAAGTATATGGAAGCACAGCAGTTGGCTATTATTCAATATCTATAAAGCTTTTAAATGCTCCTGTTAATTTATTGGGAATGTCTGTAGGACGAGTGTTCTATTCTGAACTGGGTAGGTTAAAACGTGATGGTCAGGTAATAAGTAAGTTTATTGAAAAGAATGTAAATCTTGCTTTAAAAACTGCTACACCCATATTTATGACTATATTTGCTTTTGGTGATGTGTTTGCTACAACTTTTTTAGGTAAGGATTGGTATGTGGCAGGTGAAATGCTTAGAATTATGTGTTTCATGAGTATGTTTACATTTGTTGCACTTAGTACGCAGTGTATATGTATTGTTATTGGTAAGCAGAAATATACTTTGGCTTATAGCGTAGCTCAAATTGTAATGGGTATTTTTTCTTTTGTAGGCATTGGAATGTTATTTGAGAGTTTGCTTTTGTCAATTGCAGCCTATATGGTAAGTGTTGTGTTAATTCAAATAGTTTATTACTCCTTTATATATAAGGCAGTTAGGTTACGTATTATTAATTATTTGAAGCACGTAGTAATGAATATTTCTATTATTATATTAGGTGCTGCGATTTTGAGATTAATAGCAATGCAGTTTTCAATTGTGAATACAATTCTTCTATAGTTCTATAGAAACGAGGCATATTATATGAAAATAGGAATTTTGACATTCCACAGGTCTTATAATTATGGAGCAATATTGCAGGCTTATGCGCTAACCAAAAAATTAAAGGATTTAGGCGCTGATCCTAAGATAATAGATTTCAGAAATGAAGATATAGAAGCCCCTACTAAGCTTGTGATAAAGGGTGAAAAGATAGATTTTAAGACTCCAGTAAGAGTTATTTTCAGATATATTAGACATAAAAGAATTAATAACTTTATTAATTCAAATATTCCTTTAAGTCAACCTGTAAGGGATGAGAATGATTTTAGAATTATTGAAAAAGAATATGACCGTTATATTACTGGTAGTGACCAAATCTGGAACAACACTCATATAAAAGGTAAAAAGTGCTTTTTTTTGGATTTTGTCAGTGACAACCGTAAAAAGTACTCTTACGCTGCCAGTATCGGCGGAGACTTAAAAAAAGCAAAGGAAACAGTGAAACTATACTCAAAATACATTGATCAGTATCAGGTCATTTCTTTGAGGGAGAATAATATTAAAGAATATTTCCAAAGTCTTTATGGCGATAAAGTGAGATGTGATGTTGACCCTGTTTTGCTACTTAGCAAAGAACAGTGGAGTAGCATTGCATCTCCAAGATTACATAAAAACAAATACATATTTATGTATCTTGTGCCAAGTTCAAGCCACATTCATAAATTTGCTCGAAATTTCGCTAAAAGAAATGGTTGGGATTTGATTAACAATAAATCTAGCAAAGAGTTCTTTAATCACTGCGGTATTGAAGATTTTCTTTCCTGGTTATATAACGCTGAGGCTATTGTTACTAATTCTTTTCACGGTACTGCTTTTTCTATTCTTTTTCAAAAAGAATTTTATGTTGAATTAAATGCTAATATTGGCTTTAACTTTCGATCTAATCAGTTACTGGAGGCTGTTGGTATAAATTCTGTGGAAATAACATCTGACAATCCTCCGGCTGTACCGATTAGGCATGACTACACTAAGATTAATCAAAAACTGGAAGTATTGAGAGAAAACTCATTAGATTATTTAAAAAGCATAATTAAGGAGAGTAATAATTAAAATTTGATAGAAACAGGAGGAGTCTTGGTGTGATAAAACTTTATGATGCAGAAAAGGATTGCTGTGGCTGTACAGCTTGTATGAGCATTTGTCCCAGAAATGCAATAACTATGGTGGAAAATGAAAGAGGTTTTGAAGTACCAATAATTGATACAACTAAATGTAATGAGTGTGGTTGGTGCCAAAAGGTTTGTGATTTTAAAATCTTTCGGCCTACAAGCATAGAGCCTGCTACTTATGCTTTTATAAATAAAGAAGGTCGAGAACGTGAGACTTCTCAAAGCGGTGGTGTTGCAGCTGCATTGGTAAGCGAAATACTTTCGCAGAATGGCGTTGTCTTTGGCTCAGAACTTATTAATGGTTATGAAGTTAAGCATAATATGGAAAAGGATGCTGAGGGTTGTCTTAAGTTTAAAGGATCGAAATATGTACAAAGTAGTATTGGCAACTGTTTTACAATGTGTAAAAATCAACTAAATAATGGGAATATAGTTCTCTTTACAGGTACAGGTTGTCAGATTCATGGTCTTTTAAAATTCTTGGAGATAACAAACACACCTATTGATAATTTGTACACAATGGATATTGTTTGTCATGGTACTCCCAGTTATGGAATTTGGAAAAAGTACATCAAAATGTATGACAAAATGGGAATTGAAATTAAGAATGTTATATTTAGAGATAAATCTTTTAACGGTTGGCGTGAAAGTATTGAGAAATATGAGACAGCTGATGGAGAAACATTCTACAGCAGAGCTTGGGCAAATATTTACTACAGGCGTATTATGTTTAGAGATTCCTGCTATAATTGCAAATATACTACTCCAAACAGGAAGAGTGATATTACCGTTGGTGATTATTGGGGAATAGAAAAGATCCATCCTGAATTAGATGACAATAAGGGCGTTTCACTTGTTCTAGTACATACAAAAAAGGGGCAAGAATTGTTTGATCAGATTAAGAAGAAAGCTGTGGTAGTCTGTACACCTTTGCAGAGTGCTTTACAGCCCCAGTTAGTGCATCCAATAAAAAAAGGAATCGAATACAATTATTTTTGGAAGAAGTATAACAGCAATCCTGATAAAGCTATAAAACAGTTTTTTTTTCCATCCTTTACAACTAAGGTAGTTTATCCGCTAATCAAAAAAATTAAATTTACAATACGTAAGGCAAAAAAATTTGCAAAGAGCCATTAGTATAGGCTTTCTAACTGGAAAATATGATAGCCATTTCGATTATGAAAAATTTTTATTGGATTAATATGCAAAGCTAATGAATTAATAAGATATATTTATACTATCTTTTATATTATTTCGGTGTTTAGCAAAGATAGTAAGGTTTTTTTTAATACACATAAAGAAAGATAGAGCAAGTGTATGGAGGTTGTATGGAAAATATAAATATACCTGGGCAGAAAATTGGTATTCTTACTTACCATCGGGCTGATAATTATGGTTCAGTACTCCAAGCATATGCCTTACTTGAAGAAATCAAACGAATTACGAAAGGTGAAGTAAAAATAATTGATTATACGACAGATGCACAGGAATCCATTTACTCAATTTATTACCGATGCAATACAATTAAAAATATTCTAAAGAATATTTTTATTTTTACTTGCTTACGGAAAAATAGAAGAAAAATCAAAGATTCATTTTCTTCTTTTAGAGAAAAGTATCTAAAGGTTTCTAATTCTACAAAGATAACCGAGTTAACAAGCTTGGACGAAGAAAGATATACAACAATTGTATGCGGAAGTGATCAGATATGGAATCTCCGGATTAAGGATTTTAATAAGATTTATATGCTTTCACCTTTAAACAATGTTAGAAAATTATCATATGCAGCGAGTATGGGGGGAATCGATCTCCAACTTAGAATCGATGAGAAGGAGAATATACGCAATATGCTCAGTAGCTTTGTTGGTATTTCTGTGAGGGAAAATATTGCAGCTAATATGCTAAGTGACATTATGGATAAAAAAATCAATATACACATTGATCCTGTATTTCTATTAGATTCTGATGAATGGAAAAAGCTTGCATCACCGCGGTGGATTAACGAAGAATATATATTCTTCTATTCTGTTGATTACAACGATGTCTCCGTAGAAATTGCAAGATGGTACGGCAAGAAGTTTAATATGCCGGTTTACATTATGTATACATCAAAAAAATCGCATTTTATTTGTAAAGACGGCATAAAATGGGTAGGTAAAACAGGTGTGGATGATTTCTTATCATTATTTATACACGCAAAGTTTGTGCTAACTGGTTCATTTCATGGAACTTGCTTTGCAGTAATTTTTAATAAGCCTTTTTTTAGGATTCAGAAAACAAAGAACGGATGTCAGGTCATAGATGATAGAATACAGTCATTGTTTCGTAAGCTTAGCATTACTGATAGGGAAATAACGGTAGATAATTATAAGGAAAAGGCTGCGATGATTTATGAATTTGATTTCAAGAATGTGAACTGTAATATTTTAGACGAGAGACAAAAGGCACGGGAGTATTTGGGTGGCATTCTACTCTAATTTTGAGGCAATTTGTATAGATGAGAATTGGTGTGGTACACCGTATGATTCAAATAGCTATGGTTTTGAGTTTTGGTGTATCAAAGGCCAGAAACACATTAATGTATACTCATAGGACCGATATATATGGCATCTTCAGAATAGTAATTGCAATATATATTCTTTTTCGAGGAGGAAAACAATGCCCAATCTAACCTTTAAAACCCTATCCCCTAAATCCCAAATACCTTTAACTACACCTCATCCTCTTAATATCGCCGTGGCTGGGACAGGTTATGTTGGCTTGGTTTCCGGTGTATGTATGGCGCATAGAGGGCATAATGTAACTTGCGTCGACATTGATGAGGAGAAGATAGCTCTCATGCGGCAGGGGATTTCGCCTATTTATGAGCAAGACCTGG
>DUML01000028.1 GCA_012839895.1 Peptococcaceae bacterium | reverse complement strand
CGTGCGAATGGAGTATTTGGTCAAGTTCAATGACAAAAGAAGATGCCTCCAATGAAGACATCTCCTTGAATATCTGGTTTATTTACTCTCCATTTTTAGGGTTACCCCAACATTTGACAGAGAGCCAAAATTTATGTTAAGCTCTTTATTATGAATTTATAAAAACCTTGTAAATAATGGAAAAACTTTATTTTTTAGCTTGACGCCAAAGTTCTTCAGCCATATTAAAAGCTACTTTCTCTCCGCCAAGCATCCTTGCCAATTCCTGCACTCTTTCTTTATCATCAAGCTTTAGTACCTTGGTTAGAGTCCTATCCCCACTAACCACCTTGGTAATTCCATAATGTTGATTAGCGTAAGCAGCTACCGGCGCTGCATGAGTTATACACAGAACCTGCCTATTAGCTGCAATCTTTTCTAATTTTTCCGCTACTTTGATAATAGTCCTACCGCCAACACCGCTATCCACTTCATCAAAAATAAAGGTATCCACTGTATCAACCTTAGAAAGCAAGCTCTTAAAGGCCAGCATCAGTCTGGACATTTCACCGCCAGAAGCTACTTTAATCAAAGGTTTAGGAGGTTCACCTACATTGGCTGTAAAATAAAATTCAATTTGTTCAGCACCTTCCGGAGAAGGCTCGGTAACAGGAGTAAAAATAATCTCGACCCGGGCATTTTTTAAGCCTAAATCCTCTAATTCTGCAGCCAGCCCTTTTTCTAGTCTTTCAGCCTGAATACCCCTATTCAAGCTGAGTTCTTCGGCCAAATTATTATAAACAGTCAGTGCTTCCTTTTTTTCGCGTTTAATATTTTCCAATTCATCCATTAGGTGTGTTATTTCTTCCAGTTCTCTTTCCATTTCCTGCTTTTTAATTAAAACAGCATCTATATCATAGGCATATTTTTTTAATTTGCTTAGTTCCACAAGACGGACTTCAATCTCATCCAACCGCCCGGGCTGAAAATCTAAATTATCTTTATATTTTCGCAATTTAATAATAAAGTCTTCCAAAGAGAAGTAAATAGTTTCAAGTTCTTTAGCCAGGTTTTCGATTTCCGGATCAAGGGTGCTCAATTCCTCCATATTCCTTTGAGCAGCTCCTACCAAATCCAAGGCGGACATATTGGCAATTCCTTCGGAGGCATCATAAAGGTCTTCATAGGCTTCTGTTACTAACTTAATGATACGTTCAGCATTTTGCAGGAATTTCTTTTCTTTTTCTAAATAACTTTCTTCCCCCGGTTGAGGTGCAATCCGTTCAATTTCCTCAATTTGATAACGGAGTATTTCCTCTCTCCGCTCCCGGTCTTTTTCCAAACGCAGAAGTTCCCTTTCCCTGGCCAGGATATTACGGTAATTTTGGTAAGCGGCTTTAACCCTATTTAATAACTGCAAATGCCCATCTCCACCGAAACTGTCCAATAAATCCCGGTGGGTTTTGGCGCTTAATAAAGACTGGTGCTCCATTTGCCCGTGTATATCGACTAAACCTTCACAAAAAGTACGATACAAGGATAAAGGAACCATTCTTCCCTGTACCCGGCAAATATTCCTACCGGTTATATTAATTTCCCGGTAAAGAAACAGCATATCATCTTCCAAAGGATAACCTTCTTCTTGCAAAAAATTTATTATATTAGTCGGTAAGTTGGAAAAGATGCCTTCTACACTAGCTTTGTCCTTGCCGTGGCGAATTAAATCATTACTGGCTCTTCCCCCTAACAGCAGCCCTAAAGCATCAACCAGCATTGTTTTTCCTGCCCCGGTTTCACCTGTAAAAACTGTCAGTCCCCTATCAAATACCAGATGAACGTCTTCCATCAGGCCAAAATCTTTAATGTGTAATTCAACCAGCATCAAGCTTCCCCCTTCTCCATGTTAGAAGTACTCAGTTGAATTTATCCTAGTTCGCCCAACCTTTGCCAAACTATTTCTACACTTTCTTTAGGTTTGATCAGAAGAAATATCGTATCGTCACCTGCCACGGTGCCGATAACTTCCTGCCAACCGGAATTATCCAGCAAGAGGGCCAAAGCTTGCGCATTTCCAGGAATAGTTTTTATGGCAATAATATTTTCGCTGTAGTCAAAAGAAACCACTACATCTTTCCACATTCTTTTTAGCCTTTCTTGGTAACTGACCAAACTGACTTCTCCCGGAAGGGCATAGCGATACTCATCACCGGCGTTGGTAATTTTAATTAATCCCATTTCTTTAATATCCCTGGAAATGGTAGCTTGGGTGACATTAAAACCTTCCTCCAGCAGCCTTTGCGCTAGTTCCTCCTGCGTTCTGATTACTTCCTTACTGATTAGTTCCTGGATTTTCTTTTGACGGCGGGTTTTCATCTATGGTCCTCCTAATTTTTCTGAATAATTATCCAGTAAGGAGATTCTTCCCCTTGATTGAGATAAATTCCTTGCAAAACGCTAAAATCCTGCTTGGGGAGCTTGCTCAGATAACTAATTAAAGTTTCCGATTCTTCCAGGCCTCCTTCATGTCCACGGTAGACAGTAATAGCAACTAAACCGTTTTTTTTAAGGAGTTTTAAGACTTGAGTAAGAGCTTGCAAAGTAGTCTCCGGCCTGGTAACAATTTTCTTCCCAAATCCCGGCAAGTAGCCCAGATTAAAAACAGCAGCTTGGATACCCGGCGGAACATACTTTGCTATTTCACTATGGCTTACAGCCAAAAGTTGTACTCTATGGGCCAAACCTTGTTCTTGAAGCAATTCTTGCGTAGCTTTAATTGCTTGCTCTTGAATATCAAAAGCAAAAACTTTCCCTTTATCCCCAACACATTGGGCTAAGAATAAGGTATCCCGGCCAAGCCCGGCTGTAGCGTCAACTGCCATATCCCCGTAACTGATATTCTTTTCTAAAAACTGACGTAAAAAAACCTGAATATCCCGGATTCCCCGGTCTACTCTCTGTTTATTCATGCCATCGATCTCGAAGCTTTTCCCGTAAGACTTTGGGAAAGCTTCGCCCCTCCAGACGTATTAGTTTGGCCTTAAGAGGTGCGGTTTTAACGCATATTGTCTCGCCGGGATTAAGCAACAAAGTATGCTTTCCGTCAAAAGTAACTTGGCAACAACGTCCCCGAGCCAAAGTAACCTCAATTTTTTCGTTATGAGAAACAACCATTGGCCTGGAGGACAGAGCATGTGCGGCTAACGGAGTGATAAGAATGGCCTCAACTTCAGGACTAACCACCGCTCCCCCAGCGGAAAGAGAATAAGCTGTAGAACCGGTAGGAGTAGCGATAATTAAGCCGTCTGACGGCGGGCTGGAAATAGGTTCACCCGAAAGCTTAATTTGCAAAGTTACTAGAGCTTCGCTAGGCTCCCGGAGAAAAACGACGTCATTTAACACCAAGTATTTTTGGCTTTCCTCTGCTCCAACTAAAAAAGCATGCATCATTAATCTTTCTTCTACTGTATATTTTTGGCTTAAGACTCTTTGCAAAGCTGGAAATATCTCTCCTCGTTCTACCTCACACAAAAAACCGAGGCGCCCAAAATTAACCCCCAAAACTGGAATATTAAAAGGGGCGGCTTCCCTTGCAGCTTCCAGAACCGTTCCATCTCCACCTAAAGAAAGGACAAAATTAACATCCGGACACTTGACTTTATCCCAATCTTTGACGGTTTCCCAGCCTTGTTTAGCGAACCATTGAATTAGTTGCGGGATCAGATTCTCAGGATCAATTTTGGAATGGTTTACCCACAAGCCAATTTTATTTCCCATTTTTTCACTCCGTTCCTAACTGTGCTTGTTGTACTAAGTCGGAAAGTAGCGGGTACCAATCAAGTCCCTGCTCTTTGCCGGAAGTACTTTTTATAAAGTGAGCTAAAAATTCAATATTTCCTTCAGGCCCGCGAATTGGCGAATAATCTATATTTAAGACAGTCAAGCCAAGTTCTTCGGCCTCTTGAAGAATTTTTTCCAAAACTTTTTTATGTACTTGAGGATCCTTAACAACCCCATTTTTACCTACATTCTCCGGCCCAGCCTCAAATTGGGGTTTGATAAGGGTTATTGCCTGTCCCTCCTCTTTTAAAATTGAAAGCATTGCAGGAAAAATCTTAGTAAGAGAAATAAAGGACACATCGCAGATTACCAGATCTACTTTCTCCGGCAAGCTATCTTCCTTTAAATAGCGGGCATTGGTTCTTTCCATACTGATTACCCTGGGGTCGCTTCGCAGTTTCCATGCCAACTGTCCATAGCCAACATCAACAGCATAAACTCTGACAGCACCGTTTTGCAAAGCGCAATCTGTAAACCCGCCGGTAGAAGCTCCAATATCGGCAACAATTTTGCCCCGCAAATCCAATTTAAAGCTTTGAATTGCTTTGGCCAGTTTTAAGCCGCCCCGGGAAACGTAAGGATGCAAATCTTCCTTAACAGTTAAACACAAATCCTCGTTTACCATCATTCCCGGTTTGTCCAGCCTGATATTGTCATTAAATACCTTACCAGCCATAATCAGGGACTTGGCTTTTTCTCGGCTTTCAACCAGTCCTTTTTTAACCAGCAAAGTATCCAATCTGGTTTTATTTTTAGCCACTTCAAAACTCCCTCTACTTAACTCCACATAATTTTTCTGCAACTTTTACAATATTGGTAGAAGTAATGCCATGCACTTGATGCAGGATTGAAATAGGACCATGCTCAATATAGTTATTATAACCGATCCTTTCTACTGCTAAATTATTAAGCCCTTCCTGTTGCAGCAATTCCAAGATTGCGCTGCCCATCCCCCCGGAGAGCACATGATCTTCAATAGTTATTATTTTTCCAGTCTTTTTTGCTTGTTTTATTATCAGGGTTTTATCCAAAGGATTAATAAACCTCAAGTTAATAACATTAGCTTTAATACCTCTATGCTGAAGTTCCTTAGCCGCGTCTAAACAGAGGTAGACAACCGGACCGAAACCAATCAAAGTAAGGTCATCACCCTCTTGCAGCAATTCGGCTTTGCCTTGAGGAATAAGCTCAAACTCTTCTTTAATCTTAACCCCCAAACCATTGGATCTTGGGTAGCGTACTGCCACGGGATTATTATAAGTAAAAGCGGAATAAATCATATGCTTAAGCTCATTCTCGTCTTTAGGTGCCATCAAGGTTAAATTAGGAATTGCCCGGAAGAAGGAAATATCAAATATCCCATGATGCGTAGGTCCGTCTTCTCCTACCACTCCCGCCCTGTCAATTGCAAGGACAACTTTGGCATTCTGCAAACAAATATCGTGCAGCACTTGGTCGTAAGCTCTTTGATAAAAAGTTGAATACATGGAGACTACTGGTTTTAAGCCGGCTAAAGCTAAAGCTGCCGCAAAAGTAAGCGCATGTTGTTCAGCTATTCCCACATCAAAAAACCTTTCCGGAAATTCTTTGCCAAACCCATTTAACCCTGTTCCGCTGCCCATGGCGGCCGTTACCGCCACAATGCTTTCGTCCCTTGCCGCCAGCTCGCAAATAGTCTTCCCAAAAACTTGAGTATAAGTAGGGGGGTCTTCTTTTTTAATCAGTTCTCCCGTTTCTTTGATGAAAGGTCCAACCCCATGAAAAATATCAGGGTTTTTCCTGGCTGGTTCATAGCCTTTCCCTTTGCAGGTAATAACATGAACTAAAACCGGGCCTTTCTTTTGCTTTGCTTGTTTGAAAACCGTTTCCAAGGCCGGAATATCATGTCCATTAATAGGCCCTAGATAGGTGAAACCAAGTTCCTCAAAAAGCATCCCCGGGACCAAAAAATATTTAATACCATCCTTAGCTTTACCTGCCGCTTTAGCGACGGTAGTCCCTATCTTCGGGATGTTTTTTAAAAACCTTTCAACATCTTTCTTCTTTTTATCATACATAGGAGCTGTCCTAATCTTGTTTAGATATTGCGACATCGCCCCTACATGGGGTGAAATAAACATCTCATTGTCATTGAGGACAACAATCAAATCACTGTCACAATTTCC
This sequence comes from Peptococcaceae bacterium, assembly GCA_012839895.1. GTDB lineage: Bacteria > Bacillota > Desulfitobacteriia > Desulfitobacteriales > Syntrophobotulaceae > DUML01. The sequence goes on along the minus strand of DUML01000028.1, from coordinate 3,101 downwards.
GGCATGGTTTAAGGCTTCGTAAGCCATACCTCCGCTCATGGCTCCATCGCCGATTACGGCAACAACATGATAATCTTCTTGGCAGATATCCCTGGCCTTAGCAAAACCTAGTGCTGCGGAAATAGAAGTACTGGAATGGCCTGTATCAAAGCAATCATAGATACTCTCTTCCCTTTTCGGAAAGCCTGCCAAGCCATTATATTTACGTAATGTAGAAAATTGCTCCCGGCGATTGGTCAATAACTTATGGACGTAGGTTTGATGGCCAACGTCCCAAACAATTTTATCTTTTGGGCAATCAAATACTTTATGCAAAGCAAGGGTAAGCTCAACAACACCAAGGTTGGGAGCCAGGTGCCCCCCGTTGGCCGAGACAACATTAATTATTTCCAGACGGATCTCTTCCGCAAGTTGTTCCAATTCCGGATAGTTTAATTTTTTTAGGTCAGCCGGAGATGTTATTCTATCCAAAAAATGCAAGTCACTTTCCTCCTCTTTTGCTTGTTTTCGTAAAATTAATCCGTGTAAAATCTTCAACACCGGCAATTATTCTACCAGTAAAAGCAACAATCCTATTAGCTTCGTTGATAGCAATTGTTTTTCCCCAGGCTTTCCCTGTCACCGTAAAAGAAGCGATTAGCGCCAAGATAAGTATATTAAGCAAGACCTGCCAGTTGCTTAATTCCGGGTGTTTAGTTACCACCCTTATAATGATGGTAGCTCCCATTGCTCCGCTTATAGTCCCAGTAATATCGCCCACAATGTCATTAGCAAAGTTAGCGACTTTATCGGCACGTTTGATTAAAAACACGGATTGCTTTGCTCCAAAAACCTTTTTTGCCGCTCGGGCGTGATGTGGGGCTTCATCGGCAGCAGTGACAGCAATGCCTATAATATCAAACAAAATCCCTATTAGGATAACAATGAGCAACAACAGCCAGGTGACAGCAGCCGGAAAAAACCTGAGAACAGCCTCGGAACTACTTCCTAAGATTGCGGCAATACTGAAGGTACCCAAAAAAACCGTTATCAGATACCTGATGCTGTGTTTTCTTTTCCCGGCCAAAAAATATGCCCTCCTTATAAAATTACCGGAAAACCGTCAAAAAGTTGTTAAAAAATTAAGCCTATTAACCCTCCGAGAATTGCCCCGCCAAAAACTTCAAACGGGGTATGGCCAATAAGTTCTTTAAGTCTTTCTTCCTGGAGATTAAAGGCCGAACGATCAGCATTAAACTGCCTTAGCCATTCCACCATATAGTTAATAACCCTGGCATGGTTGCCGGCAGCGCGGCGGACTCCGGCAGCGTCGTACATGACAATTACAGCTAAAACCACAGCAATTGCAAAGACTGACGAATCCCATCCTTCGACTTTACCAACACTAAGAGCTAAAGCTGAAACAATAGCAGTATGCGAGCTGGGAAAACCACCTGAACTAATTAACAAACTAAAATCCCATTTCTTTTCCACCAAAAAATTAATAACCAGCTTTGCGGCTTGAGCCAAAATCCAAGCACTTAAGGAAATCCACATTATCTTATTTTGGAGAATGGAAGGGAAAAAATCAGCAAACATTTTAACCATCCCTGATAACACGACTTCGTTTAACCTTAATAATTACGTTCGGCTGCATAATCAGCCAGCGCGAGCAAAAACTCTGCTTTTGTTCCAAAATATTCCATTTGCTCTTTAGCTTGGTTTATAGTTTTGGCAAGATGCTCTCTAGCACCATCGAGTCCAAGGAGAGAAGGATACGTCGATTTTGCCAGTTTTTGATCACTCCCTGCCGGTTTGCCTATTGTCTCGCTTTCGCCGACAACATCCAAAATATCGTCTTGGATTTGAAAAGCCAGCCCTAAGTATTCAGCATACTTGGTTATTTTTTCAATTTCAAATTCAGTTCCACCGCCCAGGATGGCCCCTAAGCGCGCTGAGGCTATCAGCAGTGCTCCTGTTTTCTTTTTGTGGACATTTTCGATTTCTTGCAGTGTCTTATGTTGTCCATTGCCAAGAGTGTCTAAAACCTGTCCTTCAACCATGCCCTGCCAGCCTGCCGCCTGAGCAGTCTCGCGAATAACTCTAAGCTGCTTGGCAGGAGAAATATCTAAAGGCTGAGCAAGCAATTCAAAAGAATAAGTTAATAAGGCATCCCCAGCTAAAATGGCGGCAGCTTCCCCAAATTTTTTATGGTTTGAGGGTTTGCCTCGCCGGAAATCATCATTATCCATAGCAGGAAGGTCATCATGGATTAGTGAATAAGTATGAATTAGCTCTAATGCTGAAGCTTCCCGGACAAATTCCTTGGGCTGCCCGCCAACAAGTTCAACGCAGGCTAAAGCCAATACAGGCCTGAACCTTTTGCCGCCGCCCATCAAAGAATAAGCCATGCTTTCGGCCAGAAGATTTCCTTTTAGCGGCAAACTATTGAGATAATCCTCTATTAAGCTTTGATAATATTCGTATTTCTGTCTAAATTTATTAACCATAGTTAATTTTCTCCGTTTATAATTAATTTTTCAGTTACTAATTGACCTGCGCTATCTTCTATTAGCATTTTGACTTTTGCTTCTGCCGAATTTAAGATTTTATTACAATTTTTAACCAGTTCGAGCCCTTCTTGGAATAACTCTAAAGCTTTCTCCAAGTCAACATTATTCTGATCGAGCTGGGCAACAATCTGTTCCAGCCTAGCAATTCCCGTTTCGAAACTCAGCGTTTCCTGTTTGGTTTGTTCTCCCATAGCTTTCCCCACTTTTTCTTATTTTTTGAACGCCACAATCTACAAAACCGTCTTTAAACCTTAAGGATAATTGCTCATTTTCCTGTACCTTATAAACGGAGTTAACAACTTGACCCGAAGAGTTATAGGCCAAGATATAGCCTCTACCCAGAATTTTTAACGGGCTGAGCAAATCAAGTCTGGTACTTAATAGTTTAAGTATATCATCTTTTTTTGTGATAAATCCAGTTATACCTTCCTGCAAGCGACCGGTGAGGTAATCCAAATCCTGTTTGGACTGCTGAATCCGCCAGCTGGTTCGAGCCAGAGTATGATCCAGCATCAGTTCTTTAAGCCTGTTTCTTTTTTGGGCAATTAT
>DUML01000027.1 GCA_012839895.1 Peptococcaceae bacterium | reverse complement strand
GTCTAGCTTTTGTCTGGTATAAAATGTAAAATAGGCTTGTGTATTCGTTTTTTGAAGCAGCCAAATAAAGGTTGGCACTCGAATGCTCTTTCTTAAAAACAAAAAAAGTGAATTATGCAAAAGTCTCAATTAAGAACAAGTCAAAAAGAGAAAAATAAGTATAAGCAAGAACCAATCAAAAAGAGAAGAAAGTGCTTATCTTATGTAGCTAAAACACAAGAGCATTTTCCTCTCTGGAGTTCCTATTATTATATTTTGCAAAATATGGGGAATGAAGATAACAAAAACCGTATTTAGCTGGGCTTATTTCGACGCAACCTTTTCTTCAACTATTTCATCGTAACGGATAGAACGAGTATGCCGGGTATGGGACCATTCGCGGCGGTTACGGTGAATAAATCCGGCAAAAATAATCGGTATCCAACTGTACATAAAAACGGGATAGAGAATCATCCCCCAATAAGCTTTCCATGGTATCTTATCCAAGTACAGAGCTATTAAGGGGAAAATCGTAACCCCAGCGGAAATTACTTGCCAGATAACCCAGGGAAGGTAATAAAAGAGATTAGTATAGAAAGGCTGCAAGAAAGAAAAGGCCTGGATTATTAAATAAGTAGTGCCAATCATGGTGAAATAAGGCTGGAAGAGGTGTAAAGCGGCATCAAAATACATCCATTTTCTTTCCCGAAAACCTTTAATTACGAGTAAAAGCAAATACCGCCCGGCGACATCAAACTGACCTTGCGCCCAGCGTTTTCTTTGCCGGCAGGATTGGATAAAAGTCAAAGGCTTCTCATCATATACTTTGGCATCATGAGCCCAGCTGGTTTTAATTCCATAAAGCAGGGCTTTCATGGTAAACTCCAAGTCTTCAGTTAAAGAATGGGCTCCCCATCCTACTTTTTTCAAAACATCACTGGAAATACACATTCCAGTGCCTGCTAAAGTATTAGAAATACCCAAATTAAAACGGGCTAACTGAATAAGCCTGTTCATTAACCAAAAAGCAATAGAAAAGGTATTGGTTACCCAGGTATCATAAGGATTCTTGGAATCAATATACCCCTGGATAATTTTCTCCCCTTCACAGAGTTTGTTATTCATCTCTCTCAGGAAGTTTTCTTTTACTAGGTTGTCCGCGTCAAAAATAACAAAAGCATCATAAGGCCGGTTTAAGGCAAAGACTTTTGCAAACAACCATTCCAAAGCATAGCCTTTACCCCGTTTTTGGTTATTATACCGTTGGAAAACTGTCGCTCCGGCTTTCCTGGCCAGGAGCGCGGTTTTATCGGTACAATTATCGGCTACAACAAAAATATCAAAAAGTTCAGGAGGATAATCTAATCTCTTTAAATTTTCAACAAGGGGCGCAATTACTTTTTCCTCATTATGAGCTGCCACTACTACTGCAAATCTATTGACAGGAGCATAATCCTTTTTCTCCGGTTTCCTTCGCATGCCGATCAAGGAAAGGGTAAAGTAATAAAAAGTCACAAACATAATTATGATTTGCAATGCAATCATAATTACATTAAAAATCTGAGCTAGAATATCAGTATATGCTTCCAAGTTATAACCTCCTCAGTTACCAAATTTTAGCAGACATTTCTTGCGTCTTCAATATAACTCGGAGAATATCTCAATATCAGTAAACATCTTACACCTATTTATCTTTTATGCCAAGAAAAACATTTTTAGACAAATACCTATCTTTTCTTTCCTGTAAGTTTTAAAAAAAGGATAATAATCAGGCCACCCAGTAAAAGTAGGAGGAAAAAACTCACCTTTATAGCCAAAAAGACCACTGACCAATATGCTCCTGCCATTTGCGCACCGCTAACCATAGGTACGAAACAACGGAAAAAAGCCATAATAATCTGGCCGATTATCACCAGTACAAAGATCCCTAGGCTAATGAGTAGTATTCCCACTCCACCAAGGGGACTATCCAAACGGCGTTTTTTGCCTTTATGCCTTTTCCACCAGTAATATTCAATAAGCAGTTCCCGACGAATGCGTTCCCACATAAATCGTCACCTCAATACAGCTTATGAATACCATGGCTTCTAAAGAATCAACCCCCGGAATGGGACAGCCTAAATTTCCGATTAAATTTTTTATTCCTAGGCTGAAGTTAAAATATTAAGGATAAACTGAACAGCTCTCTCCAGTTCAGCAATTTCCTGATATTCATCTTTGCTATGGGGATTCCCGTTCCCTAAGCCCAAAGCAACACAGGTTATGCCCCTAGCGTTTAAAATATTGGCATCAAGTCCCCCGCCGGTTGCATGGAGCTTGACGTCTATCCCTAACTTTTCTCCGGCACGTAAAGCATTGGCAATGACAGGATGAGCCGGATCAATATTAAAAGCTTCGTAGGCTAATTCCTTAACGATGTTTACTTTCGCCTGGTACTTCGCTACAGCCTCCTCAAAGCTACGGATGACCCTGGCGGTTTCTTGAGCCAGTTTTTCTTTATTGCGGCTTCTTACTTCAGCCGATACTTCCACCCGTTCCGCCACAATATTCCGGCCTTGACCACCACGGATCAGGCCGAAATTGCTTGTTGTTTCCTCATCCAAGCGACCGGAAGGGATAGCAGCGATAGCTTCCGCAGCTACAACAATAGCGTTAATCCCAGTCTCCGGGGCTAACCCGGCATGTGCTGCTTTACCTTCCACCACAATATCCAAAGTGATATGGGAAGGAGAAGCATTGACAATAGTACCCACCGGGCCGTCCCCATCCAAAACATAACCATATTGGGAACAAAGGTTGTAGTCCAGATGCTTAACTCCGACCAAACCTACTTCTTCCTGCACCGTGAACAATACCTCTATCGGGCCATGGGAAATGTTCTTATTTTCCTTGAGAATACTTAAAACGCTTAAAATTACCGCAATCCCTGCTTTATCGTCAGCACCGAGGATTGTACTACCGTCACTGTAAATGACTCCGTCTCTTACCTTAGGAACCATTCCTTCTTTTTGGGCTACGGTATCCATATGGGCTGCCAGTAAAACTGTCGGTTTCGCTTTGTCCCCCGGATAAAGAGCAATAATATTCCCTGTATCGCTTCCTGTCTTAGCGCTGGAATCGTCCTCATGTACTTCAGCTCCCAAATCCTGCAACCTCTTTTGTAGATAAGCGGCAATTTTCCCTTCTTTTTTAGAAGGGCTGTTATACTTGACAAGCTCCAGAAACTCTTCAACAACATTTATTGGCATTTTGTACCTCCCAATTTTTGTATTTTATCACGTACTAAGCGTCCATTTTCCTGTTTTGTTCAATATTCTAATCATTATAATACTCCAATCATTATTATAATATAGAATTCTGTTCATTATTATAAAGACGCAAAAAACGCCTTTTTCCCTTCATCCTTTATGAAAATAATGGACCGGGACAAAAATTTGTTTATAAAAGAAATACAGGCATTTATTGCCTGCATTTCCTTGTCAATAAATACTAGGGAGTAAAGGAGGCTAAGCTTAGTCTATTATTTGGAAGAACGCCTCAATTTGCTTTAATACGCCGGGCTTCTTTAATCATATCGAGGACTTTTTGACAAGTTTCATACCTGTCCTGGCCATAGATATTTATAGCTTTAGCTACCGGCTTATCCGGAGTGCCAATAACATAGATTTTTTCAAAGACCTCATCTAAAACCGCTGGTGGAAGCAGATCAAATTCAATTGCTTTACATCCCAAATAATCAGCTAAATAATCCGCTGCCCTTTTATCAATTTCCGATTTGTATAATATTACATTTGCCATTTTTGTCATTTTCTCCTCTCCCGGTATCACCACATAGTTAAGTTCATTCGGGAAACCAAGATACGCACTTGGGTCGATATAATCTCGCAAATCATCTGTGTAGTAAGGCGTCCTGGATATCCTTAATTCTAAATGTCTCGGGTCTCCACTCCCGACAACACTGCCGGTTTTACCCTCGATCCCAATCACGGTTTGCCCGCTTATTACATCTTGGCCAACTGTTACCTTCATTGATTCTAAATGGCTATACCTGGTATATAAGCCGTCGTTCTGCCTGACAATGACATTATTGCCGAAACTGGAGTCATAAACTGCCGAATTAACCGTACCAGACTGAACAGCATAAATAGTTTTGTCTTCAAGCCCTACTAAATCAATTCCTAAATGATAACCGGACGAATACCTTTGATTGGGATTGAGAAAGGTCTGAGTCACTATGTATTTCTTTTTATACGGATGGCTCTTCATTTGTTTCCCCCATCTATTATATTGTCTCTATTCATAACATGTGGCTTATATAATATATGTCGCCGGTTATTTCCTTGTACGTTATCCTTCGCAAACAGGTGAAATTTTTAAAGTTAAAAAGGGGCTGCCCTGAAAAACCGAGCAAAGCCCCTTTACATTATATTTATTGTTAGTATTTTTTTGCATTAACCGCTCACCACGCGCCGAAGCTGTTCGCTTGCAGCTACAGCTATTGCACCGAACCTCCGGGTACTCTATTTTATGTGCGAATTAAAAACCTAAATATTCCCCGATAAGTACCACATGCATATTGGTCAAAGGGGGACGCCGGTGGATAACCGTCGTAATGTTGCAAATCCGCTGAGCGCTTCGGCAATCGGCGCACTGCCCTGTCTTCAGGCAAGGATTGGGCAACTCGTGCCGTTTTGTGTTAATAGGTGCAGCATAAAGTTTTATCCGCTCGTCCGCTTCTGCCAAATCCCTGACCACTTTATTGATTCCTGCAACCACTATTACTGTCTTAGGCCCGAACATCATTGCAGCCACCCTGTTGCCAGTGCTATCCCTGTTGACGAGTTCTCCGCTTAATGTGATGGCATTGGTACTGGAGATAAATACATCCGCCGTTTGCTCTTTATAACGCATCTCCGTTTTTTCAATCGGTGTAAGCCCCGGCTCATTATGATCATATAAAACAAAGCCTTTTTCCTTGAGCAGAGAGACCAAGCCAATCTCTCTAAGAGTCGCTGAACCACCGATACCTATAGTGGCGCCTTCAGGGATATTAGCCATAATATACTGCAAAGCATCCGCCCTCTCTTCAAAATAAACAGCCGCAAAATTATTTTTTTGCAGTTCTTGGACAACTCTTTGGCCGATTGTTTGCCTATGCCATTTTTTAAGATCGTTCATCTATTCATTACCTCCCTTTCCTTATTAACCTAATAATACCAGTTTAATGACAGTCACTCATCATTAAGGCTATCGTTTTTTTAGTAAGACATAGTCCTGAGCTTTTCTCCTATTGTTCGTACATTTTCCAGTTTTTGGGCTAATACTTGGGTTGCATTCGCTTGTTCCTGAGTAATGAGATCACTTTGCTCAACATTCTTTTGAACCCTCATAACCGACTCTTTAAACTTTTCCAGCATAGCTTCAATTTCCCGGGCCGACTTATTGCTCTCATCGGCCAATTTACGCACTTCTTCGGCTACCACTGAGAACCCGCGGCCATGTTCACCGGCGCGGGCAGCTTCAATAGCAGCGTTAAGCCCCAGCAAGTTCGTCTGCTGGGCTACACGCCGGATTACTTCCAAAATATCGGAGATCCCGTTTACTTCTTGCGCAGTCATTTGGGCAATATGAGATGATTCCTGGCTGGTTGCGGCCAGTTCCTCGGCAGATGCAGCCAGTTCCTCAACCGATGATGCGGAGTCTTCTAATTCAGAATAGAGTTGGACCAAGACCTCCTCAAAATCTTTCCTTTTTTTCCTCTCTCTGGCTCGCTCCATCTCTTGAGCCTGAGCAATTTTCAAAGCTTCTTTTATGGCTCTCTTGGTCGATATTAATCCCGATTCCAAAAGATTTGCCGTATAGCCAAGTTTCTGGGCTTCGGTGTAACCTCCTTTATCCCCTGCGATAGCTTTTACACCTTGCCGGCTCAGTTCCTCCAGTATTTTTGGTATATCCTCAAGAACGTTCCAAGGCCTGATATAGAGAGTAATATCCTTAAGAACAATTTCCCAATTGTCCATTTCCAAAAAGCCACGGTGAGCCACCACCCCGACTTTGTCTGCGCCGTCGGCTATCGGCTTCTGTATAGCTAAAAGTAATTCATCAATAGTGGTAGTCAGTCCTACAACAGGCTTATCGGAATGCTCTTTTAACAAATTAACCATTAATCCCCTGCTGATCATAACATCGGCCTGGGGATGTTTTCGGATTACTTCCGGACCATTGGCAAAATCCGCTATCTCTATTGGAAAAGATAATTGGAGCTCTTTCATAGCCTGTTTTGCTACTTCAGCCATGCCAGGAGTTAGAGCTACAAAAAGAATTGTTTCCACAACTAATTACCTCCCCCGAAATTACTTAACATTTTCTTAGATTTTCTAGTATTTCTCCTTTTTACCCGTTTTTCCTTTTTTGAAAGATAATTTCTTGTTAAGTTACCAGATATTTTGGCCTTGCCTCTGAAATAAAAAACACCTGTATTTTTAGCCATTTTTTCTGACTTAAATACAGGTATATGATATTTTTTAGCGGAATTTACGTCGCAACGACCTATTTTCCCAGTGATGGTATCGTCGGCCCTGGATGGTACTCAAACTTCCAACTGTTGAAAAAACCAGACACTTCCTTCAAAGTGTCTGGTTTTACTACCTGGCAACGACCTATTTTCCCAGTGATGGTATCGTCGGCCCTGGACGGTACTCAAACTTCCTACAAATGCGAAACAGACACTTGGTTTACAAGTGTCTGTTTCGATTACCTGGCAACGACC
>DUML01000026.1 GCA_012839895.1 Peptococcaceae bacterium | reverse complement strand
CGTGCGAATGGAGTATTTGGTCAAGTTCAATGACAAAAGAAGATGCCTCCAATGAAGACATCTCCTTGAATATCTGGTTTATTTACTCTCCATTTTTAGGGTTACCCCAACATTTGACAGAGAGCCGCGATTAATTAAAGGATTAAATTTAATTTAAAATTTTTAACAGCTTAAACAGCGCAAAATTCGATGAACTTCTTATTATTAGACTTCTTGCATCATTGCTAGGAATTCAGCCAGCAGATTAGGGTCATAATACCGCCCGGTTAAATTTTTAAGTTCTTCTAAAGCTTGCTCTTTTGTCATACCTTCCTTATACTGGCGGATAGTGGTCATGGCATCAAAACTGTCAATAATTCTTAAAATACGTGCCCCTAGAGGAATTTCCTCTCCTTTTAAGCCTAACGGATAACCGCTTCCATCATAATTTTCATGATGGAAGCGGACAATGTCGGCCATACCTTTTAAAGATTTTAACGGCCTGATTATATCTGCTCCCCACTGAGGATGCTGTTTAAGCACTGCCCATTCTTCTTCGCTAAGCTTACCCGGTTTGTTCAATATCTCCCTAGCCACTTCAATTTTGCCGATATCATGCAGCAAAGCGCTATAGATGAGCTCTTTCAGGCTCTCTTGCTCCAGACCTATTCTTTTACCGAGTTTTTGGGCTAATTGCATAGTCCTTTCAGAATGGCCGTAAGTATACTTATCTTTGGCATTAATCACCATGGTCAGGGTGCGGATAGAATTAAAAATATCCCTTTCCTCTTCCATTAAACCAAGGCTTAATTCATCAAAAACTGAATAATATGTCTCCACTTTGTTTTTGCTGACAAATTTGGCCTTATATAAGGCTTCATCCGCTTTTTGGATTAATTTTTCCTTATTGTTGGCCATGGTAGGATACTCAGCAATACCAACGGACATGGTAAGCTTGCCTTTGGGCAAAAGCTCCATGCCAGGAAAAACAGTCTCTTCAATTTTTCTCCTTATGTTCTCTCCTACCCTTTTAGCCATTTCAATACATATACCCGGCAAAATTAAAGCAAACTCTTCCCCGCCATACCTGGCACAATAACAATTGGAAGGCGTAGCATCTTTTAGAATTCCCGCTACTTGCCGTAAAACCAAATCCCCTTTTTGATGGCCAAACGAGTCATTATATATTTTAAAATAATCTAAATCCAACATAATTAAGCTTAAACTGGACTTGTTCTTTTCGGCGTTCTGAAGCTCCAATTCCAGGATACGCTGAAAAGACCGGTGGTTAAGGAGGTCTGTCAAACCATCGTAATGGGCTAATCTCTCCAGTTTTTTTTCAATATCCATTTCTGATTCTCGCATATTCCCGAGAAGCCAAGCCACCAGTATAAATACTATACAGTACATCAGGTCACTGTCGATAGAAGTAAAATTTCTCTTATCGCTGACAAACAATAAAACAACCAAAGAGCATAATACCGTATAGATAGAATGCTTGGTACCATATTTTAAAGCCATACTAATAACCGGCATTATTAGCAAAATTTGAAAAGCATTATTGTTTAAATATATTAAAAAAATAGCCGAAACCAGATAAAAGAAACTATTTACACTGTAGTCTATTAGTTTATTATTATAATGAATGCTTAATAACCTTATTAAAACAATCAGCGGTAAAACCACAAAAAACATAAGGGTGGAATGGTAATATCCAATTTCATACGTTAACTGATCTTTAAAACTGACAGCAACCAAAATAAGCATGGCCAGCAAACAAAAGGAGATTACCTGCGAAGCGAGAATATATTTTTCTTGTTTTTGTTTGTCATCATGCAGCATATTATCCCTCTCAAAGAATAAGGTGGGGATACCCCACCTTATTCTTATTTTTGCAAAGACTTAGGTGCTTTGGGTTGATAAGCCCAGTAAATGCAGGCAAATACGGAACTAGCTGTAGCAAGAAGTACAATTGCGGATGTAATCAGGGTGTAAACTATTTTTTTCATCCTTAACCCTCCTTTTTTTTATTATTAAATACCGGCAGTAGGGTCATAGTCTGGTAAAATACTCCCAAAACTGCACTGGTATTTAGGACAGTATTACCGCTAAAAAGAATTATTCCCATGGTAAGAAGGACAAAGGCTACGGAAGAAATCTTCAAATTTCTTTTTAAAACCCGGGAATGAATAGGTTTAGCTTCACAATCTACCGGGGCAAGGATTACCATAACAATCAAGGCTATTAATAAAATCACTACGGCCAGCGTTGTGCTGTATAATTCATACTTGAGCAATTCTTTTGCCGCAACCCCAATCAAGGCATAAACAACCGCACCAAAAGTCAAACATTTCAAAGGTGTGTCAAAATGAGCGCCTCCGGACAAGCGCCGTAATACCCCACCAAACAAGGCGGCGATAATTGCCGGTACAACAGCGTTAAATAAGAAGGCTAAAGCAATAATTGCCAGGAATCCTAAGACAGTCAAAAGAGCTGTCTCTATGCCATATGTAACAATTTCTTTTTTGTCTTCGCTGTAGTCTAATTCTCGTGTTAAACTCTCAGAAATACGCTCACTTATTTCAGAAAGTTTCATTTGATTTTTCTTTTCTCCTTCGCCAAATAATGATAATAAAAGACAATAAAAATAAAATTAGAACTTGTGGCCAAGTAATTAAGATTCTATATATTATGTTCTCATTAAGTACCTCAAAAGATAGACTGAAAAGCTTCATTAATGAGTTTAAGAGAATTGACTCGGTGATAATTAAAATAACTGCAACTGATACCGATATCTTAAGGGACTTTATTACCGGAACATTATATCTTTCGACAAAGAAGATAAATAACATACCCATAAGAACAATAGTATGAATACCAAAGGTTGGCGAAAAATACCTAATAAAATAAGCAGTAAAAGTTAAGACCATAGCAAAAAGAATGATTTTTGGCCATTCTAACTTAAGCTTAGCCAGAACAAAAGCTAAAGTCACAAGAGCTATCTGTTCAGGAATCCCTTGGAATATTAAAGCTGGAAATGGGATCACCATTTCTTTCTCCTTTTCCTCTCATTTATAGTAAACATAATAATTTAAACCTAAATTAAAATTTTCCTTTCTTAGAACGAATTTTTAAAGTAATATAAGCAATAATAAAGATCAATATAACCTGGGGTAAAGTCATTAAAATTCTTAGAGCGACATTGTTATAAAGAACTTCAAAAGAAATATGAAGAAGTGACATTAATAATCCTAAACATATTGTCTCAGCAATAATAACAACTAAATGGCTTAGCAGGCTGGAGATCAATAACGCATTAATGTTAGTTCTTTCTACACGGATAAGTAAAATAAAGAGCAAGACTATTAACAAAACAGTATGAATGCCGAAGGTGATTGGAAAAAGCCTTAAAATATAAGACGTTGTGGCCATTATTAGACCAATGGCTATTATTTTTTTCCACTGAAGAGGAATACGGGCAATAACAAAAGCCAGCGTAACCATGGCAATACTTTCCGGGATACCTTGTAAGACAAATGCTAAAAATGGTATTTTCATTGTTTCCTCCACAATATCGATTTCCTACAAATATTCTATAATCTATTCTATATTTTTTTCAATTTTCCTTGTTATGCGGAAAAATAATACTTTTGTCCTAAAATTTTTCCTGATTAATTATCCGCTTATAAATTTTCTATTTCCCTGGAATTGGAAAGCTAATGTAAAAGGTCGTCCCGTTTGGGCCTGTTTGAAATCTAAAATGAGCTTGATGACGCCGGGCAATCCCTATAGAAATAGCCAAACCTAATCCAGTCCCTGTTTCTTTAGTAGTAAAAAAGGGTGTACCAATTTTTTCCTGAATATCTTCCGGTATCCCCTTTCCTTCATCTCTAATGGCTAATACTACCCTATCATCTTCTAAATATGTACTAATTTCAACTTTGCCCCCCACCGGTGTTTCTTCCAGGCCGTTGTGCACCAGATTTAAAATTAGCTGCTTAATCTCAGAGCGATTCAATTCCAAAAGAGGAACTTGGCCTAAGTTAATAACTATTTCTTTACTGTCATTAAAGGCATCTGCCTGAAGCATTGGGTATAAACGGGAAATTATTTCGTTGATATCCTCAATTTTGGTGCTGTCGGAATTGGACTTAGCCAGGGATAAGAAGTCAGTTATTATCCCATTGGCCCGGTCAATCTCAGAAATCATTATTTCCATGTATTCTTTATTACGGGAACAGTTTGTTTTCTCTTCCAGCATTTGTAGGAATCCTCTAACCGTAGTTAAGGGATTGCGGACCTCATGGCTGATTCCAGCCGCCATTTGACCAATTAAATTGAGTCTTTCCAGCCTGGAGAGTTCTTGTTCTTTCTGCTTCAATTCAGTAATATCCCGGAAGAAAACATTTAACCCTTGAACAAATGGATAAGCATAAAATTCATAACACCTTGCTTCGGGGAAGAGCTTTTCTTCCCAATGCCGAGTAATATTCTGTTCCATTGCCTGACGGAGGTTATGAACAGTTTTTTCCGGCAAAAAATTTAAGAGTTCATCCCAAACGCATTTCCCTAGTAAGTCATTCTGTTCTTTTTTTAACAGCCTTTTAGCCTCTTCATTTACAAAGGTAAAACACCACTGCCTGTCCAAAGAAAAGAAGCCGTCGGCAATCCCTTGCATAATAGTAATTAATTTGGTATTTGATTCCTCAAGACGTTCATTTAAAAGTTTTAAATTTGCAAGGTAATTATGAATTTTTTCATATACCGGCCAAAGCTCCGGTAAATTAAACTTATCTAGATTGGCAGGTCTATCATTAATAATAGCTGCCGTAAAATCATCCAAGGCGTATTTAATCTTAACTAAATTCTTATCAATTAGAAAGAGAACCAGGATTATAATTACTAGACTGGGAATAAAATACTTACTGTAGCTAAGATAAGACTGATGATATATTTCTTCTGCTTTTAACATTGCCCAAGTCTGGCCAACGATTTCACCCTTGTAACAAACCGGGACAACTGCGGCAATAATTCCCTTCCCATCCCAACGAAAGACTTCCACATCGGAAATAAACCTGGGAACAGTTGCCTCTTCCAATAATAAGCCGTTATTTGTCTTCAGCCCGAGGTCAGAAATTAAATTATCATTTTCTGCCCGGGGGTAAAACACCATTTGGTTTAATTCTAGGTCATAATAGCCGAGCTGGATATTTTTATAATCCTGGGAGAGCTTGTCAAAAAAAACTTCAAATAAATTATTTATTTGCTCATACTTTTGAGAATCATTTAGGTTTTTATTTGTTTTAATACCCAAAATGCTTTGATAATTGTTCTCGATTACTGTTTCCATTTTAGAAGCGACTGTTAAAAGCTCCAGTTCTCTGGTTAAGACCTCATTATTCCAATAAATCCTAGCCAAAAAAAAATAAAGTATTAACAGAATAGCAAAAATTGAGACAGTAATCTTTATAAATGTGGATTGAATAATTGATTTGTTGTTTACCAATTTCCATTCCACCAATTAATATTTTTTCTTATAACATTAATTTTAATGAAGTTTTTACCAAAAAGAAAGATTTAATCTGTCGAATCTAAATAATTATTAATCAAATAAAAACCAGTTTTTCGACAATAAAAAATTGGCCAATAACAAAGATCCAATAACAAAGATATTAAAAGATAATAATTAAATACTGCCAAGTTAGAAAATACTGCTAAATTAATGTCCTTGTTTTTTTAACTGTTGAAATAGAGGTATTTTAACGCCGAAGATAACAAATACTTAAAAGTAACAAAATAATAAGCAAGAGTTAACTTCTTGACAGTCTTTTTGGCAGTTTCTTCTAGTTTTTAAATTATTAATTAGAAAATTTAAGAGTTAAACTAAGATACCCAGATTTTTGTACAAAGGAAGATCTATATGCAAAATACTACTATTAACCGGAAGTATTTGTTCCAAATTATCCTAATTGCTAGCTTGCTCTTTCTTCTTGCTGTCGGACTTTTAGGTTGCGGGCTGTTTAAGAAGGATTCAGGCCAAGAATCAAGCCAAGAAAAGCAAGGCGAAAAAATCCCCAAAGAGCTGGAGGAAATTGAGACTAAGATCGAAAGCATCTTTCAGATTCTCGGTGGCCCTGTCGGTGAGCCTCAGGAAAAGCCTTCGCAACAAACTAAGCAGGACCAAGAAGAACCTCATGCCAGCAATCAAGGCCAAGAAAACCCTGAAGAAGGCAGTCAAGGCAAAGAGAAAGCAAGCACCCAGCAAAACCAGAGTCAAGATAATGCAAGCTCCCAACAAGTTCAGAAAGGGCAAGCTACCAAAGGAGATCCCTGGCAACAAATTAACCTGGAAATAAAAGATTTACATTCCGGCTGGAACAACTTTATGCCCCAAGCAACCAAAAAGGGAGCGACAAAAGAAGTAATCGACGGATTTAGCACGGCGCTTAATGACCTTACAAAAATAATTGCAGAAAAGAAAACTGAACAGACCCTTCTGGCAGCCAACCGCCTCTACTCCCAACTGCCTGCGCTTTATTCCCTATATAAGACCAAAATCTCACCGGAACTAAAAAATATGGTGTATTATACTCGCAACACCGTTCTGGCTTCCAAAATGGAGGATTGGGGCTTAGCTGCCAAAGATATGGAAGAAATAAAGAGAAGCTGGGCAATTATGAAAAATACTATCCCCGAAGAACAGGAGGATAGTATTAGTAAGTTGGACCTTTCTATCTATGAATTGGAAAAAGTCATTAAAGAGCAGAATAAGGCTCTGGTGACCATTAAAGGTGAATTAACCCTGGCCAATATTTCAGAGCTCCAGGAAGCAGCTCAAGAAACCGGTCAAAAACAATAAGATATTCGAAAAACTCATAAAACTGTTTTAATTGTCGCTCCGCCTAAAACCACGTCTCCTTGATAAAATACAACTGCCTGTCCAGGAGTAATCGCTCGCTGGGGCTCCGCAAAGCTAACCTTAACCAGGTTATTTTGCTGCATCTCAATTTCTGCGGGCACTTTCGGAGCATTATACCTGATCTTGGCTTTAACTTGAACTTTCTCTTTCGGCGGCTCACCGGAGATAAAGTTGGGTTTTTCTCCAAGAAGCGCTGAATGATACAGCTCTTCCTTGGGACCGACTTGGATGGTATTACGCACTGGGTCAATCTTGGTTACATAGACCGGATAGCCCAGCGCCAAACCTAAGCCTTTGTGCTGACCAATTGTATAGCGATAAATACCTCGATGCTCCCCTAACTTTTTACCTTGAGAATCGATAATATCCCCGGGGGTGGCAGGCAAGTTCCGATATTGCTCCACAAAATCCCCGTATGACCCTTCTACAAAACAAATTTCTTGGCTTTCCGCTTTATTGGCGACAATTAACCCTTCTTCCTTGGCAATGTTACGTATCTCTGTTTTGCGATAAGTTCCTAAAGGAAACAGGATATTCTCAAGCTGTTCCTGGGTCAGATTATAAAGGGCATAACTTTGGTCTTTTGTCTCGTCTATTCCTACTTTTAAAACCCATTTGTGGGAGCCGGAATCATATTCTCGCCGAGCATAATGGCCTGTTGCAATATAATCCGCTTCCAAAGCTTTCGCTTTTCTCAGCAAGGACTCAAATTTAATAAGCTTATTGCAGGAAATGCAGGGATTTGGTGTCCGTCCTGCAAGGTACTCATCAACAAATTCCTTAATAACCTTATCCTCAAATTCTTGCCGGAAATTCATTACATAGTGAGGAATTCCCAATTTCCAAGCCACCCTTTGGGCATCACCTACCGCTTCTAAGCTGCAACAAGCCCGCACATTATCTTCAGCTTGGGGCCAAATTTGCATAGTGACCCCAATGACATCGTAACCTTCTTTTTGGAGGAGCAAGGCAGCTACCGCGCTGTCTACACCGCCGCTCATCGCTACAATTACTTTTTTCTTCATCCCTTACCCCCCGTCCGGCTAGAAATCATTTCTAACTTGCCCCCTATCTACAAAGGAATCTTAAAAAACCAAACACCTAAAACCAAGGTGAGAATAAACAACGGGTAAGCTAAGCCCGGTTTTTTATGATGCAATAATAATCCAGGAAACATAATACAATAAAAGAACAAGGAAAATAAAGCGTTCCAACCGTGAAAATACTCTATAACCCCAAAATAATGAAAGACTACTTCCACCAGAAAATAGATAAAGATAAATTTAAAAAGATATTTAATTTGTTGGCTTAATTTTTTGGGCCAGCGAGACAAAAAAAGCAAGGCTGTTCCCGGCAAAAAGACAAAACAATGTATGATTTCCTCTGCTGTATAAGTAAAAAAAGTAGGATTCAATTTCCATAAAAAGTAGTTATGAGTCAAAGTCATAACATTATAAAGTAAACTCATTGCTCCCGCAAAGAGAATAGTAGCATGGTATTTGCGCCAGTTTCTCCAATCAGCCCAACGCCAGACAGCAAATATTATAAATATATCAACTGCCAAATTCACTTTCTCACCTTATTATTAGATCATAATAATAACTTTACCAACAAATATGGTTCCTGTCATCCGAATCCAACAGCCCAATTACTTCATTAAACGTTCCTTTAGAATATTATCTAGGATATTATAAGTATTTAGCCTTTTTAGGCTTAGCTTTAGACCGGAGGAATATGAGCCGGCCGAACTCCGGTGATTTCAGCAATATAAGGGTCGATTGCCACCAGGTCATCTTTACTTAACTCTTGAATAGAAGTCTTGCCCATGGAGCTTAAAGACATCTTCATTTCTTGAGTGCAGGATTTTAAAAAGAAATGGAGGCTTTTAGCTCCTTTCTTGATGTTGAAACGGCGCGCATATTTGCCTACCTGCCAGGCAACTGCGGTAGGAGGTTCAAAGGGCATAGCCTTCAGTACTTGAGTATGAGAAACGGCAAATAAAGCGGCGGTACCGATATAAACAGCATCAGCTCCCAAGGCCAGCGCTTTTAAAAAGTCGCCGGGAGTAATTAGCTTGCCGTCAATAACCAGATCTATATCTTTTTTCGCCCCTACTTTCTCCAAATAATTTACAGCCCTCACTAAAGCAATAATTGTCGGCAAACCATGATCGTCAAGGAGAGTTGGCGGCGAACCCTTGGATGCCCCTTCAGCGCCGCTTACAGCCACAAAATCCAAACCGGCTTCCAAGCACCAGGCCAGATCTTTTTCCAACATATCGCTACCGGCTATCTTAGCTCCGATAGGAATGCCATCAGTAATACTCCGCAGCTCTTTAACTTTTTTAATTAAATCCTGCGGACTATTAATGTCAGGAATACGAGATGGGTAAACCAATCGCTCTCCCCTTTTAACTCCAAACATTTTACGCATTTTACGAGAAATTTTATCGGCCGGCAAAATAGCATAAGACCCCCCTACCGCTCCCTGGCCAAAATGCAATTCCAAAGCGTCGGCTTGCTTTAAAATTTCCGGTTCCTTGCTCCAAGACCCGCGGTTATACTGAAGAATAAGCTGTTTAGCCGCAGCGCGTTCTTGAGGTAGAAGCCCTCCTTGACCGGTATTGAGGGCAGTACCTGCCAGGCTACACCCCTTGGCCAAGGCAATCCTGACCTGTTCACTAACGGCAAAACCATAGCCCATGCCACCAACCATAATAGGAGTTTCCAGGATTAATGGCCGACGGGCTTTTTTGCCAAGAATAACAGTGGTGTCAATCTCTTCGAATTCCTGAATTGGCATAGTGTCAATCTGGGCAAAGGGAAACATTAGTCCGTCAAGAGAGGGAAATTTCTTAGGACTTCCTAACGGCCGGTCTCCGGCCTTACCCGATTCCGCTCTCATGTTTAGTTCTACTATCTTCTGAGGAGTGACCCGAGTGGAAGCAGAAACAAATTCCCAGAGATTTTCATGATATTCGTCCGTCATAACAATTTTAAGTGCCCGACGAGAAGTCTTGGCTATTATGCTTCTCGCCAGAATCTTAATTCCTGCTAATCCGCCCAGTAATAGAAGGGTTCCGGTGCCTAAGCTTTTTTTTGTTCGTCCTCTTCTCATTGTTCTTTGTTTCCCCTTTCAACAAATTTTGCACCAAACTTGTTTCAGACCTTTGTTCATTGGGCTAAGAACGAAGTATAAAATATTTTACTTACGCTAGCTTTCTAATTTTGGCAACAAGCAAGATAAGGAGTGGAATCCCAAACTGTAAAGGGAAAGCATAATAAGGATACACATTAGCCGTCCAATCCATCATCTTAAAAAGATCTTCATACAGCCACATTGCCAAGCCTACAGCTAAGAGAACTAAGGGTAAAACCAAATGCTTATAATCATTAAGGCCTAAAAGCTGGGCAATTCCTACAAGAGCAGCATACAAACAAACTGTAATTTTAACCCACCCTCCGAGCAAAAAGTTGACAGAGATCAAAGGCTCCAATTGGAGCTCCGGAGTTAACTCCGTGCTGAGGCTTGGCGGGAAGACTAGTCTAGTCAAAAGATCAGGTCCCAAACTCAAAAGGTCGCGGACAATAATACCCAAAATAATAAACCCCATTACCCCAAAGGCTGCAAAAGAAACTTTTTTTAACTGACCCGGCGAATAAAGTGCCGGAAAAATCATTAAGAAAGTGACCGTTTCCCCAAAAGGAAAAGTTAAAACTCCAAAAGCAACTTGAATTACAGGGGTTAGACCCTTTTCTAAGAAAGGAAATAAGTTATTCGTATCATATTCAGGAATGAGCAAAAAGAAAATAATTATTACGAAGATGAATAGATATGGCATCAGGATTTCAGCCGCTCTCCCGGTCACTTCCAGCCCCTTCCGCAGGCAATAGGCAATAAGCAGGGCAAAACAACTGATGATAAAAGTCATAGGAGTTCGATAGAAAACCGTAACATTCATGTGTTCGCCAAAATCCCGGAGAACGAGTGCCGCGAGATGCAGAAAATACCAGATATACAGTAAAGCGATAACAGTACCAAGGTACTTGCCAAAAGTCACTTTCAGGATTTCCACCAGGGTCAGGGAAGGATTAATTAACGCGATTCGGACATAAAGCCAGATTAGCATAAACCCCCCCACCCAGGCTAAGATATAGGCCAACCAGGCATCCTGGCCGGCCATTGCAGTCGGGTTTAAAACCGCGGTACTCCCAAAAAGAAAACCCATTATTAATAAAGCCAATTGATAGCCGGAAATTTTTACATTTGTCATCATAAGCCAATCCCTAAAATTAAGTTCAGCATTCTTTCGATTATCACAGTCGGACTAACCGGTTCCCTTTCCAGGATTAACAATAATCCTAAAGTAAAGCCTGTTAAAAGCAGGAGAAAATAGCTGATTAAAACCTTAATTTTATTTTTCTTTTCAATTTTTAACAATCCCGGTAAATCCAAGAGAACCATAATGATTGCAATTATTACGAGCAAGATGATATTTAAGGCCACTTACCATACCTCACAACCCTTGACAGTTAAAACAGACTGCTAAATTTACAGTGGTTCTACACCTTTGCGGGTATAACCTGATCTTTTCAGCTTGACTTCAACTGTTATCTCCGTTGGGGCTTTACTAAAGATTTCAGGCCAATTATCCTTTATTTTCTGCCACTCCTGAGGGTTTTTTCGATGAATAATATCTCCAAAACCAAAAATGTCGCTATGATATTTTTGAGCTGAATTTAAAGCACTGTTTACCTCTTCTGTAATAATTTGTTTGATCTTATTTTCCAGTTTTTTGAGCATCTGCGGTTGGGTGAGATCCGTTGGCTCCTGGCTTTCCCCAATATCGCCGGTTGCTTTGATTTTGATTACAAGTTTAGGCTTGCCTTCAATGAACTCAACTTTTTTTTGGCCATTTTCACAATACATTTCAAAAGAGATATTCTTTGTTTCATCGTTAGGGCTGGGCAAGGAATAAACACTGGCTTTAATTTTATTCTCAGCAAGGAGCCAACCCCTGGTCTCAGTTGCTGTAAGATAACCGACCAATTTATCTCCCCTAAAAGCGGCACTGCCCGACACCAAAATATTTTTAACTTTTAAATTCTCCTTTTCCTCCAAAATCTCTACCACCGGGATGAGGGGATCTTTTCCCGGCAGTGCTACTTCTCTTAAAATATCAATAACCCTAGCTTCCTTACTGCTGCCAAAAGTGTCTTGATTAACGGTAATAGATTTAACAAGGTGCAGGGAAGGTATTTTCTCCTGTTCGCTTTCCGCTTCCATAACTTGCTTGACCGGCGCCCCTTTCACCAACAGAACCTTAGCGGTCATGTTGGATTCCGGATCTCTCTCCATTAAATCAAAGACTTCCTGTAATCCGGCCCGGGCCAAATCTTCACCAATTAACAATAGCTCCATTTTAGAGGGGAAAATATCTTTCGCCAGTTTTTCCACCATGCTGCGGACGGCAATAAAAGCTGTATCACCTTTAGAAGATACCAAACTGACAGCTTTTTCGCGGCTGTTTTCTCCACCGCCCGCCCCGGCCTGGCCGGTCCTAGTCAGGCTTGGCCTTGGAATCTCAAAAGTAACCTCTACCCTCCCATCTGTTGTTTTATCAACCCCGACAGCAGTAATAAGATTAATTTCCGTCACATCTTTGTTGTCCCAACAGCCTGTAAGAGAGAAAAATACCAAAATTATTAAAGAAGCACTTCTCAGAGAAATATTTTTTAAACTGTTTTTACCTAAGTCCAACATCATACTACCTTTGCTCCTTATTGTTATCCCGATGGCTTAAGATCTTTCACTGCGCGTGAAGGCATTTGAAAGCCTTCACGGGATGACTCACGAAAAACATGTCATCCTAAGGACTTTGCCCGAAAGATACTTGCATAGACCATTACGAAGGATAAGTCTCAGCGGTCTTCTTTTTTTCGCATTTTAGACAGCAATTGTTCCGCTCCCGCCCTGTATTTAGCCGCCTGCCCGGTTTCCGGCCAAGTTAAGTCTCTAGGTCTGGTTAGCATAGTCCATAGAGGAAACCTGACAAAGGTATCTTTAATATCCGAGAGAGACAAAGGGGCTAAAGGCGCTAAATAGGGAATCCCAAAAGAACGGAGTGTACACAAGTGGATTACCAAAGCGATAAGGAAGAAAAAAATTCCTAATAAACCCAGAATATTGGCAGCAATGGTAAAGCCAAAGCGGAAAAACGGCAAAACCCGCTGCAAAGGGGGAAGGATAAAAGTGCTGATAGCAGTAAGAGCTGTAATTATGACCATAGGATCGCTGACCAAGCCGGCCCGGACTGAGGCTTCTCCGATAACCAGCGCTCCTACAATACTCACGGATTGCCCAATCGGTCTAGGCATTCTTATCCCGGCTTCCTGCAAGATTTCAAAAGTTATGCCCATAAACAAGGCTTCAGTAAAAGGAGAAAAAGGAATACTTTCTCTGCTTGCAGCGATTGTGAGCAAAAAATTTAACGGAAGAACAGATTGGTGAAAATTTAAAAAAGCCACATAAAGACCGGGTAAAAGGATTGAGACATAGAAGCAGATTATTCTTACAGTGCGCAGCAGGCTGGAACTGATTGCCCTGGTATAATAATCTTCGCTGGCCTGCAGGGTCTCTAAAAATAAATAGGGAACAGTCAGGACAAAAGGCGTTCCGTCACAAAAAATGCCTACTCGCCCTTCCAGGATTTTGGCCGCTACAACATCAGGTTTCTCACTGTTGCCAACAGTCGGGAAAAATGAAAGAGGCGCATCTTCGATCATCTCTTCCAAGTAACCAGACTCCAGGACGGCATCGATGTTTATTTTCTGTAGCCTGGTTTTGGCTTCCTGTACTAAGGCAGGATCGGCAATTCCTTTCAAATAGCAAACACAAACTGTTGTTTTAGTCTGGCGGCCAATCTTCATCATTTCCATCTTTAGATTGGGGTTTTTAATTTTGCGGCGAAGCAAAGCGCAATTTACCGCCAGGTCTTCCACAAACCCTTCGCGCGGACCGCGCACTACAGTCTCTGTCTCCGGCTCAGTTACAGTCCGGGTCTCCCAGCCTCTGGTCGCCGCAGCTAAAGCGGTACTGCTTCCTTCAATATAAATGACACTTTCGCCGCAAAGTATAAATTCCACTGTCTGGTTAAAGTCGGTTACTTCTTTCAGCTCAGCTGCAATCAAGACATTATTTTTAAGGAATACCGCCAAGTCCTCTTCTTTATCTTCTAAGAATTGACAAAAAGCTTGTGGCTCTAATAAAGGTCTTATTAAGCTTTCATGTAAAATTTGATTACTGGCGAGATTATCCATCCAAGCAATAATTAATCTGTAATGTTCATCGCCAACCAATATTTCTCTGGTTTTGAAATCACCGCATTCCGCAAAAACCTGCTGAAGTTTGGCTCTTAACTCCGGAAAGGATTGAGGGATTTTTTCCGCTTGGGGTTGCTCATTCTTTTGTTGGTTAGCTTGAGCCATAGTTTTTAAGAACTTATATTTTCTTTTTAGCCAAGAAAACATAGTTACCTCTTCATTATCTTGCCTATTATGCAATATTTTGCTTCTAAATATTTATTCTCCCGCAGCCTTCTTTTTTTATTCCCATGAAAAAACCAAACAGACCTGTCTTGGGGTCTGCTTGGTTAACTAAATGCCTCTGAACCGGAGACATACTTTTCTTAGGATTGGCCCTACGTTATGATTGTATTTTGTTCGCTTTATGACCTTACAATAGGTATATCCCTCTTAGGACCGAAAAACTCCTCGCTTGGCTGTAACTTCCAGGGCTCAAGATCCAAGGCCACATAAGCTTTTTTCAAGTCATCTTTGAATTGTTCCGGTGGATTAAAGGGCTTATAATAACCCTTTTCCACGGCAAAGTCCATGATCTGTCCATGAATATCTATTATTTGATTTAAATGCTTCTTTAAGGTTTCCCTTACCTGAGGAGTAGTCGACTCGCCAATTGCAGTACAATAGCGGTTTAAAACATTTTTGGAAGTCAGGAGCATTTCCAGCACGATGTCTTTTTCGGTCATAAAGTCTACACCTGCCACATCCTGAATAATATTAACCATTTCATCAGTCTCCCTAACTCTCTTTCCTACTCTGCAAGATTTACCGCTTGCCGGATAAATTCTTGAAGTTCCTTTATCTGTTCTTGGGAATTCCTAAGATCGGTTTCCAGAATTACCCTAAGTTTTGGATCAGAGATATCATTGGTCAAACCGGAAGCTTTCAGGGCACAGCTGTTTTTGAGCTGCAAAAGCTCATGTAGTTCAAATGCTTCATGGGGAGCTATTTCCGTTTGGGTCAACAAAATTCAACTCCTTACGCCTATCTATTTGGACTACATTTTTTGGCCTTTTTGAAGTTGCTCTTCCGCATACTTTACCATTCTTTTAACCATATTCCCCGCTTCACGGGAAGTAATATCTCCGGCATCCCCGTCAAAAAACTGAATTCCCATTTGTTGCTCAACACTGCTTGCTGTTTGTCCCGGTGCAAGGGGCCTGAATTTAGCCATTTTGTTTCACCTCTTTAAAAATTTCTTATTAGTAGTAATCTTTACTCTTTTTGAAAATAAATACTGACAAATTATTGGTTGGCAATTCACTATTTGTAAAAAAGGAGCAAAAACAGCCCGGCAACACCGGCAAACGCAGCTAAAACAGCTCCGAACCCACCAAGTTTATTCTTGTCATCCACCCATAAACTCCGGCCGAAAGTAAAAGTGTAATAACTTCCGACTAAAGCAACTAGCATACTAAAAATTTTCAAAGCCTCTTTCCTTCTTTCTCTACTTCGTTCAGAAACTTTAATGCTAAAGTTCTTTCGCTTCGTTCAGGATAGGTCTTTACTTCGCTCAGAACAAGCCTTCGCTGCCCAAGATCCTTCGCTTACGCTCAGGATGACAAATTTTAATGACAAATCTATATGGCATATTTAAGGCAAGTTATTCTAATTTGGTTGAAAAAATATGATGAGTTTCATAGAAGTAGCCGGAACGCCGTACATTTACTTTGACGTTTACATTAATCTCGGCTTCCGGATAATGCTTTAGCCAGTTATATTCCTCAAACTCCTGAATAGTCCGAAAGTTCCCGGCAATTTTCTTGCCAAATTGAAAGATATCCGTCCCGAATTCCTTTTGGGTTTTCTCTATAGTATTCTTAATCCCTTTTTGAAAATAACTTTCCAGATATGCCTCAAAGCCCTCAATAAGATCTGATTTTTCATAATTAATTCTGCTTTGAATCGAAGCCAGATCGGCATCGAGTTCCAGCGAAAGGTCAATGACTGGCACTCCGTCGGCAATCCGAGCTTTAATCCGCGGTTTGGACACTGCTGTCACTTCCAAAACATAAATATAGCCAGGTTTGTTTTGGTCCTCCAAAGTAAAGTAACTGCGTTCAAATTCTCCTATACTCATCAGGAAAAACCTGGTTTCTTCCGGATTTAAGCTTCCAACCATCCGATCACCGTCAAAAACGGCAGTCCCAAACAAGTCCTTTTTATTTCCGCCTTTCCGAGGTATAAGTCCAGGCTTAATATCCAAGTAAGTTTTTGGAGGTGCTGACAGACCTGGTTCTGAGTCTAACATTTGGTCAAATTCATTCACCCCCGCATAAATCGCTGTAGGCTGGCCATAAGGGCTTAAAAGGTCAATATAGAATTCCGTAAAAAACACATCCCGAAAATAACCTGTATTCTGAGACTGCAAGTATGACAACTCAATATCCTTGGCAATATTTTGGCTAATAACCGGTTTGTTTTCTTTAATAAAATCTTCTGCTTTCCCCCTGCAGACCACTACTCTCATTAACTCCCGGACTTCCCGGAACCTGGCTAAAGGCTCTATATACCTGCCAACTCCTTCCCGGGCATATTCTTCGGAAAAGACCAGCATCTTGGCATGGGAAAGGGATATCATTCTATTAGAAGTGGCATTAAGGATATTTATAGCTTCAATCAAGGAAGGCGCTTCCACCGTGGCTACTACCGTCCCGTCTAATTCTCCGGTTTCCGTGCCGTTGTCACCATCTCCTCCGCCGCCTCCCATTCCCCCCTGTCCCCCATCTTTATAAGTAGGAACTTGAAAAGTTATTCTGATGGCATTATTAACTCCCTTATCCACCCCGATTACTAAAGCATACACTTCCTGGTCAATTTCCTTGGCATCATAACAGCCTGCCAAAAAAAGAGCCAGGAAAACAAGCAATAAAACATAAGCTAAAACCTTAATTTCCTTGACCGGCATTTTCAAGTTTTGCATTTTGGTTTTCGCCACTGGCTTTACCACCTTTCTTCCCAGTGATTAAAGACCAAGCCAAAACTAAAAGGGGTAAGAAGTAAAGTATTAAAAAACTGTACTGGCGAATTAGTTTAACATGAATCTCTAAAACTTCGGCAACATTATCAGGCCAAGAAGCCACTGTAAAAGCCAAGAAAGCAAATGGCAGTAAAAGAGGCCTATGATTATTAATTTTAAAAGCTCGGCAGTACGAGCTTAAAGCCATATAAAAAGCCAGCGAGACTGTTATCAGAGAAGCAAAAACCCAAATGAAGAGAAAAATGGCTTCCACCCTCTGGAAAAAGCGAGAATAGTAAATAATTCTCGATAACTGAAACATTCCTGAAAGGTGTTCACTGGCCACAGTATACTGAAAGGCTGCCAAGATACAGGCCAGGCAAATGCTGAAAGTCAAGCCGGTAAATATTAAACACGTTATCCCTACTTTTTTAAAGTTCTTCAAGCCATGGATAGAGTTAATGATAATCGCCAGGACAATAATCTCATCATAGGCTGAAGAGCGGAGAATACCAATGAGAATTGTTTTATCCAGGCCGTACCCCAGCCAAGGTTTTAAATAATCCAGCTCATAAGCGGGAATTGCCAAGAGAATAATGAGCAGCAGGCCACCCATTATGAAGAAAAAAAATACATAAGCTGTTCTCGCTATACCTTCCAGTCCCACATAAGCCTGTGCTATTAATACGAAGAGAAAAGCTACCGTAAGAATTTCCGTAGGAGTAAGGCGCTTACTATAGACCTTTAGGATAATAGTGAATTCCCCCATATTAACTCCAGCATAGTATAAAAAGTAAACGCCAAAAATTAGAATTAATATTTTCCCAAGTTTGGGACCGGTGGCAGCTTCAAAAACTTGATAAAGATCGTTTCCCGGAAACCTTTTCAGGAGAAGATACACAAGACCGAAAAAAAGCAAGCTGGTCAGACAAGATATTAAAGTCGCGTACCAAGCCGCTGTCCCCAGTTCTTTAATAATTACATGGGGACTGGTGTAGAAAATTTTAGTTATTTCCATAATTGTGAGCAAAGCAAAAGCTTCCCGGAAACCAAATTTACCTTCCTTGATTATCCTAACCACCGCCTCATTGGTAGCTTTTTATCGCTTTTTATCAGAGAGTTTTTTACAATTAAAATAATCCTTTAATAACCCTTATGATAACCTTTACTCTTTAGAATCAGAGGGGGCAGGTACCTGCTTATTAGGATCCTCTTGAGCCCACTGCCGGGTTATTTCCGGCTGCCGCTGCCTGTCTTGCGGATTAAGGAAGTCCGGTCGAGACTCCTGGAGCCATAAAGGCCAACGGATTACTATATCTTTACCTTTTTTGCTCCGGGGGGCGACTATGGACAAAAAGGGAATGCCAAAGGATTTGAGATTAACAAGCATTAAGACCAAAAGTACTGCGGCAAGAGCCAAACCATAAAACCCTAAAAAAGCGCCGGCCAAAATGAAATAAAATCTTAAGACTCTTACCCCAAAGGCCAGGCTGTAATTGGGAATAGCAAAATTGCTGAGACCCGTTGCCGCTACAATAATAATGAGGACCGGGCTGACAATATTGGCTGAGACCGCAGCTTCCCCGAGGATTAAAGCTCCAATAATCCCTAAAGTATTGCCAATGATCCCGGGAATGCGCACCCCGGCCTCCCGGATCAGCTCAAAACCCAGTTCCATTAGAAGAACTTCTACTATAGTTGGAAAAGGAACATTTTCTTTGGCTTTAGCAATGGCAATTAACAAGTCAGTGGGAATCATCTCATGATTAAAGGTGGTTAAAGCTAAATAAAAACCGGGAAGCAGGACCGCCGTAGCAAAAGCCACAAACCTGATAAATCTTAAGCCGGTTGTATAATACCACTTTAAACCCGCATCCTCGGATGAGTGCATTAAAGCATTGATAGTTACCGGGACAATCAAGGCAATTGGAGAACCATCAACGATAATCGCAACTCGCCCTTCCATGATATTTGCGGCGGCGCGGTCAGGCCTTTCTGTAGTTAAGATTGTGGGGACAATGGAATAAGGGTTATCCTCGATTAATTCTTCCAGCATACCGACACTTAAGAGAAAATCTGTTTTAATACTTTGAAGACGCCTTCGCACTTCGTTTAAAATTGCCGGATTTAAGATGTTCTGCAAATAAACAACCGCCACAGTTGTACTGCTCTGTTCCCCTATTTCGAAGAATTCGGTCACAAGGTCTTTATTC
Source organism: Peptococcaceae bacterium (assembly GCA_012839895.1). GTDB lineage: Bacteria > Bacillota > Desulfitobacteriia > Desulfitobacteriales > Syntrophobotulaceae > DUML01. Next base: position 17,224 of record DUML01000026.1, on the reverse strand, counting down.
CGGATAATTCTCCGCAAAAGAGAGATATTAGTCCTTAAGTTCTCACTGAAGCCTTCCTGAGGCCCTTTGACAATAGCCTCAGATTTAGGCGTTTCCACTCCCCTTTTTTCAAAGCCTATGGATTCACAGGTCAGAATATAATCCAAACCGTCCACATATAAAGCGGTATTGCCTTTCAAGATTTCAGCTGTTACTTTATTAATGCTTTTGAGCTTTTTGACATCATTAGTTTCAATGATATTTTCCAAATCCAGAGCCGAACTTTTCCCTTCCGGAAGAACGGAGCCCGGCATGTTTAATAAAGGGCTTAAAACATATTCATTAATTATGTTTTTATCGGCCATACCGTCCAAATAACAAAGAAAAGCTTTCCTTTTCTTCCCAATCTTAAATTCCCTGATTATCAAATCTTTATTTTCCGGAAGATGGAAGGTTTGCTTGATGGCTTCCAAATTGGAATCATAATCTGATTTAACCTCATCGGTTTTTTCCGAATCGGCAGCGGCTTTGGCTGCTTTTACTTGAGAAGGAGAAAGAGGCTTTTTAGGAATACGCCTTTTTTGCAAACCTACACCGGTTACCCTTTGCTCATCAGCTCCGTTTCCAGCCTTACCACTTAAATTCTGTTTATCCTGATTCTGAGTTAAAGTTTTACTGTCCTGGCCGCCCTTACCTTTATCTTGAGAATTGCTGTTTTGGGACATATTTCCTTTTTCATCGGTCTCAGGCAAGACAAAAGTCTCCGGCCGGCTCGTTTTCTTATAAGTTATTAAATTAAGCGCTTTAGCAAAGATACTCTGCTCTTTTTTCATATCCAAACCCTTTTCTGCAGATTTATCAAGTATTACCGACAACACGATAAACGAAAACTTTGTTTACCTTAAACTTCGCATCTCCTTAAAGATTAAACCCTTTTAAAGATTAACCCCTTGGGTATTGCTCCCTGATGGCCAAAACATAGGGTTTTAAGATAGGTTAGGGCATGATATGTTAGTATTTGCTCTAAATAATAATTTTAAACTTTAATCCCAATATTATCCTCGGGAAATGGGTACTTTAATAATGCCTTTTGCTTATAAATAATATGGTAAGCAACAAATTCTCAAGCCGAAAATCTTTTCTTCAAAGCAAAATAGGATTATACTGTAGTAATATACAAAAACAACTGGTAGCTAACTTTAGAACGGAAAAGGTAAAGGGGATTGCTATGAAAATCAAGCATTTTAATAAAGTATTGGTAGCTAACCGCGGCGAAATTGCCATCAGGATTTTTCGCGCCTGCAAAGAGTTAGGAATAAGGACTGTAGCTATTTACTCGGAAGAGGACAAATATGCCCTCTTTAGAATCCGGGCTGATGAATCTTATCAAATAGGCAAAAAGAAAAAACCTATCGAGGCTTACTTAAGTATGGGTGAAATAATCGAGCTGGCCTTGAAGAAAGGCGCCGATGCCATTCACCCCGGCTATGGTTTTTTATCGGAAAACCCGGAATTTGCCCGCAAATGCACGGAGGCGGGACTGGAATTTATCGGCCCCTCGGTTTATACCTTGGAGAACCTGGGAGATAAAATCAAATCTAAACTTTTAGCCCATAAAGTCGGGGTGCCCACCATACCCGGAATGGATAAACCACTGGCTTCGGTGGAAGAAGCTCTGGACTTTGCCAACGCCCATGGCTACCCGATTATTTTAAAAGCTGCTGCCGGCGGCGGTGGCCGAGGTATGAGGGTGGTCTATAATGAAAAAGACTTGGCCAGAGAGTTTTTAAGCGCCAAAAATGAGTCCAAAAAAGCTTTTGGCATTGATGATATCTTTATTGAAAAATACCTGGAGAGGCCGAAACATATTGAAGTCCAGATTCTCGCCGATAAGTACGGTAACATTGTCCACCTTTACGAAAGAGACTGTTCCGTGCAAAGAAGGCACCAAAAAATTGTCGAATTCACCCCGGCGTTTGCCGTCCCTAAAGATTTACGGGAAAAGCTTTATGCCGATGCCGTTAAAATCGCCCAAGCGGTGAATTATGTCAATGCCGGTACGGTTGAATTCCTGGTAGATAAAAACGGTCATTACTATTTCATTGAAATGAACCCCCGGATCCAGGTCGAACATACCATCACCGAAATGACTACCGGGATAGATATTGTCCAAAGCCAGATTCTCATTGCCCAAGGCTATGCTTTGGATTCGCCGGAAATAGGGATTCCTTCCCAAGAAGCAATTCAGCCTAGGGGATACTCCATTCAATGTCGAATAACCACCGAGGACCCTCTTTCCAATTTTATGCCCGATACCGGTAAAATTGATATCTACCGCACAAGTTCCGGCTTTGGAATCAGGTTAGACGGCGGCAACGGTTATACCGGTTCTATCATTACTCCCTATTACGACAGCCTATTAGTAAAAATTATTTCCTATTCCCGGACCTTCAAAGATGCCACCAGGAAGGCCATTCGCTCCATTCGGGAAATGAACATTAAAGGAGTTAAGACTAACGACGCTTTCCTGATTAATGTCCTTAACCATGAAAAATTCTTAAGCGGAGAATGCGACACTCATTTCATCGATGATACACCCGAACTTTTCGACATTAAACCCAAAAAAGACTACGAAACTAAAATTCTAAAGTATATTGGCGAGAAAGTTGTTAACGAAGTCAAGAATATGAAAAAAGATTACAATATTGCTCCTGTGCCCAAAGTGCAGATCCCTGTCGAGCGCCCCGGTTTAAGAAAAATCCTCTTGGAAAGAGGTGCTGACGGTTTTGTCCAATGGATTAAAGAGCAGACCAAACTGCTCCTTACAGATACTACTTTCCGAGATGCCCACCAATCTCTTTTAGCAACCAGAGTAAGAACCAAAGATATGATTAAAATTGCCCCGGCTACTTCAGTTTTAGCCCATAATCTCTTTTCCCTGGAAATGTGGGGAGGGGCTACTTTCGACGTGGCCTATAGGTTCTTAAGGGAATCACCCTGGCGCAGGCTGCAAGCTTTAAGGGAACTTATCCCCAACATTCCTTTCCAGATGCTTTTGAGAGGATCTAATGCCGTAGGCTACACCAATTATCCGGATAACCTAATCAGAGCTTTTATCAGAGAAGCAGCCGAACAAGGCATAGATATCTTCCGGATCTTTGACAGCCTCAATTGGCTGAAAGGGATGGAAGTTGCCTTCGAGGAAGTAATGAAAACCGGTAAAATAGCTGAAGTAAGCATGTGCTACACCGGGGACATCCTGGACGAACGCCGGGATAAATATTCTCTCAAATATTATGTCAAATTGGCCAAAGAAATCCAAAAAATGGGTGCCCATATCCTGGCTATTAAAGATATGTCCGGTTTGCTGAAACCCTATGCTGCGGCCAAGTTAATCAGAGCTTTAAAAGACGAAATCTCTATCCCTATTCACCTTCATACCCATGATACCAGCGGCAACGGAGTGGCGACCTTACTGATGGCGGTTGAAGCGGGTGTAGATATAGTTGATACTGCCTTAAGCCCTATGGCCGGACTGACCAGCACTCCGCCTTTAAATTCCGTAGTCGCAGCTCTGCAAAATACCGTCCATGATCCGGAAATCGATTTAGAAGGCATCCAAAAGTTGTGTGATTATTGGAGCGAAACCCGGACAGTATATGAACCTTTTGAATCCGGTTTGAAATCCGGGACAGCGGAAATCTACAAATACGAAATACCAGGGGGACAATACTCCAACCTTAAACCCCAGGTGGACAGTTTTGGCCTGGGCCATAAATTCCATGAAGTAAAAGAAATGTACAAAGAAGTTAACGAGATGCTGGGCGACATAGTCAAAGTCACCCCAACTTCCAAGGTAGTGGGAGACCTGGCCATTTTCATGGTGCAAAACAAACTAACAAAAGACAACATCCTGGAAAAAGGGAAAAACCTAACCTTTCCGGATTCCGTCGTCGACTATTTCCGCGGCATGATGGGTCAGCCCGAAGGAGGATTCCCTGAGGAACTGCAGAAAGTCGTCCTTAAAGGAGAAAAGCCAATCACCTGCCGCCCCGGGGAGATATTGCCTCCGGTAGATTTTGAGGCTATTAAGCAAAAACTTAAAGATGAATTCCAGGTAGAAGCCAATATCCGCAATGCTTTGAGTTATGCCCTCTACCCCAAAGTATATAGCGATTATTTGAAATCTCTTCAGGAATACGGCCACCTCTACAACTTGGAAAGCCATGTCTTCTTCTATGGTTTAAAAGAAGGGGAAACAAGTGAAATTGAATTGGATGAAGGCAAAATAATGATTGTCAAACTGGTAGAAATCGGGGACTTAGACGAGGAAGGGTATAAGACACTAGTCTTCGAGGTCAACGGCAACCGCCGGGAGATTAAAATCTTAGACAAACATTTTGAAGGAAAGACCAAGTCAGAGCTTACTTTATTTGCCAACCCCAATAACCCCCTGGAAATTGGAGCTTCAATTACGGGCACAATCGCCAAAATACTTGTTCAAGAAGGCGAAAAAATAACGAAAAAGCAAAGCCTGTTGCTAATCGAAGCAATGAAAATGGAGACCAACATATTAGCCCCGGTTGACGGCGAAGTTGAAAGTATTTTAGTAACGGAAGGCCAGGAAGTTAAGTCCGGGCAGCTGCTTATGAAGCTTAAATAGTTAAGATTCCGTTTATGTTATTACTTGATATTCCATTTTACGTTATTACTTGCTGCTGATCATATTTTGAATTTAATCAATGGCGGCCGTTGCAAAAGTTTTCCCAAGCAATGGCCGCTTTTATTACTTTATTGTAATACTTTAATATTTTTTATCCCTATTTATATTTATTTTGGCAGTATTGGAGATTCCCTAAAAATAATTTGTCAGCCTTGTACCCTTTTAAAGGGAAATTCATACACTATTACTATAAATTGGAAATTATACGAAATAAAGGAGGTCTTCGGATAATGCAAGCACTCGGAACTGGCATGGGCGGTTCTTTAACCGGCATCGCCATAGTAGTCGTTATTGTTCTACTCTTAATCGCGATGGGCATTGTATTTTAAATTAAAAACAGGCGGAAAGGAGGTCAGTTTATGTACGGTCTTTGCGGCGCAAACTTCGGCTATGGCTTTGCTTCCAGAGATGGCAGAGTTGGCATCATTGTTATTGCCGTTCTTATCTTGATCGCTCTGGGAGTAATTTTCTAGTTTTTTAGAAAATGACTCCGAGAATTAAAGAGCCCCCTCATCATATATCAAATATATTTCAATTTGTAAACCAAAGAAGAGAAAACCATTGGCGTTTTCTCTTCTTGTCCTTATAATGAGACGCCTTCTTTTCTCCGTTAAGTTATGCTCAACAAGTATAAAGAAAGTTCTCTCAGATAAAAATATGAGCAAACTAGAAAAAGAAGGGTGATTTTATGTCTTTAATGCGCTATTTTTATAGCCGTTTGGCGGACCAAGTGCTGGATAAGCTCACCAATACAAAAATGGTGAAAGTCCCGACGCTTGTAGATAATTATTCCTTCATCAAACTAATTGGAATTGCCCAAAGAGCTAAAAATGGCCAACCTTTAACTGAGCCCCTTGGTTCTACTTTGGACTTTAAAGATTTTCAGGAACTAATGTTTATACCGAGTATGTTTCCCCTTCCTGATGGCACTCCCATTGATAAAAAAGTAGTAATTGGTCCCAAAGCAAAGAAGCCAATGGAGCTTCCGGTGCCTTTTATGATAGCTGCCATGGCCTATGGCGCTTCAGTAAGTATGAGTGTTAAGCTCGCTTTGGCCAAGGCGTCTTTGGCAGTTGGGACAGCGACCAACTCGGGGGAAACCGGTTTTTTAGCTGAGGAAAGAGAAATAGTGAAGCGTTATGTAGTTCAGTATAATCGTGCCGGCTGGGGCAATTCTCCTGAACAATTGAAACAAGCAGATATGATTGAAATTAAAATCAGCCAGGGTGCCAGTGCCGGAGACGGCTTTAAAATTGGGCACGAACTCATTGGGGATGAACTCCGCAAACACCTTAATCTTCAAGAAGGGCAGGATGCTATTATGCCCGCCCGTTTTCCCGATATAAATAATGAAAAAGACCTGAAAAATAAAGTGCAGGAGCTTAGGGAGCTAACCGGTGGTGTCCCAATAGCCGTAAAAATAGCTGCAGGAAATATCGAAGCAGATCTTGATAGATTACTTTACGCCGGAGTTGATGCTATTGTCTTGGACGGTGCCCAAGGAGAAACCGCAGGAAGCGCAGAAATTACTATCAATAACTTCGGCATTCCCAGCTTATACGCCCTCGTCAGAGCGGCTGAACACTTGGAGAAAAAGGGAGTAAAAAAAGATGTCTCCCTTATAATGACAGGCGGTTTCCGAGACTCAGCAGACATGTTGAAAGCAATTGCTCTCGGGGCAGATGCTTTTTATATCGGTTATCCGGTAGATATTGCCGCAGCTTTCTCCCAATTCAACCGCCTTCCTCCTGGTGCCAGCCCTACTGATTTATATCTTTACGAAGGGAAACATACAGAGCTATTTGATGTGGAAGAAGGCGCCGCTTGTGCAGGAAACTTCTTAAAGGCTTTAGCCGAGGAAATGGATATTGCTTTAAGATGTCTGGGCAAAGATTCTATCCATAAACTCACTAAAGATGATTTTGTCAGTATGACCCAGGAAATGACGCAAATTACCGGAGTTAAGCTGGCTTATCCCCTTCACTAAATTGCCCTCACACCATGTCAGAACTCCCTATTCATCAAATAGTTCAAAACTGCTGGTTATATCTTCAATAATTTTAAGAGCTTCTTCAAATTGGCTTTCCCTGACATATATATTAACACCCAGTTTGGTCATTCCTGCCACTATTCTGGTAATATCGCTAAAACCAGGATAGGTGCGAAGAGTATGTATTTGCTCTTCCCTTAAAAAGGATTCAATCATTTCAGCTTCCTGTTCTTCCGTGCAGGTATAGACCAGTTTCCAATCATCATATGCTTGGCCATCCATTGAATTGCCCTCCTCCGCGATTATTTCATTCTCTTGCCATTATAACAGAAGCAGTAAACTATGAAAAATCCCTACCCAATTTTCCGGTAGGGGTTTAGTTTCACTCCTGGACTTTTAATTCTTTATTCTTTAATTCCTGAATATTTATATTGGTGAAATTCCCTTCCTGATCTTTTTTCTCGTTATTTTCAAGATAAATGCTATGGGATGGAAAAGCTAAACTTAAACCTTGCTCCCTCAAAATATCCATTATTTTTAGATTAATATCTTCCTGTACTTCCAAAAATTTTTGCCAGTTGGTTGTTTTGGTAAAAAAGTATAAAAATATCTCTAGAGCGCTGTCGCCAAATTTTTCAAAATAAACCAGAATGGTCTCGGGGTGTACTTCCGGATGATTTTCCAGTAGATGGCGCAAGCTAGCCAGACAGGTTTTCATTTGCTCCGGAGTTGTATTATAGGTAAGTCCCAGCCGGTAACTGATCCGTCGCTTGCCCATTCTGCTCCAGTTAGTGATTGCTTCATTGCTCATAACCGAATTAGGTATGGTAACAACAGCTTGAGAAAAAGTCCTGATGCGGGTACTGCGAAAGCCCATTTCCTCGACAGTCCCTTCCACACTGGGGGTTTGAATCCAATCCCCAATGGAAAAAGGGCGATCGATCATTATGGTAATGCTGCCAAATAAATTCTTGGCCGTATCCTGAGCTGCTAAGGCAAAAGCCAGCCCGCCCAGGCCCAGACCGGTCAAAATGCCGGCCACTTCGCTGAACCAGACCTGGGCAATGGTAATGCTTCCCAGGATAATAATTACTACTTTCAACCCGTTGCTAACAAAGGACACCAGCATATCATCAAACTTGTTTTCAGTTCTTTCGGTATATTTCCGGAACAACTCGGCCAGAACTTGCGCCCCCCGGTAAGCCGACCAAAACAAAGTAAAAAGTATTAAAGAACGGATTATCCTGCCCAGGGTTAATTCCACACCCGCAGGGAACTCCGCTACCTGGCCTGCCAGGTAAATGCCCAGAATAATAAAAGCAAACTCGGCCGGTTTTTCCAGAACTTCCACCAACTTGTCATCAAGCTCGCTTTTGGTTTTATGGGTAAGTTTCCGTAGCAAATTTATAATAAATCTGGCAAAGACCCTTTTTAGCATTAAAGCCAGTAAAATAATGAGAATTGGAGCTATGATCCTCCAAACACCGGCAGTGAATATGTATTCTCCATAACTTAAAAAGGTTCTCCAATACTCCATTTCTTACCTCCACTTTATTCAGGAGTAATAAAAAATATGTCCCAACTCTCCAGTAACAGCTTTAGAAATTATTTGGCGTTACATATTAAGCTTTTCCCACTTGACATATTAAGTTAAGTCCTCCACACTGAACGTATTAACAATTTCGTAAGTGCATTTTAATATTATCAAAGAGATCTCAAAATATCTATGAACAACCCCAATTACTTATGCTATTTACTTGAAACAATGTAAAAAAATCTATAATACTTGTTTTTCTACCATTTGCAGATAAAATATCTCTTTCGAACTATTTGTTCTCATAAAATTTAATTTTTGTTCTCATCCTAAGATTTATTTTTGTTTAATTATGGTTTTAATAAGGAGGTATTTTTTTGGAGACCATTGCTTTAATCCTAACGTTTGTTCTCTTTATCGCCGGTCTCGTCGGAACTGTCCTCCCCTTATTGCCCGGCGCAGCGCTTATTTATGGCGGTATGCTTCTTTATGGCTTACTGACTAAATTTGCAACCCTGGATCTAACTTTTTTTCTTTTGCAAGCCTTGGTCTTAATCCTTATCTTTGCTGTCGATTACCTGGCTTCGGCGGCGGGAACAAGACGTTTTGGCGGTAGTAAACAAGCCGCTTGGGGGGCAGTAGCAGGTGCTGTTGTCGGTATTTTCTTCGGACCCTTAGGGATTATTCTCGGCCCTTTTCTAGGAGCAGTAGCCATAGAACTCATAAGGGGGACAGCAGCGGACAAGGCTATCCGGGCAGGTTTTGGAACTATTATCGGCATCCTCGGCGGGACAATAGTTAAACTTGCCATTGAAGTATTAATGATTATCTATTTCTTTATGCGTATATTTTAAATAATAATAGTATCGCACTAAAGGTTGTTTTAAGAATAGTTTTTTCTTTTAATCCTATTTTTTTAATTGCCGGTAGAAATTTTCTAAGAGAGTTTTCATCTCAGGGTCAAGCCTCTTTAAGGCTTCAGTTTGAATGGTTGACGGTATATCCCGGTAAAATGCTTCGGCTATCGCTCCGGCAATACAGGCAATGGTATCACTGTCCCCGCCTAAAGATATCGCATTGCGGATAGCGTCTTCAAAATCTGTTGATTCCAAAAAGGCTCTTATCGCTTGGGGGACACTTCCCTGGCAGGAAACATCAAATTTATACCACTGGCGAATTTCATCTAAAGACTCATCTAAATCATAATTGAACATTTCTTCGAGCATACTTTTTATTTGAGCTTTGGTACGACCCTCCTTAGCCAAAAAAACGGCTAAAGCAGTAGCCTGGGCGCCTTTAATGCCTTCCGGATGATTGTGGGTAACTTCAGCGCTGGCTTTGGCCTCTTTAAGTACCTCTTCTAAAGTCTGATAATAATAGCCAATGGGGCCGACCCGCATAGCCGAACCGTTACCCCAGCTGTTATAGGGCCTAAGACTGTCAGATTCTGCCCATTTCCGAAAGCTCCCACCGTATCCCGCCTGGGGATATTTTTTATACCATTCTTGGTAAGACACCTCATAGGGTTTTCTGTTAAGCAAGGAATCAATGGTAGCCAGAGTCAAAACCGTATCATCGGTAAAACGGGAACTTAAGCTAAATAGTCCAAAGTCCTTTGTTTTGATGGGCTTAAACTCATAGACCGAACCAATTATGTCACCGCATACGGCACCAAACATTTTTCAGCCTCCCCACCAAGAACTTCTTAGATTCAAAAGTACGCCTTATACTAATAGTACATCTAGATATTCTCGCTCATAAATATCTTACCAGCCAAAGTTTGCAAAACCTTCAAGTTTCAACAAGGTAATAAATTGTTATTTAGGCAAAATTCCTCGCTTACTAACAAGAATAACTTGTTAAGGTTCTACAGGTAAGCATGTAGAGAGTAGACAGAAGATATAAAATTAAATAGAGTTTTGAAGTAATGGGTACTAAGATATTTCTTGGCTGCTGTTCATTTCTTTAATAATTCATACAGAAGTAATTATACAGCCTTATTTTGGCTGCCGTCAAAAACTTCGACGCTACCTAATTTCTTTAATTTTAGCATCAATAGCCTGAAGAAGCTGATTCCAAGTCCGGTTATACTTAGCCAGATAGCCGATTGGGTCAGAATGGTCTGTTTCATGATAAGTATTGGAAATTTGGTTATGACTGAAAATATCTCCGGTATCCCAACCATACCTTACACAAGTCTCAGCCACCAAGATTACTGTGCGATCCCAGACTTTCTGGAATTGCTGAGGGTTATAGCCTAAAGGTTCGCACATTTCAACTGAAAGATAAAGACTGTTGGCCGTTTTCCCGGCATGCCAGGCCACTTCATTTTCCGGAATCATTTGGATAGTCTCCAACCAGTCAACAACATAATGAGCTGAAGCAGCCCGGTAAGCGTCGTTAAAATAGCGATAGATTTTTTGCGCCGTTCCGCCGGGCATAGCCGTGGAGTGGATTACAAAACCTTTGGGCTCCAGAGCCCGGTAAGAGCGGTTTTGGCCTATATATTGCTCAAGAATTGTCCCCAATTGAGGAGAATTTACTGTTAGGACCTTAGCAGCCGCACCTGTTCCCTGACTCGGGAACCTCATCTCGACCGCGCCATCGGCATCAGCTATTACTTTAAACTTATAATTGCCAACCGACTGCATTTTTTTATCAATAAGACTGAGGGTAACTTTAGTTCCTTTAGGGGCGGTAATGCCGGAAACAACAACTTTACGGCCCGACTCCATTAATTGAACCTGGGAATATACTGTGTTGCCCAGTTGGACCCGGTACTTTCCTTCCTCTGCAACTACAGAGCCGGGCAAAGCAAATTCCACCGTCCCGGCCGTAAAAGCTTCTTCCAAAGTATAGATCAAAGTTAATTCCTCTGATTTACCGGCTATGGTCTTAGCCGGCGAGATCCCTAAACTGCCATCTTTTGTTATCAATAAATCGGGAATACTCTGAAGAACGGAATCCGGGACAGCTTCCTTGCCCCCCAGCCCGGTTACCCGGATAGCGGGAGTTACCTTGGGGAAAAGATAAGCGCCGGTGCCCTGAGGTAAATAATTGTCCGCCAGTATTAGCGGCGAGTTGTTCTTAGCCGCCAGCACCGCTCCGGCTAAGGCATCTGCAAATTCATTGCCTTTGGGACCTCCTCCGTCTGCAACATAAAGATGGTCAAAGCTTAAATCTTTTTCAAAGTTTTTAAGGACGGCAACATTAGTCTGGTAGCGGTCATTCCCGCTTAACCTTTGAGGTGAGGGAACAATATTTTCCACATCACTGCTGATAACGTTCTTACCACCTATAAGATAAGTTTTAGCAACTTCAGCTTGTTCAAAATATTCTTTGACTATTTGCGGCAGATAGTTTTGCCGGGTGAGCAGGATCGGCATGCCTTTCTGGGCTGCCGGTACGGAAATGGAAAGTGCATCCGGAAAATTTGCCCCCGTAGCCAACACGGCATTACTGTTGACTAATTCCTTGGCGATGAGAGCGGAAGTCTCATATCTATCCACGCCTGCAAACCTGCGGATATCGTTGATTCCTGCCCTACGGAGAGTATCTTCCACACGCTGCGCAACCGCTTCTGTTCCGCCGGTGATTAAGATGGATTTAACTCCGAGCCTTTGAATTTCCTCCAGGATAAATTTATTTAAATAACCCGGCCGGACCAAAAGAATGGGTGCATTGTACTTGGCCGCTAAAGGTACGGCACAAAGGCCGTCGGCAAAGTCGTCGCCTCTGGCCAAGACAGCATATTCCGACGATCCCCAGCCTGTTTGGGAAATAGCCACCGCCGTTTCATAACGGTCTTTACCTTCAATCCTGTCAATATTGCCTAGGGCCGCTGAAACAGGGTAAGCAGGGAGAATAATTGTATTAAAAATTACTAGAATAAAGCCAAATAGTAGTAATTTTCCTATCCAATACTTAGGCAGTGCAAATCGCATTTCAACATCTCTTTCTCCAATATTTTTTTGAAAAATCCTTGATATTAGGCTACATATAGTTACCCTAAAATTATATTGAATGAAAGAAACGGTTTACAAATGTAATTATTGGGAGAATGTTCAATTCACATTGAAAATTTTTGAGTCATATTAAATTAAAACGAGTGGAAAAGTACGATTTTTCCACTCGTTTTCAATGTCACCAAAATTCTAAGCTAAGTTAATAAAAAAGCGAAGTCAACCTGTAAGCCGAGTTCTGTACTTCTTCCGAAGTGATGATCATCTATCTGGGACTACCGTTACCGGCAGCCTCTAGCGACCTTACCCGGGAACAGAGCGGGCCACTCTATCGTTCCTCTATTTGGTCTTGCTCCAGGTGGGGTTTGCAGGGCCAGCCAGTTACCTGACTGCCGGTGAGCTCTTACCTCGCCTTTCCACCCTTGCCTACTCGGAAACCTGTCCTTAAGAAAGACCGACTTCCGCTATCGGCGGTATATCTCTGTTGCACTTTCCTTGGGGTCACCCCCACCGGGTATTACCCGGCACCCTGCCCTGTGGAGCTCGGACTTTCCTCAGAGACGACCTTTCGGTGCTTGTCTCCGCGATCATCCGGTTGACTTCGCCTGAATATCTTACTAAATAATTTAGTTTTGGTCAAATCTTTTGGTCAAATCAAGATCTGAATTTTTGCTCCCTTGATTCGAGCGCTTATCTAGTTTAACACTTCAAAATAAAAAATCAATCAACAATTTTTTCCATGATTTTTTTATTTTTTCTTAATTTCTGTTAAATATGCCATTCGAAATATCCACAAAATGTGAATAAGTTGTGGATAAGAACGTATCCCAGAATCTTACTCTTGTCATATTTGGCTAAATATTAACTTTGTTCTTAGGTTAATTAATGATTTAGGATGTTGATAACTTTATCCACGTTTTCCCCAAGGAACTTTATTGCTGAAACTTATTACCATTTCCACATCAGCCATCGCCTTATCTTGCCGGAGATAGGCATAGAGAGACTGGATCATGGGGATTTCGCTAAGGAAATGACCCATTTCGCACACCGCCATACCGGCCTGCAAGGCATCCAGCACGCCGTGATAATCAATGTCGCCGGTTATAAAGAGATCTGCTCCTTTGAATACGGCTTTCTGGACAAAGCTATTACCGCTGCCATTAACAATAGCTACTTTTTTAATTTTCCGGTTCCAATCGCCTGCTGTCCGGATGGATGAAAGATCATAAGGATAAGGAAATATTCTGCCGGTATCCGAATTTTGCAGCGAGTGCAAAGTGGCAAGAAATTTATCCAGTAAATCGGCCAAAGTCATTTCTTTAGGCAAATAGCCAATCATCCCGTACCCTCGCGGCTTACCGGTATTTTTCAGTGGGATTAGATCATAAGCAGGCTCTTCGTAGGGATGGGCGCGCAGGAGAGCTTTTACGGCCCGGGCCAAGTTTTTTTCCGATACAACGCTTTCCAGCCTAATCTCAGGAACTCTGGTCAGTTCCCCAATTTCTCCTATTGTAGGGTCAGCTCCGGAAAGGGCACGAAACATCCCTTCTCCTTTGGTTTGATAAAAACAGTCACTATAATTCTCACTATGCTCCCCGTCTGTAATCCCAGATCCGACACCTTCGGCGGCCAGCACCTGCCGCACGGTTTCCACATTTTCTTCAGGCACAAAAGTTACAATTTTACAAAACTTTTCATTTGAGGTTATTTCCAAGTATTCTGTCTGTTCTAATCCCAAGATCTTACTAAAAGTCCTGCTGGAAGATAAAACTGATTGGTCCAGATTAGTATGAGCAGCATAGAAAGAAATCCCATGGCGAAAAAGGGCAAGGGGCAGGAGTGCAGCTTGATTATCCATCCTTAAGTTTTTTAAGGGTTTAAACATTAAAGGATGGTGAGCAATAAGCAAATCTGCTTTTTCCTGCACAGCTTCGTCAATGACTTCCGGGGTAACATCAAGGGCAAGGAGAATTTTATTCACTCTTTGGGCACTGCTCCCCACCAAAAGGCCGGGGTTATCCCAGTCTTCCGCCCAGGAACGCGGAGCAACCTTCTCTATCAGTTGCTCTACTTGACCTACTGAGACAGTCATTTTGCTTAACCTCCAGGATTATGATTAATAACATTTTAAATAACATTTTAACACCTAGTTACAGTTTTAAACAAACCAATTAACATATATTACCTAGGTGTTAAAGGTTATCATCACAATGACACTCTCTTTTGGCTCAAGAAGCGGACTATTTTTTTCTTTTGTCTTAATTTTGTAAGATTCTCATATTCCTTTCCATAAATTAATTATAAACAGCAAACTTGTACCAAATCAAAAATTGTTAAAATTACGATTTTAAGGTCTAATCCTTTATCCGCCACTTTTTATCATCCCTTCTTTAAAACTAATTTTCTAGGAAAAGTAAAAAAACAAGCAAAAAACCGGGTGAGTCACCCGGTTTAATATATTGAGCCACTGATTGAATTATACTGGATTTCTGCCATTCTCTCCCGACGGTCCTACTGTACTATCCATTTTTGAATCCCTTCGAGGGTAAGGTCTTTATTACCTTCAAAGACAATATCACTTCAGTATAGCAGCATCAATCAACCCGGCATTTACCGACGTATCGGTTTTATTTCTACCCGTTGTCAACTCCGGCTTCTATCACTTAATTGTTGAAACTCCAGATATTCCTGAAGCGCTTTCTCATTTAATATCCCAATTTCTCCTCTACGACTTTCAATAAAACCTTTTCTGGCAAACTCTCGTAACAAGATAGTCACTTTAGGACGAGTACTTCCTATGAATTGGGCGATTTCCTCATGAGTGATGCTTAAGACTTTAGTATCGTGACGATAAGTAAACACTGCATATTTACCATGTCCTAAGAGTAAATTTGCCAGGCGACAGCCAACTCGCTGATTTGTCATGTCTTCAGCTTGAAAAGTAGTCCACCTCAGCTTAATCCCTATTGATTGAATGATAAAATAAGCGATCTCAGGATTTTCTGCTATCAGTCTCTTGATATCCGTTAAAGCTACAACAGAAATTTCTGCTTTGGAAAGAGCTGTAGCCGAAATCATGCAAGGTCCACTATCAAAAGCTTCAGTCTCCCCAAACATGGTCGGAGCAACAAGCAGCCCAAATATTCTTTCATGGCCATTGGAAATCTCACTTGATATTTTTACTTTACCTTTTATTAAACAAATTAAACCAGGACTGGCTTTCCCTCTGATTAATATTTTCTCACCTTTTTCAAATGTTTTCTTTTTCCCACTCTGAACTAATTTGTTCCATATAACTTCATCAAAACAGGTATTGATTACGGAATGCATATCTATACCTCTTTCTCGAATTTTATAGTGGAATAAAATAGTTCGCCATTGACCAATTATTTCCTGTTATACTTTCTCAGAGATACCAGTTTTTTAGTAAATTGGTATTATACTTAATTAATTATAATTAAAAATAGCAAGGAAGAATACTGAAATCTTCCTTGCCCATAATAATAGTCATACCGAAACACTATCACTGGTTCAGTTCTATTTGCTCGATGCGACCCAAATTCCTTTATCGATAAGTTTTTGGACATGCTTACGATAAAGCTCATCAGTCTCTTTATGCTTTAAAGGAGGACGATTCAAGCATAGATTCTTCTCGAAGATTGGTTCTTCATATATAAGCTTATATTGCTCTGTGCGCAAATCTTTCAACCAATTGCCAAAAAGAGAATTTTCCCGGTATTTTCTCAAAGCTTCAATATCAATAATTGAGGCAGCATAAGAACTTCCTGCGCCGTAGGCATGATTGGAGATAATGGTACCACGATAGTCCACAATCATCGACTGTCCACCAAACGTATCGACGGGAAGGGCAGGTTCCGGCGAAAGATAATAGGTTGCAACATTCGGGGCGATAACATAACAAGTGTTATCCAAAGCACGGGCTCTATTCTGGATCTCCCACCAACCATTCGCAACTGCCGGTTCCGGGGCACTGGAACGATAGATAATTTCCGCCCCATTCATAGCCAAACCGCGGGCTGGTTCGGGATAATCTCCTTCCTGGCAGAAAATTAAACCAATACGCCCGATTTCCGTATCTTTAACTGCATAAAAAGCATCCAAATTATAGCCATACAGTTCAATCCACTTATCCCAGACGTCGTGAGGAACAGTTGAATGTTCACGACAGAAAACTTGCATTTTATAGCTTTGGAGAATTACTTCACCTTTAGGATCGATAAGGAAAGCAGAGTTAAAAAATCTGTCTTTAAATGCAGGATGCTTGACTTTGGCCTGGGCAATAAGATAGCAGTTATATTCTTTACATTTTTTAGCCAACAATTCAGTTTCTTCACCCGGGATATCAATAGCCATTTTGTTTACATATTCGACGTGATCCATGTCCATTACTTCATCATTGAAACCCTGAAGTGCCCCTTCCGGAATTGCAATCAGTCTTACCGGGGTGTCAATACTACTTAACCAGACTGCACCATCGATTACATCATAAATATGCTCGATGTTTTTCTTGATATCCGCCCTGGTATTACAGCCGCGCATTGATGGCTGGAGCGCAATTGCTGTGTATTGAGGAATCATGATATCTGCCCCCTTAAAGCTTTTTCTTAATTCTACCATATACGGAATAAACTGTCTGTTCCCCGGAAAACATTAAAAAAAATATGTTAATTAATTACATACACTTTTGCTATCATCCTTTAATTAACTATTTATAAAAACCAAACAGGCTATAAAAAAACCAACAAAGTTACCTTTGCGGTATTGTTGGATTCTAGACAAAATTATAGTGGCATCGGGACGCAAAAAGTTATTCTCTACAGGGACAATTCTTTCAGAATACCCTCCAGCACAATTATCTCCCTTTTAAGATTTGTTGCCTGTAACCTAACATCTTCCCTCTTTGATTTATTGATCTCCTGCATTATCCTCTGATAATTAGCTATAGTCTTCTTAATAACTCTGACCAAAAGGTTTTCTTTTTGGGCTAAAATGAGTGGCCCTAACTGCCAAATAAT
>DUML01000025.1 GCA_012839895.1 Peptococcaceae bacterium | reverse complement strand
CTCTTAGTAGACTGGCCATGGGGCCCCATGGCCAGTCTACTAAGAGATAAAGATATACAAGAAAAATTACCAAGCAGAAAAACAAATTTGCGAAAGATTATTGACAGTACCCAGATGTAAGTCTCATCACCTTTCGTTTTTCTTAATTTTTTATAAATAAAATGAAAAGTGCCTAAACCTGTCTTGGTTTAGGCACTTTAGTACCAAATTGTTCATGAGTAAGCCCATAAGCAATTAAATGCCTAAACCCCGAGGTTTAATAAGAGCTGGGAACCGGGTTTAACATTTTTGCTTGGCATGTACTATAAGTTGAACCAAGTATTTGTTATTTAAAGAACTTAGGAGAGATCATTAGGTTGATAACTCCGGTAACGTAAAAATTTTAGCACTAAATTTTTAGAATCTCAAGTAGGCTATTTATGATGTTTCGGCACTTTGGTCTATATGTTAGGACGGTATAGAAGGCAAAGTTAAATCGTCGGCGATTGGTTTTAAAAAGAGGTCGCGGACGCTTTCATAATCCGAGGCCTGCCCCAGTGCCCACATTAATTTGGTAACTGCGGCTTCGGTGGTCATGTCATAAGCAGGCAGGATACCTTTTTGCAGGGCTTTCCTGCCAATCTCATAAAGGCTGAGATTACTGCCTTCCATCAGGACCTGGGTGGTGATAACCACGATTACTCCTGCTTTGGTGAGCTCCTCAATTTTAACCAAAACATTGCTTTCCCCTAAGAAGGGGACTCCGCCGGTCCCGAAACTTTCAATGACAACACCCCGGTAACTGCCGGCAATATGGTCAAAAAGACTGGGCTGGAATCCGGGCATAAGTTTAATCAAGAGGACATCGGTAGCCAGTTTAGGGTAATACTTTAACTGCCTGTCTATTTGTGGCCGGGTATAGGTGGGATGGAAAGCAATGTGTTCTTTTTCAATTGTGGCAACCGGCGGGTAGTTGATACTGGCAAAAGCGTCGTCGCTTTTTGTGCGGAGTTTTACGGCCCTGTTGCCGTTAATGACTTTGCCGTTAAAGACTAGGAATACTCCGCCCGGACCCTGGCAAGTAAAAAGAATGGCATCCCGGAGGTTCTGTTTGGCATCTGTTCCTTCCCTGTCAATGGGTCTTTGGGAGCCGGTCAGAACTAAGGGTTTACTGCTGTCCTGCAAGATGTAGGAAAGGGCCGCGGCTGTATAAGCCATGGTATCTGTTCCGTGGGTAATTAGGAAACCGTCGTAAGCCCCATAATTTTCGGCAATGGTTTGGGCAATTTTCAGCCAATGTTCAGGCTGCATATTGGTGCTGTCCAGATTTAAAATTTGGCAAGTATTAATATGGCAATTTTTAGTAGCATCCGGGATAAAACTTAAGAGCTGAGCCGGGCTGTAAACCGGCGCCAGGCCGAGAGGGCCGTCGGCAGAGGCAATGGTACCTCCTGTACCAATTAAGAGAATTGTTTTGATGGCACCCAATCCTCCCTTAAAATTTAAACTAACCTATATCCAGAATAATACATTCCAGCTAAAAATCAACCGTGTTTCCCCAATCTCCCCTCGAGAGGAGAGGAGCAAAAACTTTTATCCGGCCAATCTTTAAACAAAATATAAAACTCTGCTAAAAAATCTTTGTTATAATTTAGTATTAAAGAAAGATACCTTATATAAAGAAAGATACCGGTGATTCCAATGTGATTTAATAGTTTTTTAGAAGATTAGTATTAATTAGTACTTCAAAAAGATACCGTTTATTATAAGAGTTTAGCACAAATATCAGAATTTAGGCATAATTACATTTTTGTTGTACGCAAAGTTGAGTAAAAAAATCTATATTGCACCTTTTTATATTGCATCTTTTTGCTTGGGAGCCAGGATGTTATCTTAAAGTTAATAACATTTAAATTAATATCATCTAATGTTAATAGCATCTATTAATACCATCTATTAATACCATCTATTAATACCATCCAAGGTTAATAGCACTAAGGTCTGGTAGTTAAGTTGAAAAGGGGGTATTGCTTTAATGCCGCTGGAAATTGTCCGTAATGATATAACCAAAATGCCTGTTGACGTTATAGTCAACGCAGCCAACCCTTCTTTAAAAATGGGCGGCGGGGTATGTGGGGCTATTTTTAGGGCTGCCGGCGCAGAGCAATTGCAGGCGGAGTGCGACAAAATAGGCAGATGCGAAGTGGGGCAAGCCGTAATTACCGGTGGTTACAATCTTCCTGCAAAATATATTATTCATACCGTTGGCCCAATCTGGCAAGGCGGCCAGGCTGGCGAAGCCGAACTTTTGCAGAGCTGCTATAGAAACTCTTTGGCTCTGGCTCAGGAAAAAGGCTGTAATTCAATTGCTTTCCCTTTGATCTCTTCCGGAATTTATGGCTATCTTAAGGACCAAGCCTTTAAAGTCGCTGTGGACGCTATTAGTGAGTTTTTGCTCACCCATGAACTTACGGTTTATTTAGTGATTTATGAGCGGCAGTCGGTTTTCCACGGGTCCAAGCTTTTGACCGCAATTGGAGAATACATAAACGAAAATTATGCCGAAGAAAAGCTGCGGGATAAAACCCGCAGCAGCCTGGAACCTTCCGACTTGGAGCAATTTGATGGTCTTTTGGAATATGTTCCTCTTTCCGGTTATCTGGTTTCGGATCCCAAAGTTCAGAAGATGCGCAGTCTGGAGGAACTTGTGTCCAACCTGGAAGAGTCTTTTTCCGAAATGCTGCTGCGGTTAATTGCTGAAAAAGGGATGTCCGAGGTTGAGACTTATAAAAGGGCTAATTTGGACCGCAAGCTTTTTTCGAAAATCCGCAATAATAAATACTACAAACCCAGCAAAGCTACAGCAATTGCTTTAGCCATAGCCCTAAGACTGAACCTTAATGAAACTTTAGACCTTTTAAGCAGGGCCGGCTACACTCTTTCTCCCAGCAGCAAATTCGACTTAATTATTAAGTATTTCCTTACCAACGGGATTTATAATATTTACGAGATTAACGAAGCTTTGTACGCTTTTGGCCAAGAATTGCTGGGCTGCTGACCCTGCCAAGGTTGTAGCTTCTGCTTAAGTAAATTTAATGTCGCTTGGGAAACGACCACTACAAGTTTCCAAACTGTTATCCTCTAATTGACTAGATTAAAAATAAGGAGGATAACAGACATGAACAAAAACCTTACAGAGCTGGTATTCATCCTGGATAAGAGCGGTTCCATGGCCGGATTGGAGAGTGACACCATAGAGAAAGTCAAAGAGTTGGTTGAAAAGCAGAAAGAGAAATACGGCTGGGAGTTTATTTTTTTGGGAGCAAATATTGATGCTATCGGCACGGCAGCCCGATTTGGCATCAGCGCCAACAGGGCGGTAAATTACCATGCCGACAGCCGCGGGACTATGCTGAACTTTATATCGATCGGTGAGGCTGTAAGCTTTTTCAGAGCTAATGATATTATTGATGACAAGTGGAAGGAGAAGATCGAGGAAGACTTTCAAAGCCGGAGTAAAAAAGACAATTTTAAGACTCTATCTCCCGGTGGTATTCCTGAAGGGATTTGATTGTAGCATTATTGCGCGCCTGAAGGTAAGCGGCTATCCCTTTGGCGCTGGCCAAGGCGGCGGCGGTTGTGGTTATATAAGGAATCTTATGCTTGATGGCGGTTTTGCGGATGTAGGAGTCATCCTGCAGGCTGCGCTTACCGATGGGAGTGTTTATCACGAGTTGGATTTCGCCATTGAGGATCCCATCGGGAATATTGGGGCGGCCTTCATAGATTTTATAAATGAATTCAGCCGGAAGGCCATGGGCCTGGAGGAAGTCGCGGGTTCCTTTGGTGGCTTTGATTTTAAAGCCCATATTTATAAATTCTCGGGCGGTTTCGACTACTATCTGGGAGCGATCCTGTTCTGCGATACTCATTAAAACAGTGCCTTTTAAAGGAAGGGGAGACTGAGTGGCTTCCTGGGCTTTGAAATAGGCTAAACCGAAGGAATCGGCTAACCCTAAGACTTCGCCGGTGGAGCGCATTTCCGGGCCTAGGATGGGGTCAACTTCCGGGAATTTGTCAAAGGGAAAGACAGCTTCCTTAACCCCGTAATGCTTAAGTGTTTTTGGCTGGAAATTAAAAGCCAAATCCGTCTTGCGGCCTTCAAAATTAGCCATAATCAGTTCCGTAGCAATCCGGGCCATGGGGATATTACAGACTTTGGAGACCAGGGGAACAGTGCGGGAAGCTCTGGGGTTGGCTTCCAGAACATAAACTTGATCATGCGCAATGGCATATTGAATGTTCATTAGCCCAACAACATGCAGTTCTTGGGCAATTTTTTCTGTATAGTCGATAATAGTCTCAAGGTGCCGGGGGGGAATGGTCAAAGGAGGGATAACGCAGGCCGAGTCGCCGGAATGGATGCCGGCCAGCTCAATATGTTCCATTACTGCCGGGACAAAAGCCTGCTTACCGTCCGCGATAGCGTCGGCTTCAGCTTCGATGGCGTTTTCTAAGAATTTATCGATGAGAATCGGGCGTTCAGGTGTAACCTCAACAGCCGCTTGTACATATTCTTTCAGTTGTTCTTGGTCGTGGACTATTTCCATGCCCCTACCGCCTAAAACGTAGGAGGGGCGGACCATAACCGGATAGCCGATTTTTTCCGCTACCTGCAAAGCTTCCTGTAAATTGGCAGCCATACCCGCTGCAGGCATCGGGATGTTAAGTTTGGCCATCATTTTACGGAATAAATCCCGGTCTTCCGCCAGGTCGATCACTTCCGGCGGTGTGCCTAAAATCCGTACCCCTGCTTCTTGTAATTCTTTGGCGATGTTAAGGGGGGTTTGCCCGCCGAATTGGACAATAACCCCAAGGGGTTTCTCTTTGGCATAGATGCCTAAGACATCTTCTACTGTAAGAGGTTCAAAATACAATTTATCGGAAGTGTCGTAATCCGTGGAAACAGTCTCCGGGTTGCAATTAATCATAATTGTTTCGTAACCCAGGTCCCGCAGGGCAAAAGCGGCTTGGACACAGCAGTAGTCAAATTCAATGCCTTGGCCGATGCGGTTGGGCCCTCCACCCAGGATAAGCACTTTTCGCCTGTCGCTTGTTTGCACTTTATCAGGGGCATTATAAGTCGAATAATAATAGGAAGCGTTTTCAACTCCACTGACGGGGATGGCGTCCCAGGATTGGGTTACGCCAAGAGCCAGCCTGGCTTCGCGCACTTTTGTTTCGGAAACACCCAGGAGGTTGGCCAGATAACGGTCGGCGAACCCGTCTTTCTTGGCTTTGATCAGTAGTTCAGCGGGAAGGTCTTTACCCTTATAGCTAAGTATTTGTTCTTCCAGTTGGACAAGTTCTTGCATTTGTTGAATGAACCAAGGTTTAATAAAAGTCAGGGCGGACAGCTCTTCCGGGGTGGCGCCTTTTCTTAAAGCCTCGTACATAATAAATTGCCGCTCGCTGCTGGGTTCTTGAAGCATCTCCAGCAGTTCGGGCAGGCTTTTTTTATTAAAGTCTTTGGCAAAACCAAGCCCATAACGGCCGATTTCCAGAGAACGAATCGCTTTTTGCAAAGCTTCTTTATAGTTTTTGCCGATACTCATTACTTCGCCCACAGCCCGCATTTGCGTGCCGAGTTTGTCTTCTACCCCTTTAAACTTTTCAAAAGCCCAGCGGGCAAACTTAACTACGACATAATCTCCGTCAGGTGTATATTTATCCAGAGTCCCTTCCCGCCAGAAGGGGATTTCGTCCAAGGTTAAGCCTGCAGCCAGCAGGGCGGAGACCAAGGCGATTGGAAAACCGGTAGCTTTGGAAGCCAGGGCCGAGGACCTGGATGTACGGGGATTAATTTCAATTATTACTACCCGGCCGGTTTTAGGGTCATGAGCAAACTGGACGTTAGTCCCGCCAATCACTTCAATTGCTTCCACAATGGAATAGGCATACTTTTGCAGCCTTTGCTGCAATTCCGGGCTGATAGTCAGCATAGGGGCGCAGCAAAAGGAATCCCCCGTATGTACGCCGATAGGGTCTATGTTTTCAATAAAGCACACTGTAATCATTTGGTTTTTGGAATCTCTTACTACTTCCAGCTCCAATTCTTCCCAACCCAGGACGGATTCTTCCACCAGGACCTGGCCGATTAAGCTGGCAGCAATGCCACGGCTGACTACTGTTCGTAATTCTTGGACATTATAGACCAGCCCTCCGCCTGTCCCTCCCAAAGTATAGGCCGGGCGGATAACAACAGGGTAGCCCAGCTCTTGGGCAATTTTTTCAGCTTCTTCCACACTGTAAGCAGGGCTGCTCTTGGGCATCTCTATTCCCAGCCTGTTCATAGTTTCTTTAAAAGCTATCCGGTCTTCGCCGCGTTTAATTGCATCCACTTGAACTCCAATGACTTGGACGCCATATTTGGCGAGAACGCCTTCTTTTTCTAATTCAGCGCAGAGATTCAGCCCGGACTGTCCGCCCAAGTTAGGAAGCAAAGCATCAGGACGTTCTTTGGCAATAATTTCTGTCAAACGCTTAACATTTAAAGGTTCGATATAAGTGGCATCGGCCATGGTGGGATCAGTCATAATTGTAGCCGGATTAGAGTTGACTAGCACAATTTCGTAACCAAGCTTTTTCAGGGCTTTGCAGGCTTGGGTCCCAGAATAGTCAAATTCCGCAGCCTGGCCGATAATAATCGGTCCTGAGCCAATTATTAAGATTTTGTTAATATCGTTTCTCTTGGGCATGAACTCAACATCTCCTTGCATAAAGATTCAACTTTTATTTTTAGAAAGAGTAAGCCAATAATGGAATACACGAAATAGGAATAAGACAACAAAGGAATAAGTTTATAAAGGGAATAAGTCAATAAGGAACAAACCAGTTCTGTATAATTATACAACAATAATGCATAAATACAACAAAAATCTTGTTGTTAAGGGAAACTTCGCTTTTAGGATACCAAAAATATTCAAAAAATAACCTTATTTGTAAATATAAAACTATCTAAAAATAAGCAAAAATTAGTAAATATGTGGTATGATTAGAAATAATACTCTTTCTTCAACCGATAATTTGCTATGAGGAGAGATGAGATGAAAAAAATATTAAAGGTACTGGCTTTAGTACTTTGTTTTTCTATCTTAACGCAACCTGTCTTTGCTGTTGTTAAGCAATCAACCAGGTTATTTGGAGCAAATAGATATCAGACAGCCACTGAGATTGCCTTGCAATACAATAGCGGGTTTGTAAACAGTGTGGTTTTGGTCCCCGGTTCTAGCTTTGCCAATGCACTTCCGGCCAGTGTTTTGGCAGAGAAGCATAAAGCTCCTTTATTGCTTCTCGACTCCACCGCCGCCAGAACCCAAGAAGCTTTTACTTATATCCTCAGCCATCTTACTAAAATAGGCACTATTTATCTGGTAGGCGACAAAAGCTTGATTGGCAATGACTTTGAGGCAAAACTTAATCAAATGGGATACAAAAATATCGTCCGGATTTCCGGTGAAGAGAAATACGAAACCGCTTTCTTGATTGCCAAAGAACTTAATGCCGCTTCGGGGACATCGGTAGTGCTTAGTTCCGGGGAAAACTTTCCTGATGCTTTAGCCGTCTCCAGTTTTGCAGCGGCTTATGGCTGGCCGATTTTGCTAGTCGGTGAAACGGGGATTTCTCCCAGGATTAAGCAATATATCGAGGAAAAACAGCCTGCCAATATTTATCTTACGGGTGGGACAACAGTCATACATTCTGCCTTGGAAGAGGAGTTAAAAAAAATAGCCCCTAATGCTCAAGTTCGGAGATTTGCCGGCAGCGACAGGTACGAGACTGCCATTCAAATCGCCAAGGAATTTGCCCCTACCCCTTCCCACCTATATGTAGCTTCCGGATTTAATTTCCCGGATGCGTTAGCCGGCAGTGTTTTAGCCGCCAAAAACTACGCGCCGATCATTTTAGTTAATCCCCAAGCTGCTTCTTTACATTCCGAAGTTAAAGCATACCTGCAAACAATTAAAAGGTTGCAAAAAGATGTAAGTCTGACTTTCTTTGGCGGGACAGCGGTCATACCGCTCCAATTGGAAGAATTAATATGCAAGGAAAGCGGGTTTATAACCGATGACAGGCAATCTATGGAGGATGAAGTAATCTCACTGGTTAATAAAGAGAGGGCTGCCAGAGGATTGGAAGCCTTGGTTAAAAGTGAGGTTCTGGCCAACCTGGCCCGGCTAAAAGCTCAAGATATGGCAGCCCAGGGCTATTTTGGACATGAATCTCCTATTTACGGCGATCCTAATAAAATGCTTAAATCTTTTGGCGTTTCTTACCAAATGGCAGGTGAGAATATTGCCTCCGGCCAGACCAGTGCCGAGATGGTTATGAATAGCTGGATGAATTCCCCCCTCCACCGGGAAAACATTTTAAAACAGGAATACCTGGAGATCGGGGTAGGTCTAGCTAAGGATGGTAATGGACAAACCTATTGGGTGCAGCTCTTTATACGTCCCAACTAAAAAAGTCGATTTTTTAAATTTTTTTAATCTCTTTTTAAGGTTTGTCTCCTATAATCAAATCATCCTCTAAACCCTTCCCTTTTATGAATATATAGACTTTGGACCTGGAAATATTTCCAGGTCTTTTTCTTTCTTCAGGCTAAAGTTAATATGAGCAAATGGGGTAGCAGTAAAGTTTGGCGAAAATTAAGTTAGAAGGTCAATAATAAGAGAATAAATTCAATTATAAGGAAATTAGTTCAAAAAAAGTAGTAGTTCTCTGAAACAAATTAAAAAATGTAAGTAAAAAGGGATAAGAATAAATAGACAAAGGCACTGGCCAAAGCCGTGCTGGGAATAGTCAATATCCAAGCGATCAGCATTTGTTGGGCGACACCCCAACGCACGGCGGAGATGCGCTTGGCCGAGCCAACACCCATTATAGATCCGGATACAACATGGGTAGTGCTTACCGGAAGATGTAAACCGGGGAAAGTTGTAGCTACCCAGATAACAAGGGAAGAGGATAAGTCGGCGGCAAAACCGTTGATTGGCTCTATTTTAAAGATCTTTCCGCCCAAAGTGCGAATTATTCTCCAGCCCCCGGCAGCTGTACCGGCCGCTATGGCCATGGCGCAGGAGAGTTTAACCCAGAGGGCTACATCCATAGTAGATTGCATACCGGCAGCTACCAGAGCCAAAGTAATGATGCCCATGGATTTTTGGGCATCGTTGGAACCGTGATTAAAAGCCAGGAAGGCTGCAGAAAGAATTTGCAGGCGGCGGAACCGGCCATTGACTTTACTGGGTGCTTTGTCTTTAAAAATCCAATAGAGAATAGTCATGACGGTGAAACCTAAGCCCATGCCGATTATGGGAGAAAATATCAAAGCCATAATTATTTTTTTAATCCCGGCTATCTGGAGAATACCTACTCCCGCTTTAGCTATACCTGCTCCCATTACTCCTCCAATGATGGCATGGGAAGAACTGCTGGGAATACCGAAATACCAGGTAAATAGGTTCCAAAAGATGGCGCCGATTAAAGCAGCCACCATAACTTGAGTTGTTACTTGGTCGGCAACAACAATATCCTTGGCAATAGTTTGGGCTACACCCGTACTATAAAGGGCCCCCACAAAATTCAAGATAGCAACCATAGTGACTGCTACCCTTGGAGACATGGCTCTTGTTGAGACTGAAGCGGCAATAGCGTTAGCCGTATCATGAAATCCATTAATATAGTCAAAGGCTAAAGCAAGTAAGACGACAAAAGCCAAGACAACATAGATACTAAGCATACTTAAGTACTACTCCCTTTATTAGATTGCTTAAATCTTCACAACGATCCAGAGCGTCTTCTAAATGCTCTAAAACTTCTTTCCATTTTATTATTTCGATGGGGTTGGTTTCCTCTTCAAACAGTTTCCCCACAGCCAGCCGGTAAAGCCGATCTCCTTCGCTTTCCAGGCGGCTTAATTCCTCATTGTTTTCCAAGATAGTATCGATTTTATTCCGGACATCGGCAAGATAATCGATGGAAGCTTTAATAATAGCCACACAACTATGCATGATGTCTACCAGTTCTTGGACACCATAAATAGGCTGAGTGGCTTTATACATTACCATCCTCTCTAAAGCGCCCTGGATGAAATCCGCTATGTCATCCAAGGTTGTAGCTAGGGAATAAATATCTTCCCTATCCATGGGTGTAACCAAGGTTTTATGCAATTTTTCGATGATGGTCTTGGTTATATCATCGGCCTTATGTTCAATTTCAATAATTTTTGCCATTTTTTCTGGGAAAGTCGCAGGGTTATTGATTGCATCCTGAAGGCAGACAGAGCCTTCCAAGATAAGTTTTGCGCATTCTTGAAGCAACATGTAAAAATCATTTTCCTTGGACTTAAAATGCAGCATATTTGTTCCTCCGTTTCTTTTATTTTTACAGTGCTTTTTGACGGTTACATTTTAGCATACTTCTTAGTGATTATGTAAATGAATATTACCATTAATTATTAAAATCGCAAAATTCCAAATTAAGAAAATGTTAAGAATTTAATAAGATAATAATAATTTTACCGTTAGACGCTTGTTAATATCTATCTACTAATATTAGGAGCAGATATATTTTTATGGAAAGAGGTGAAAATAATAACAAATTTGTTGGCTTCTAGGGTAATATTATGCTCAGAAGGAGGTTGTTCCGTTATAGGTGAACAATTCGTGAATAAAACCCAACAATGTTGCCATGAAATGGAGTATTTGTACTCGCGTAAGACGATATATGAGTTTTTGGGATTTGTTTTTTATAACAAATTAGAATTGAAGCACATTAAGGGAAGGTCTTTAATTAAAGAGTTTTTGGGCTTGCTCACCGGGCAGGAGGCTATGAAAATCGTCCCGGGAATTAATGAGCTGAAGAAGGCTTTAAAAAAGTTTAATGATTCGGAAAAATACTACCTAGACTTGAGAAAAGACTATCAAGCACTTTTTGAAGGTCCTGGCCCTCTTCTGGCTCCGCCGTGGGAGTCAGTTTATTTAAGCGAGGAAAAGCTGATGTTTGAGGTTCAGACTTTCCAGGTCAGGCATTGTTATCGCAAGTATGGGCTGCGGATAGAGAAATATGGCAAAGAGCCCGAAGACCATATTGGTTTAGAACTCCAGTTCATGGGAGTATTAGCGGGAAAGTCCCTAGATCTCTTGCAGGAAAACAAATCGACAGAATTCAGTATGTTAATTGAGGAACAGAGAGATTTTTTACAGACGCACTTATTAAAATGGGTAGACCAATTTGCCCAAAAGGTTCAGAAAGGTTCAACCACTGACTTTTATAAAGGATTGGCACTTTTCCTTACTTGGTATTTGAAAAATGACTTTGACCTGATCAGTTCTTTATCGCCAGACGAAGAACAGAAGGAGGTAAATCTATGAGTAAAAAGCTATCACGCCGTTCTTTCTTAAAACTGGGAGCCGGGGTTGTAGCAGGAACTTCGGCACTTGGCTATGGGCTTACTTCCGGCTTTGGCAGTTCCCTTATCCCTGTTAAAGCCGATGACAGTGGGGAAGAAAAAATAGTTTCTTTAGCGGGGAGCCATAACTGTGGAGGGCGTTGCGTCGTTAAAGCCCACGTTAAAGATAATGTTGTTGTCAGAATAACCAGCGACAGCGAACCCGACGAAGATAAGTTTCCCCAACTCCGGGGATGTTTAAGATGCCGGAGTTACCGCCAGCGTCTTTATCACCCCGATAGGCTAAAATATCCTATGAAGCGGGTAGGCAAACGGGGCGAAGGCAAATTTGAACGGATTACTTGGGATGAAGCTACCACTACCATAGCTAATGAAATGAAACGGATTATTACCCAATATGGCCCGGAAGCGATTTACTGGCAAAATATGACAGGGGACAGCGCAATTTTAGCTGAAAGAAACTTTGCTAAAAGGTTATTGGGTTTAAACGGAGGTTACCTTAACCAGTATAACAATTACAGTACGGCCTGTACCCATGTGGCTACCCCTTATACTTACGGCACTACTTCGACCGGCAATTCCCATGACAGTTTGCTGTATTCCAAGCTAATAATTCTTTGGGGGCATAACCCGGCGGAGACAATCTTTTCCACTAATACCCCCTATATCTTGAAGAAAGCCAGAGATGCCGGAGCTAAAATAATTGTAATTGATCCCCGCTATTCGGATACTGCGGCGCTTTTGGCCGATGAATGGATTCCGATTCTTCCTACTACTGATAATGCTTTAATGGATGCCATGATTTATGTCATGATTACGGAAAATCTTTATGATAAAGATTTTGTGGCTAAATATTGTCTGGGCTTTGATGAAGACCAGATGCCTGAAGGCATTCCTGCAGGCAACTCCCTGAAAAGCTATATCATGGGGGTAAGTGACGGAGTCCCCAAAACACCGGAATGGGCTGAAAAAATCTGTCGGGTTCCCGCAGGCAAGATCCGGCAACTGGCCAGGGAATATGCGACAATTAAGCCGGCAGCCCTTGTCCAAGGATGGGCGCCCCAACGCCATGCCTATGGGGAACAGCCGGTAAGAGGGGCAACAGTTTTAGCTTCAATCACAGGCAATGTAGGGATCCTTGGAGGCTGGGCTTCCGGTTCCGGTTATTGGGGTCGGACCAAAGTTGCCGGCCTGCCTGCTGCCAACCCGGTTAAAACCGCTATTTCCATGTTTATGTGGACAGAAGCCATCGAAAGAGGCACGGAAATGACGGCCAAAGACGGGGTAACTGGTGCGGAGCGTTTAAGCACTAATATTAAGATGATCTTCAATGTAGCCGGCAATACTTTAATTAATCAGCATTCCGAAATTAATAATACAGTCAGAATTTTGCAGGATGAAAGCAAATGTGAATTCATTTTGGTTGCTGATCAGTTCATGACCCCCAGCGCTAAATTTGCTGATATTTTATTGCCCTCAGATATGTATTTTGAAAGAGAAGATATTACTACTCCCTGGATTTTCGGCGATTATGTTCTTTATCAGGGGAAAGCTGTGGATCCGCCTTTCGAGTGCCGCAACGGTTATGATTGGATGTCGGAAGTAGCCGATAAATTAGGGTTTAAAGATAAGTTTACGGAAGGAAAAACCAGGCAGGATTGGGTTAAATATATCGTAGAGCAGACCAGACTTAACCACCCCGAATTCCCAACTTATGAAGAGTTTAAAGAACGCGGCGTTTACAAGTGGCGTTTCCCGGAACCCTTGGTTGCCTTTAAGCAGCAAATAGAAGATCCCGCCAATAATCCTTTCCCGACTCCTTCCGGCAAGATTGAAATCTTTTCCCAAAGGTTGTATGAAATGAATAACCCGGAAATTCCTGCTATCCCGAAATATATTGAAAGCTGGGAAGGCCCTGCTGATCCTTTAAGGGAGAAATATCCTCTGCAGTGTTTCGGATGGCATTATAAAGCCAGCGCACATTCCACTTTCCATAATATCGACTGGCTCCAGGAGGCTCAGAAACATTGTCTCTGGATCAATCCCTTGGATGCTGAGGCCCGGGGCATCAAGAACGGGGACAGAGTCAGGGTCTTTAATGACCGCGGAGAACTGGAAATTGAAGCTAGGGTTACTGTCAGGATTATGCCGGGAGTAGTGGCCATGCCTGAAGGAGCCTGGTATACACCTGACGATAGCGGCGTAGATAAAGGGGGATGCATTAATACCCTTACCAAATATCATCCGACACCTCTGGCCAAAGGTAACCCTCAGCATACCAATCTTGTGGAAGTTAAGAAAGCTTAAGAGAACAAGGGAGCTTAAGAGTTAATAGAAAGGGTGATATTATGAGCAAAAAATTGGGCTTTTATGTGGATACCAACAGTTGTCAAGGCTGTAAGACCTGTCAGATAACTTGCAAAGATAAAAACGACCTTAAAATCGGCCAGCTTTTCCGCCAGGTGTTTGAGGTGGAAGGCGGTGGTTACACAGTAAGCGGCTATGGGATAGTACCCCACGTCTATGCTTATTATATTTCCATGTCCTGCAACCATTGTGAAGAACCGAAATGCGTAGATGTCTGTCCGACAGGGGCATCCTACCAGCGCGCTGACGACGGCCTGGTGCTTATAAACGAAGACAGATGCATCGGTTGCCGTTTATGCGAATGGGCTTGCCCATATAAAGCCAGGCAATTTGACGGCAAAAAAATGACTAAATGTGATGCTTGTCACGATCTTTTGGCTAAGGGGCAGAATCCCGCTTGTGTTGATGCTTGTCCTTGCCGTGCTTTAGACTTCGGACCAATTGAAGAGCTGCAGCTAAAGTATCCTGGTACTACCAAGGATTTCAAAGGATTACCTGATTCCAGCCTTACTAAACCTGCCACTTTGTTCAAAGCACACAAAAATGCCATTCAGTATTAGAAAAGGGGGTAAGAGCATGGTTACTAACCAATGGTCTTTAATAATCTATACTTTGCTTATCCAAGCTGCTGTCGGCGCTTATATAATGTCCTATGTAATAAATAAGCGCTTGACAAACCAAATTGAAGCAGAGCAAGCCTTAAAGCTGACAATTAATGTTCAATATATTGCGGGAATCATAGCTATAATCGGAATGATAGCCTCTCTGTTCCATTTGGGAAGTCCTTTTAAGGCGCCTAATTCCGTTCTTAAACTTGGTACTTCTTGGTTAAGCCGGGAGATCTTGCTTATGATCATTTTTGTCGTCTTGCTCTTTGTTACAGCCTTCTTGGCTAATCGGAGCCGCAAAATGTCTTCCGCTTTGGTAGTTATAACTTCTCTAGTAGGCTTGGCAGATATTTATTGCATGAGCAGTATTTATAACGCCACTTTTATTCCTGCCTGGCAGGGTGTGCATACCTTTATAGTCTTTTATGCCGCTTGCTTTATCCTTGGAAGCTTGGTTGCTATTGGAAGCCTGGCGTTTTTCCTGGGCAAAGAGAAAATGAATACTCAAAACAGTTTATATTCCAGTATTCTGGCGCCAACCTCTTTAATAATACTGGCGGCAATTGCCATCCAAATAATCATTGTGCCCAGCTATTTGGTATCTCTTGCTGCTTCTAACGGCGCAGGCCAAGCCAGTACCCAGTTGCTTTCCGAGCAATATGGCTTGGTGATGGCAATTCGCTGGCTTCTGACTTTGTGTGGCGGGCTGCTCTTAATTTTTGCTGCCTGGAAGCAGCTTCAAGGATCTCAACCCATAATAAGACAACAGGGATTTGGGGAAGCTGCTGCTGCCAGCGAAGGTGCGGCTGTTCAAACAAGTCCGGCAGGGTTGATTTATTTGACTTTGGCCATTATGGTCGTAGGCGAAGTAATCGGGCGCTATCTCTTCTATGCTTCTGGAGTGCAAACAACCATAGGAATGTTTTAATTGGCAGCCATTTTGATACCCCTCTTCTTCATATGACCCAATGTTAAATCCCGTACTTCACCCAGTACGGGATTTAACAATTATACTTAGCATATTTTTGCATTACCTGCTCAACACGCGCCGAAGCTGTTCACTTGCTGCTACAGCTATTGCACATTAACTTCCGGGCTGTTTCTCGATGTGAACCACGGTGCAATTTAACGCTGTATCAGCTGCGTTCACGACGCTTCTCTGCTTTAACGGTTCGCTAAGTAATGCAAAAAATTACTCTGATGATTAAAATAAATAGGTTTATTCATTGCAAAACTTATATCCTACCCCCCAGACCGTTAAAATATACTCTGGCTTGGCCGAATTAAGCTCTATTTTCTCCCTGATCTTGCGGATGAAGACAGTGATTGTCCCTGTGTCCTGAAAACAATCTTCACCCCAAAGGGTATTGAAAAGCTGTTGGCGGGTAAACACCTGGCCAGGGTTATTAGCAAGAAAAGAGAGAAGTTCAAATTCTTTGGGAGTAAGCTCAATTTTTTCCCCTCTTACCTTTACCTCATGCCGGAGGCAATTTATTTCTAATTCTCTGATCTTGATAATTTCCGGAAATTTTTTAACTTTATCTTGGGTTTCTGTTCTTCTGATTAAGGCTTTTATGCGCAGGGAAAGTTCAATGGGGCTGAAAGGTTTAGGGATATAATCATCAGCCCCCATATTAAAGCCAACACTTTTGTCAACAATATCACCTTTAGCAGATAGCATAATAATTGGGACCGAGCTCTCTTGGCGAATACGTCGACAGAGCTCAAAACCGTCAATTCCCGGCAGCATTACATCTAAGACTATGAGATGCGGTTTCTCTTGTCTAAACATTTCTAACACTTCTTCACCATTGTCTGCATAGCAGAAGTTATAACCGTCTTTTTTAATTATTTGCTCCACTACTTTGCGGATACTATCTTCATCGTCAACCAACATGATTTTTTTAACAGTCACTTTTTAAATTACCTCCTTTCGGATAATCAAAAAGGCCTAATAACTATTGGAAAGTCCCTTCCTCATTACTGCTAAGGTTATTTACGCAGGGGAGCCCAACAGTAAAGGTAGTTCCTTGGTTGACAACACTCTCCACTTTGATCCAGCCTTTGTGGAGTTCGACGAATTCCTTGGTAAGAGCTAGACCTAAGCCGGTACCTCCGTAATTGCGGGAAATGGAAGAATCCGCTTGGGTAAATTTTTCAAAGATAAATTGAAGTTCCTCTTTCTTAATGCCTATCCCGGTATCTTTAACTTTAATTAGTACTTGGTTGTCCGCAGGGGAATAGTCAGCGCTAATTTCAACTTGGCCGTTTTTATTGGTAAATTTAAGGGCATTGCCAACCAGGTTTTCCACCACGCTGCGAAGCTTTTCCGGGTCGGCTTTTAAGAGAGGGATGTCAGGGGAAATCATTACTTTCAGGTTAATGTTTTTCCTTAAGGCCAGAGGCATCGCTACCGTTTCCACCGAGGCTATAACGTCGCTAAGATCTACTGTTTCAATCTGCAGAGTACTTTTGCCGGCTTCAATCTTGGCCATTTCCAGGATATTATTAATTAATCCTAAGAGAACTTGACTGCTGGCTTTGATTTCTTCCAAATAGTGCTGGGTCTTTTCAGCCTGAGGTCCGACCTCAGAAGCTAAGATCTCCGTAAAAGCCAGCACTGAGGTGAGCGGCGTTCGCAGTTCGTGGCTCATTAAGGCTAAGAATTCCGACTTGAACTTATTGGCTTCTTGCAGTTTTTTATTGGCTTCTTGTAATTCATATTGGTGTCTTTCCAGAATTTTATTGGCTTTTTGCAATTCCTTGGTTCGATTTTCTACTTTTTGTTCCAAGGTATTGTAGAGGTCCCGCAGCTGGTTGGTCATGTGTTGAAAATGGTTAGCCAACCTTTTAATTTCTCCCCGGGCTTTTAAATTGGCAAGGTTAATATTCAGGTTGCCTCTGCCCACTTCCCCTACGGCTTCTTCCAGCTCACTTAAGGAACGGATTACCAATCTGGTTACCAGAAAGTAAATTATTACAATGCAGGCCAGCATTAAAGCCAAGAAGAAGACAGTGTTGCTGATCAAGTTGGCTTTAATGTTTTGTAAAGATATGTTCATGGGCATTGTCAGACTAATGGCGCCGCCTAAATCTCCCAAGGCATAGCCTTCTTTGCGATAGCCGGATATATCGAACTCCCCCTTGGGCTCACCGTGGCAGGACAGACAACTTTCAGTAATGACTAGGGGAGAAAGGTAGCGGAAGACTTTTTCCCCATTATCAGTTGTAATTGCCCAGTACTCTTGGAGCTTGGGGTTTGCTTGAAATTTATAAAGGGAAGCCAATTCAAATTCATCCGGAGCGTTAAGGGCATTGCGGTAATTAATATTGGTAGGTTTGATTGTATAATCGGTATCTGTCATCTCGGCTAAAATAACCCCTACTCCCATGGCCACTGTTGAGCAGTTGAGGTGTTTAAACTCGAAGTTTCCTTGGGCGTCGTAATTAATTCGATCCTGATTAATAATCATAAATTCCCAGATTGCTTTTTGCTGTTTAGTGATCACTTGGGCTTTTTCCAATAATTCTTTTTGCACTTGCTTTTGTTGTTGAGTATAATCCCAAGATAATTTAAGACCCATCATAATAAAAATGACAATGACGGTCCCAAGCATAAAAGTAAAAGTGAGGTTGTCGTTGTACTGTTTCATCTTAATCACCGCTCCAAATAATTCCATACTTAAAACATAAAATCCTTCAATGATTGGGTTAAATGGACAAATTTTTAAAAAATTTTGAAAATTATTTGACAGCAAACATTCCAAAGATTGCATTTACAATGTAAATTGGGTGTTTACAAAAAAATCTAAAAAAGTATTAAATTCATACTGTTAAAAATAGACAAGATATTGTACAATAAAAACAAATAGAAATTGAATAACTACATAAATTAAATATCTCCGAGCTCATGACTCTAAGGTGTGTTCTATGAGCATGAGCCTGAGCTAAAAAAGCTCACAGGGTATAACTGGAAACGGCTATACCTCCCGGTTTGGAAAGGAGAAGGTCTGGGTTATTAATTTTACGGGCCCAGCATAAGGAGTTTTAAATCCTTGTCCAATCGGGACAAGGATTTTTTGATTGTTTCAAAAGTGTTTCGAAAATATTTGGGACAAGGGGATGGCTTATGAGAAAAAATATTTCTTTGGAAGAGGCTCAAGAACTGTTAATGGAACATTGCCCGAGTTTGCAAACAGGGTATGTGGGTTTGCAAGACTCTTTGGGCAGGGTGTTGGCTGAGGATATTGTGGCTAAGGAAAACATTCCGCCTTTTGCCCGTTCTCCCTATGACGGTTATGCCTTACGAGCGGAAGATACTGTTAAAGCTTCGCCGGACTCTCCGGTTGGGCTGGAAATTATTGAAGAAGTGCCTGCCGGGTATGCACCAAAGAAAATAGTTTTGCCCGGGACGGCTGTCAAAATCTTGACCGGAGCCCCGGTTCCGGAAGGAGCCGATGCTGTTATTAAGTTTGAAGAAACGGAAGTCAAAGACAAGAAGGTTTTAATCTTTTCCAAGTTAAAGGCCGGGCAAAATGTAGTGCCGGCTGGGGAAGACGTGGCTCAGGGGGATAAAATTGCCTGCCTGGGAGCGGTAATAAGCCCACCTCTTGTGGGTTTAATGGCTTCCTTAGGTATCACCGAGGTACCGGTTTACGAGCGCCCTCGGATTGCCATAATCAGCACGGGCGATGAGCTGTTGGATGTTTATGAACCCCTTCAACCCGGCAAAATCCGCAATAGCAATAGCTACACTCTGGCAGCCTACTGCCGGGAATTGGAGGCGCAGCCGTTTATTTTGGCCACAACCCGGGATAAGAAGGAAGAAGTGGGTTTAAGGCTTATAGAAGCTCTGGAAAAGGCAGACATGGTTATCACCACAGGCGGTGTTTCAGTGGGGGACTATGATGTGCTGGATGAGGCTATGGAGTATATCGGGGCCGAAACTCTCTACTGGAAGATAGATATTAAACCCGGTTCTCCCAACCTTGCAGCGGTTAAAGGAGGAAAAGTAATTTTAAGCCTTTCCGGCAATCCTGCTGCCGCTCTGGTGGTTTTCCACCTTCTGGGGGTACCTTATATTAAAAAAATGGCGGGCAGGGTGGATTATCTGCATCCTAAAATTGAGGTAACTCTAAAAAATGATTTTTCAAAGGCCAGCCCCAGAAGAAGGTTTTTAAGGGGTAAACTCCGGCTGGAAAAAGGTATTGCTTTCATGGAAGTAACCGGCGGACAAGGAAACGGTGTTTTGCACTCCATGATTGGTTGCAACATCCTGGCGGAGATTCCGGCAGGAAGCGGTCCTTTACAGGCCGGCAGCAAGCTTTCTGCTTTTCTTTTAGATTAATTTAGGAATTAGATCAAGGTTTGCTCTTGACGAAGCAATTATTTAGATGAATAGACAGTGAGGGATGAGCATGAAAAAAATAAGAGTCGAGGATGCCGTAGGCCTTACCCTTTGCCATGATATAACCAAAGTGATACCCGGAGAGTTTAAGGGCAGGGTTTTTGCCAGAGGACACGTCATCAGGTCTGAGGATGTGGAAGAACTAAAAAGGATCGGGAAAGAACATATTTTTGTTTGGGAAGAGAATGCCGGAGAAATCCATGAGGATGAGGCCGCCGTCCGGATCGCTGAAGCTGTCAAGAGTGTCAATATAACCTATACTCAGCCTCAAGAAGGCAAAACAACGCTTCAATCCTCAATTAGGGGTTTATTTAAAGTCAACAGTTCACTGCTTAAAGAGATAAATTCCATTGAAAATGTCACCGTAACCTGCCGGCCTAATAATTATCCCGTCCAACCGGGAGATAAGTTGGCTGCCGGCCGCATTATCCCTTTAGTTATTCAAGAAGAGAAAATTAAATATCTTGAAGAACTATGTCAAAGCCGAGGCCCTGTCTTTGAAGTTTTACCTTTTAAAAAGCTGAAAGTCGGAATTATTATTACCGGCAGTGAAGTCTTTAAAGGAAGAATTGAAGATAAATTTGGCCCGGTTATCCAGCGAAAGTTAAATCTTTATGAGAATGAAATTTTAGGACAGGTATATTGCCCGGACGTTAGAGCATTTTTGGATGAGGCCATAGCCGATTACCTTTCTCGGGAAGCCGACCTGATTATACTAACAGGTGGAATGTCCGTTGACCCGGATGATCTTACCCCAGGAGCCATTAAAAATTCAGGGGCAGAAGTTATTACTTACGGAGCGCCAATTCAACCGGGCAATATGTTTATGTTGGCGTATAAAGGCAAGACAACCCTGGTTGGGGTTCCGGGAGCGGCCATTTATTTCCAAACAACTGCCTTAGATGTTTATCTCCCTAGGATTTTTGCCGGCGATCGTCTGATCAAAGAAGATTTTATCAGAGTGGGTGAAGGCGGTTTATGTCTTGGTTGTGATGTCTGCACCTACCCAAGATGTTATTATGGGAGGGGCTAAAGAGATGCTAGATAGCTACGGGAGAAGAATTAACTATCTGCGGGTTTCGGTTACGGACCGCTGCAATTTGAGATGTGCTTACTGTATGCCCGCTGAAGGGATTGAAAAAAGAGAGCATAGAGATATACTCTCCCTGGAAGAAGTCGAGAATATTGTTCGAGCCGCCGTCCGACTGGGGATCGAGAAGTTGAGGTTTACCGGCGGGGAACCTTTAGTACGCAAAGGACTTCTGCAGCTTGTTGAGAACTTAGCGCAGATTAAAGGGTTAAAAGATATTGCCCTCACAACAAACGGTATTCTTCTTAAAAAGTACGCCCGGGATCTAAAAAATGCCGGTTTGAACAGGGTGAATGTCAGCCTAGACAGCTTGGACCGGGAAAAGTATCGCCGGATAACCCGCTGCGGCCGTCTGGATGACGTCCTGGAAGGAATTGAGCTCGCTCAAGAAGTTGGTCTTACTCCCATTAAGCTTAACGTAGTCTTAATAGGAGGCTTTAATGATGATGAAATTATTGATTTTGTTAATTTAACTTTCAAAAGGGATTTGGAAGTACGTTTTATTGAATTAATGCCCTTGGGCGAAGCCCAAGCTTGGCGAAAAAGCTCCTTTATTTCCAATCAAACGGTTTTGGATAAACTTCCGCGCTTAATTCCTTTACCCTTTAAAGGTCCCGGGACGGTAGCACGGTTGTATAAACTGCCTAACGCCAAGGGTAAAGTCGGACTTATCAGCCCCATTAGCAGTCATTTTTGCAATTATTGTAACAGAATTAGGCTAACAGCCGACGGCAAATTAAAACCCTGTTTGCATTCCAATCAAGAAGTTAATCTAAAAGGTGTTCACCCTGATGAATTGTTAAGGTTACTGTTTGAAGCTATTAAGGCTAAGCCGGCTAAGCATTATATCAGTACCAAGGGGGCCAGTGAAGCCCAGAGAAATATGAATGAGATTGGGGGTTAAACTTATGGAAGAATTAACCCACTTTAATCCGGAAGGCAGAGCCCGGATGGTGGATGTCAGCACAAAGGATGTTACTGCCCGGGTAGCTGTAGCCAGGGGGGAAGTACATATGAACCCTCGCACTTTAGAATTAATTAAAACCGGAGGAATGGCTAAAGGCGATGTTCTGGCCGTAGCGCAGGTTGCGGGGATTCTTGGAGCAAAAAAAACCCCTGATATCATCCCCATGTGCCATCCCCTTTTGCTCTCGGCAGTAGATATTACATTTAAGATTAATGAAGAGGAGAGCAAAGTGGAAATCGAAGCCACAGTTAAAAACTCCGGCCAGACGGGAGTGGAAATGGAAGCCTTGACTGCTGTTTCCGTGGCGGCTTTGACTATTTATGATATGTGCAAAGCCGTGGAAAAAGACATGGTGATCAGCAATATCTGCTTGGTGAAAAAAAACGGCGGCAAAAGCGGCGAATACGTCCGGGGTAAAAATGCTTAAAGAAAGGGGTTAAACCTGTGGTAAGTGTAGGAATAATCACAGTTAGTGACAGAAGTTCCCGGGGAGAGCGGGAAGACCGGGGAGGCCCGCTTCTTGCCCGGCTTGTCACTGAAAACGGCTGGGAAGTTAAAGCTACGGCCGTTATCCCTGACGAGCAAAAGATGATTGAAAGTAAATTAATTGAATTTGCCGACGGGCTTAAGCTTGATTTAATTTTGACCACCGGGGGTACAGGCTTTTCTCCCCGGGATGTCACCCCTGAAGCCACTTTGGCTGTAGTGGAAAAAAGGGCTCCGGGGATTGCGGAAGCGATGCGCCTGGAAAGCCTGAAAATAACCCCTATGGCCATGTTGTCCCGAGCAGAAGCCGGGATAAGGGGCCAGTCTATTATTATTAACCTTCCCGGCAGCCCTAAAGCCATCAAGGAGTGTCTCAATGTGGTCATGCCGGCTCTCGGGCATGGCATAGAAATTCTAAAAGGCTTAACAGGTGACTGTGCGGAAAAGCTAAATAGGCCTTAAGCAACGGATTCCCAAGTAAAAAACCTTGGCTTCTGATATAAAAGGGAAAGGACTGAAGAGAAAATGAGCAAGATTCCTCTAGTTTGTATAGTTGCCGCTCGTTCCGGTACAGGCAAAACCACATTTATGGAGAAGCTTATAGCTGAACTGGTGGGGCGGGGCTACCGAGTAGGAGCTATCAAAAGCGATTCCCATGGTTTTGAGATAGACGTTCCCGGCAAAGACAGCTGGCGGTTTGCTCAAGCCGGAGCCCGAGCAACTGCCATTATAGGACCAGATAGATTTGCCCTAATCCAGAAAACCCAGGAGAAAAAGGATTTAGATGAGGTAGCTGCTTTGATCCAAGATGTTGACTTAATTCTAGTAGAAGGCTATAAAGCTGCCGAGAAACCAAGAATTGAGGTTATCAGGAAAGAGATGGGAACCGAATTGGTCTCTCCTCTGGAGTACTTAATAGGGGTTGTGACAGATTTGAAGGAAATATCCGTTCCTGTTCCGGTTTTTGCTTTGGATGATTACGCCGGAATTGCCGATTTGCTGATCGGCAAATACTTAAGAAAGTAAAATTTTTAAAGTACAGAAGGAGCATAGACCCAAAACAATGTGGGCTTTCGAGAATAATTGACCAAGATTTATTTCTAAAGTTGGAATTAGCCTAGCAATGATATTAAATAATAATGGATTAAGAAGTGGGAGGAAGCAGCATGGCTAAAGTAGTGGCGGTTAACAGCAGTGACAGAAAGGGAATACCAAAAAGACCCGTGGAAAAAGGGTATTTTGAAGTAGGCCACGGACTAAAAGGAGATGCTCATGCTGGGGACTGGCATAGGCAGGTTAGCCTTTTAGGAAAAGAAAGCTATGCCAAAGTAGAAGCGATGGGCTTAAAAGATCTTGAAGTCGGAATTTTCGCCGAGAATATTACAACTGAGGGGATTACGCTCTATGAGTTGCCTATTGGTACCAGACTGCAGATCGGTGAGACTGTGATAGAAGTAACTCAGATCGGCAAAGAGTGTCATCAGGCTTGTGCTATCAGAAAGACAACCGGGGATTGTGTAATGCCACGAGAGGGGATTTTTGCCATTGTTATCACTCCCGGTTGGGTTAAAGCAGGAGACAGTATTACTATTCTTTCCTAATTATAAAGAACTGTGAATCAATCCATAAGAAATTTTTATAAATTCTTTAGTAGATTCATTGTAAAATGAAATGCAACAATAAACTATAGAACCACAGCAAGAAACTGAGTATGATATTGGTGACCAATCAATCAACATACGGAGGTTTCTGCTATGGCTCTTAATAAGAAGCATACCACATCCGCACGTACTTTTAAACATCTATCGAGTTATCAAAGAGGTAGTATTTAT
>DUML01000126.1 GCA_012839895.1 Peptococcaceae bacterium | reverse complement strand
TCAAATGCTCACGTGACTTTCTCTCTGTAAGTGTAAGAAGTGCCTGATCTCCGGATCGTTTGCCGACAATGGTATCGATCTCCCAGTGACCAAATTCTTTACGTTCTTCAACAGCCTTAGGTCGTTGAGTGATACTCTCACCGTAAATACGCTTATTTGCCTTAATGACATTCTTTTAGGCTTACGACGTATCTTTAGTAGGAGATCCATATTACGAACTCTAAGCAATCCCTGATCAATGTAATTGTAAAGAGTTTTAGTACACACTATTTCAGATCTATCCATAAATAGTCTAGCTTTGCCTACAACTGCATCAGGAGACCATTTCTCCTTCAGGATTTTTTCTTCAGCATATATAAGAAAAGATTCTACCTCTAGTAACTTGGATTTCTTACCGCAAGCTGAACGATTCTTTTCATATACTGCCTGGCCTGTCTCAGGAAAATATGCCTCGTATGTGGTTAAGTTCGATCTCTTTTGGGTAGTAGTACCACGTTTTATTTCTCTGTAAATAGTGCTACGATGTCGCCCTAATTTTTTGGCAATATAGCTTGGATTATAGCCTTCTTGCAAGAGGGAATAAATACTACCTCTTTGATAACTCGATAGATGTTTAAAAGTACGTGCGGATGTGGTATGCTTCTTATTAAGAGCCATAGCAGAAACCTCCGTATGTTGATTGATTGGTCACCAATATCATACTCGGTTTCTTGCTGTGGTTCTATAGTTTATTGTTGCATTTCATTTTACAATGAATCTTTGCTTATTTAATAAATGACAAAATTAAAAGGCTGCCAATCCCCTTATCTAAGATAAGAAGATTGGCAGCCTTTTTGTACTTCCAAGCTTAATTTAGAGACTCATAATAGTTGACGCTACAACAGCGGTACCAATAATTACGACTGCGAGTACAAAAATAAGTGCCTTCCCGTTAAGATTTGATTTTTTTTCCACAAACTCTCCCCCCCTTCAAACCTTTTTTTCAAACCTTTTTTTGGTTCAGGAGATAATCGGGGTATTGAATGCATCCCGACTAGGTCCAAAAACTTACGTCGAATGATTATTCGACATTATTCAGCATGTACCTCCACCATAATATTTATTTTCTTAATTTTCGCAATAATTAGTATAATTTCTCATATTTTAACATGAAGTACTATAATTTCGCGAAGACCTATCTTTTCAGTGATGGTATTGTCGGCCCTGGAGGTTCCTCTAACTTCCAACTGTTCAAGTAAAATAATGTAAAGAGACTACCTCTTACGAAGTAGTCTCTTCTTTTTACCTGGCAACGACCTATTTTCCCAGTGATGGTATCGTCGGCCCTGGATGGTACTCAAACTTCCTACAAATGCGAAACAGACACTTGGTTTACAAGTGTCTGTTTCGATTACCTGGCAACGACCTATCTTCCCTTTAATGGTATTGTCGGCCCTGGAGGTCTTAACTTCCGTGTTCGGGATGGGAACGGGTGGTACCCCTCCGGTATTGTCACCAGATTATTCTTTCAAAACTGCACAACATTCTAAGCTTTATCTTTAGGACTTTGTCCTCCTTAACCTC
>DUML01000024.1 GCA_012839895.1 Peptococcaceae bacterium | reverse complement strand
TCAGAGCGGTATTTCTCCATAAACTTAAAGCGTTCTATTTCAGGTTTTTCGCGAAGTAGGCTGCCGCCTTTTTTAAGATGGCGTTTTCCTCTTTCAAATCCATATTTTCTTTGCGTAATCTGCGCAGTTCATCGTCAGCTTCATACAGGTTACCGCTGCCGGGAAATGCCTTATCACCATGTTTACCGAATTTGCTAATCCAGCCGTGTAGCGTATTAGGACTTATATCTAACTCGCGTGCTACCTCAGCAACCGACTTCCCGCTTTCCTTTACACGTTTGACAGCCATTAACTTATACTCTTTATCAAAAGTTCTCATATGGGACACCTCCGTGATTTTATTTTATCACACGTTCTGTGTGTCCATAAAATCGCGGTAAGGTCAGATTATTTCTTTATGTCGTATTGCATCCGGATAAATCAAACGCTGACGGAGGGGACGGGAATATCGGTTTCGTGTACTTGCGCCTTGCCGAGGTAAAGAGATAAGGTTTTAATCGCTTTATTCTGTACCAGTGAGAATTTCAGTGAAGTAGATTGGTTTATAGAATTAAAAAAACACTTGAAAGGTGGCTAATAGGAATGAAGAAAATACTCATCACTCTTTTCGTCGCCGTTGTTTGTATGGCGTTAATAACCGGATGCAGTGACAAGGGGAATAACCAAGGCACTGCTGCTTCCACATCTTCAAATAGAGCAGAATCATCTGAAAATGTACCGACTCTTGCAGAAGTCATCAGCGGCACTTGGAGCCTTTATGCGGGATTTGAGTAAAGCGGCGAACAGCAAAAATGATTAAAAATATCTCGCAGGTTTTACATCAATTCCATCAATTCGAGCCATATAGAATCGATTGTTAAACTTATCAGAGATGAGCAGTGATATGTCTTTGAGTCGCCTCAATTCATGTGAAGTGCTTAGTGTTGATAACAAGGACGAAAGAATGAGTGTACTGGAATGAATGTAGATTAGAGGGTTGGGGGCAGCACCTTTCGGATTACAGTTCTTAAAATTTAAGGTAAATTTAAGATTTATATCAGCTGTATTACAGGTTCGATTGCTATGATAGTAATGAACCTTGAATTATAGCTGATTTTTTTAATTGTGAGGTGGACGGATATACAAGATATACTAATCACTGATAAAGAAGTACTGGAAAGTTTTTTTTCAAAAATGTATAAAGCATTGATAAATAGTTTGTAATTTATGTCCCGATACAGGCAGCCAGGTATTGCACTATAAAACTGTAGAGCGAAAGAGAGGAGAAGTATTGTGAAAGAGAAAGAGCTTAACGTAATGTGGAAGTATGTAATGAATACTTACTTGTTGTTTTGGGTAATGGTCTTAGGGCTTGGCGGCCTGGTATCACAGGTATTGCATGGTACACCTGAGACGATGCAATGGGTTGTTGTATTATGCAGCTGGTCCCCGACGATTGTGCTCCTTGTTATGTTGAAAAAGCTCAAGCCTGGCGTAACAGTAAAGGAGTTTTATCAAAAAGCTTTCAAAGACAAACTACATATTGGTCATATTTTACTTGTATTTGCAATTGCGGCGGGAGTTCTCATATTATCCTCATTAATAATTTCCGTAGCTAGAAAGATGTCTATCAGTGAGCAGCTTATATTTAATCCTTCCATAGTGCCGGGCATCATTTTTT
The DNA here is from genome assembly GCA_012839895.1 of Peptococcaceae bacterium. Taxonomy (GTDB): domain Bacteria; phylum Bacillota; class Desulfitobacteriia; order Desulfitobacteriales; family Syntrophobotulaceae; genus DUML01. The sequence goes on along the minus strand of DUML01000024.1, from coordinate 7,589 downwards.
TCACACTTATACAGGGAGCTTCCGGCGAAGAATCGGGCTGGCGTGGATACCTGCGTCCGGGGTTAGAGAAACGATATGGATTCATAAGAGGAAACGTTATCTTGGGTGTAATCTGGGCATTCTGGCACGCGCCGCTTTGGTTTGTCTCGACCGATTACAGCGGATGGTCACTGCTTCTTTATATCATTGAAAATTTAGTGCTCCTGACAGCATTAACATTTATTATGGCAGTTATTATGAAGAAGTCGGATAACCTTTTTAACGCATTCTGGGTTCATTTCTGTTTTAATCTTTCGATGGCATTCTGCCCGGATGACACTTATTTCTTTGTGGTATTTACTGTGCTGTATCTTGCAGTTGCATTAATATTACTGGGGAGCTATTTACGTTCCTCTCATTTTAGAGATTATTTGCGGCTGAATGCTGAAGGGAGAAGAATATCGGAAAGCCGTATGCGGGAAAACCGCAAGTACGGTTTGATGAGGGGGCGGTGAAAATAGGAAAAATATCGCTTCGTGGAAATTAGTCCAAAGATATGATTTGGAGTGTGACAGAACGATTTAGATGTCATTGCTTTGCGGTGGTTAGGATAGCGTAGGATTGTGTGTAGTATACTTAGTGACATTATCAACTAATATTTTAGTAATCAAATTAGGGTATAGTGGAAGGAGTATTGCTGATAAACAAGGCTTTACATCATTAACATTCTTCTTGTACCTTTTGCTTTATGGCTTGAAAACGGGAATTGCAGAAGAGATCTTTTTTAGTGGATTTGTTGCAAATCAACTTGTTAAACACCTTGGATTTTCAAAGGGAAATGTTGTTCAGGCAGTAATATTCGCATTGCCACATTTTGTAATACGAGGTTCAGCATCTATAGTAGATATCTTTGTTAGAATTATAAATGCTTTTTTGTTAGGGTATACATTTGGATATGTTATGTACAAAAAAAGTAATGGGAGCATTATTCCGGTTATGATTTCTCATATAATTATCAATATGATATCAAGTTTAATATTGTCAATGATTCTATAGGATAAACGCTGGAGATAAAGGGTGTTCTGGCGGGAGGGAAAGTTACCCAAGAAGCCGATAAGCTGCTGGGCGCAAAGGATACCTGGCCAAGTTACAAATAAACTAATGCAGGAAAAGTAAAGATTTTATCTTTCCATTTTAAAAACTCGTTTCCGAGAATAAGTAATTCTCTAAAAACGAGTTTTTCAGTAATAAAAGAGTTCATTTGTGCCCCAAAATGAGCTGATTAATTGTGTTATTTGGAATAACCGTATCAAATTAAAGTATAAAATTTAGCCTAAGAAAAGATATACTTGTCCTGGCAATTAATGTTGGTGGAATGAGGACAGCAAGTTCAGAAGATAACGCCATGCTTGCTGTTCTCCGGCGGGGTCTGCGGAAAAGCCGAGGAAGCAATAAAGTACTATGCAGAGGTGTTCAAAAACTCGGAAATAGCAGAGATTAGTAAATATGAAGAGGGCGAAGCCGCATCCCCGAAGGCAAAGGTGAACTATGCAACTTTCAAGCTGGACGGTATGGCTTTGTCGCTATGGACAACGGGTATGACGTGGACTACACGTTCAACGAGGCCTTTTCGCTGATTGTAAACTGCCGGGACCAGAAGGGGATAGACTACTTCTGGCATAAACTCTCAGCGGTGCCCGAGGCGGAGATTTGCGGCTGGTGCAAGGATCAATTCGGGGTTTACTGGCAGGTTTTGCCTGCAAACTGGGAAGAGGTCCTTTATGGTGGATCCGAGGAACAAGTGCGCAGAGTGAACGAGGCTTTTATGGAGATGAAAAAGTTTAATTTGGAAGTTTTGGAGAAGGTAAAGCTTGGTACGGGCTCCCCTGTCTAAGCCGGGCAGGTTGCAGCCTCCAGCCAATCACTTGCCTGTTTGTTCGTCTATCCAGGCCAAATAGGCAGCGCTTCCTTGTTCTACGTCTACAAACAGGATTTCCGGTGTCTCGAAGGGATGAATTTCCGAGAGCTTCTTCTCCAGTTCGGGATATAATTCTTTTCTGGTTTTGAACAACACTAAAATTTCATCGTCATGGCAAAGTTCGCCTTTCCATATGTAATGACTTTTAATTTTAATCTCCTGAACGCATGCCGCCAGTTTGCCTTTTATAATTTCGTCTATTACAGGCTTGGCCTGCTGTTCATTGGCAAATGTGGTTAAAGCTATTCCATATTGACCCATTGTAAAACCCCCTTAAGTATTACATATTCCTAAAAAAGAAGAAAACATGCACTTTACCTATATTTCATTCCTCCTATGAAAATAAAATTACCCGAGGAGAAAATTTTCAGCGCACGCAAAAACGCTGAACCTTCCCCCTCGGGCCTTTTATGCCAATAGGTGCCTCCCGCCTAAAGCAGGATCTGTAGCCCTCGGTCACTGACCCTTAACTTATGTAAGGCGGAACCCTAGCTACCCTATCCCGGTACATGACTGCCAATTTAATTTTAGTATATTTGTATTATAAATGAAATAGTGAAAATAATGATTTCTGTGTTTTGAGCAGTTATGGAGCCGCAGCTTTGTTCTATAGCTAACTTGGCAATAGAGAGGCCCAAATCTACAAAAAAATTTAAATTTGAAGGTGCCACACACAAAAATAACAGTTAAAATATTATTGCGAAAAAGGTGTAAGCCGTTAAGTACCTTTAATACTGACGGCTATATATACATATTTTCCGGCCTTCGATGCTCGGAAAAACAGTGCATAAAGCAGCCACTTTCCCAATCCCAATCTATGTAAAAAATGAAAGTATCGGTGAAGGATACGCAAAAAGCTGTTGATGATCCAATAACTCAAGGAGGTTAAACCGTAAATGATTGAAGTATGGTTTTTAGCTTTAAGACCATGGTCTTTTACCGCGTCCGCAATTCCTGTAACTTTAGGTGCTATTTTAGCCTATACTTTTGAGGGTACTTTTAGTTTGGGTCTTTACCTTTTAACCTTAATTGGAGGAACTCTTTTGCATTCTGGGACTAATCTGATTAATACCTATGGAGATTTTATTTCCGGGGTTGATACTATAGAATCTGCGGAAACTTGCCCCCAATTAGTGAAAAATATATTAAAACCTGAACAAATGAAAAGAGCCGGCATTTTAGCTTTTAGTTTAGCGGCTCTCATTGGAGTTTATTTTGTTTATTTAAGAGGTTGGCCAATATTAATCTTAGGACTTATCGGTATTCTGGGAGGCTATGCTTATACTGCCGGACCATTACCTTATAAATATCAAGGTTTTGGCACTTTACTGGTTTTTTTCCTAATGGGTCCTTTAATGGTCCTGGGAAGCCATTATGTTCAAACAGGTATCTTTAATGAAAATGTTATTTGGGCATCCCTGCCGGTTGGGTTTCTTGTTTCCGGTATTCTTCATGCCAATGACTTAAGGGATGTTGATTATGATCAAAAAGCAGGAATAAAAACACTGGCATTAATATTAGGTGAAAATTTGGCGTTTTCGTTTTACTATCTTTTAAATATTGCGGCTTTTGCTTCTCTTTTGTTTTTAATCATTTTTAATATTTTGCCAATATCATCTATTTTACCTTTTTTATTAATTCCTAAATTGGCTAAGATTTTAAAAAATGCTTATATTTCTAAGCTGGGTAACAGAAACATCTTAACTTGTTTAGAGGCGAATGCTGCTAAATTACATTTTCAATTTGGTTTTATGTTTATTGCCGGTTTATTAATTAACACTATAATTTAACACAATAATCTAGGAGGAAATCATGCCATATAAAAAGATCAAAGATTCTCAGGTAATTATAACTTTAACCTTGGCACTTATCTTTTGGTATCTTACCTTTTCAGTTCAATTATTAAATTTCTGGTTATCAATGAGCATAGCCGCAACAACTTTGAGTATCCTGGCTATTTTTTGGGGTGGGCTTCCCTTCCGTAAAGAAGATATTACTTTGAGAGGTTTATTTATTGGTGTTGCCTCTGCAATAATTTTATATTTTATCTTCTGGCTGGGTAATATTATCTCCCAACTCTTATTTAATTTTGCTGGTTCCCAAATATCATCAATTTATAATATTAGAACCCAGGGTAATGTTTTAATAATTGTCTTGGTGCTGCTATTTATTACCAGTCCAGGAGAAGAAATTTTTTGGAGGAATTTCCTCCAAAAATGGGCTATGGAAAAATTCGGAGAATTTCAAGGTTGGTTAATAGGAAGTATAATTTATGCGGGTGTTCATATTTCCTCCGGAAATTTCATGCTGACCATGGCTGCTCTGGTAGCAGGATTATTTTGGGGCTTTATTTATATGTATGAAAAAAACGTCTTTCCTTTAATTATCTCCCATGCCTTATGGACAGTGGGCATTTTTATATTGTTTCCAGTAGTTTAGAAGAAAAGGGCAATAATATAGTCTATAGAAAAAGGGGAGTACACTGGAGATATTTATGAAAAAAGTGAAAATAACGGTGATGAAACAAACCATTTATCAAGACTTGATAGACAAATATGAAAACCCTATACAGAACCCTTGCAATGTGAAGATTGGACAAGTTTTTATTGCTAATGGGTGGGAAAAGCCGAAAGAAATGTGCGATGGTGCATGGGAGAGCATGTCTGCTTTTGTTATGGCACTTGCCCACGGCGGTGAAGATTTTTATAACGGCTGGATGAAAAATAAGAGGTCAGCGATGATTTCCTGCAATGACGGCTTTCGTCCAGTGAGCTTTTTGCTTGAGACGTTGGATGAGGATGCGGAATAGGAATTTGTAATGAGACTTCAAAAGTCCTTGATGACAGCATGATGGACATATTGAATAATCCATTTAATATTGGAGGTTTACGTCATGAATACATTAATTGCAGTATCAATTACGCCTATCGGCATTGGGGATGAGCTTGCTCCTGCAGTTGCGGAAGCGGTGAAAGTGATCCGCGAATCAGGATTACAGCACCGTATATATGCGATGTTTACGGAGATTGAAGGGCCCTGGGATGAGGTAATGCAGGTGGTGAAAGAGGCCACTTTCGTGTTGGCCAAGAAAGGTATCCGCACGGAAGTTATGTTGAAGGCCGATGTGCGCCCAGGGTTTACTAACATGATGACCGCTAAAGTCGATAAAATCAACAAACTTTTAGGCGAAGAAAACTAACACACAAAGATTCAAAACAAGCAACTATAGAACTGCTAAAAAACTTGGAAACTTTATATCATATCGCAGTTGAACATAAAGATTTAACCGAATAATAGGTGAAGGTATGATTAACGGAATAATTTTTGATTTAGACGGGGTCGTACTGGACTCCTTATTATGTGGTTGAATAATATCATCACAGAATAAGGAGCTGTTTTTATGGTGGGAAATGTAAGCAAGAAAAAATCAGGGATAGGCATATTGGCAATGTTTTTGCTGGTAGTTGTTATTACTGTTTTTGTTCACAAATCAATCATTGTTTTAGGAAACAACCAAACGTATGAGATAGAAAATAATGATGAATTACACCAGATATCATTGCCAGTAGAGTCTTATTTCTCCGTTTCAATATCTACCGAGGAGTTAAACAGTTCTAATGCGATTTTGGTCCGGTTAAAAGATAATACTGTATTGATGCAAAAAAACAGCGAAGAAAAAATCTATCCGGCTTCTTTGACTAAAATGATGACAGCCATTGTTGCGATAGAAAATTTGCCTGATCTGAATGAAAAAGTTAGAATTACCAAGTCTATGATTGCTGGACTGTACGAAGCGGATGCATCAATGGCAGGTTTCCTACCGGGTGAAGAGGTAAGGGCAATTGATTTGTTATATGGAGCAATGCTACCGAGTGGCGCAGAATGCAGTATTGCGCTTGCTCATCATATAGCGGGCTCAGAACAAAATTTTGTAAACTTAATGAATCTAAAGGCAAAAGACCTTGGCCTGAAAAATACCCATTTTGCAAATGTCACCGGACTTCACAATGAAAACCACTATACAACAGTCAAAGATCTTGCTGTCCTTTTAAGCAATGCTTTACAAAATGATATTTTCCGGGAGATTTTTACTTCATTCCGTTATTCAACACCACCTACTAATATGCATCCTGGAGGGATAACCTTTTACAGTACCATGTATGAAAGACTTGGTGATCAAAACATTATTAATGGGAAAATTTTAGGCGGAAAAACCGGATATACTGATGAAGCCGGTTTATGTCTCGCGAGTCTCGCCAAAGTAGGTAATTTAGAATATATTCTAATTACTGCCGGTGCCAAAGGAGATCACCTTTCTAAGCAGTATAATATTATCGACGCATTAGCTGTATACAACAGCATAATAAAACAATAAGTTCGCATGTTGAAAAATAACATTTCAGGGAATGGCATTACGCAAGAAAAACCGGAAGCAATATCTCATCAACTAACAACTCAAGTCGTTTGGTGTCAATAACATTTTTACGCAGGAGATTTTCTACCCGGATCAAGTCAAAAGGCAGGGTCAGCGTTGCATCGCTGACATTTTTTATTTTTTCACCTCTATTTTTGGCAAACCCGAGCAATTTGCGCATGATCAGGATATTTTTGTTTGTCGCATTGGTTTCAATTTCAGACATTTTCTTGTTGTCTTGCCCCATCTCAAACAAAATCGCATTCATTATCTCATGACCAACTTCCGCATAGATCCGTTGATAAAGTGTGAGCAACTGTAACAAGTCTCCCCGCAGACTTCCCGTGTCTTCAATCCTATCAATTAATTCACCGCAATGGGGCTGTTTTTGTTAGGTTCCCTGTTATGCGGCCTTGCCTGGGATATGCAGAGCCTAATCGCATTTCGCGTGCTGCAAGGTTTTGCTTCTGGCATCATAATCCCAACGCTTACCGCGTTGATTGCACAGGTTGCCGGCAGTGCTTACCTAGGGCGTACCATGTCAATTGTAGGGATCCCGATTGTTTTTGGCCCAATTGTCGGGCCGATTATCGGAGGATTGATTTTGCAGCACTTACAGTGGCCGTGGTTGTTTTTTGTCAATCTTCCTGTCGGAGTTATTGCAATATTCATTATGCAATGGAAACTGCCGAAGTTCGAGGCAATGGATAAATCTGCAAAACTGGACTGGCTCGGTATTCTGTTGCTGGCACTGTTAGCGGGGACGTATATTTTTGGTGTGACGGAGATCAGAGCACAGAGCACGCGAGCAACGGGCATATTGTCATTCGTAATCGGCACCATATCACTGGTTACGTACTTGCTTTATGCGTGGAAGAGAAAAGAGCAGGTATTAATACCGTTGAAGCTGTTTAAAGCAAAAAATTTCAGTGCGGCATTTATCTCGCTGTTTTTAGCCGGATTTGCCACCAATGGGCCTATGCTTCTGTTCCCGCTGTTTTTTCAAAATGTATGTGGCCTCAGCGTCATTACAGCGGCACTTTGGTTGATTCCCCAAGGTGTGGGGATGCTGGTAACACGGCCTTTGGTCGGTAAAATGACGGATAAGCTTGGAGCTCGGCTTGTAGTGTTGCCTTCAATTGTGATAGCCATCAGCGGGACGCTTCCCTTTGTGTTCTTTGACGGCGGTACGGCGCGGTGGCTTATATGGCTTGCGCT
>DUML01000023.1 GCA_012839895.1 Peptococcaceae bacterium | reverse complement strand
TTAAAAGGGATATCTCCTCCAACCGGAATAGTTTGATTGCCCGTATTGTAAATATAGGCATAACCGGTTTCGTCGGGAGTTACCGTGGTATATTCGATAACCAGCTGGGGTTCAAAGGCTTCGCCGATGCCATTGCCACCAAATTGGATTTCGGTTGTGCCATCGGAATTTGTTAAGGCAATGCCGTGGTTGGATTGCGGATCGCTAAGCCATTGGTTAACCAAACTGGTGACATCAATCTCTATATATTTGGCAACATCGCTGGAAGCAATCTCCGCCATTGATCCGGTGTCTACGAAGGCGGGCATTGTATTATAGGTGACCGTGGTGATATCAAAAGCTTCCGTCACTCTGTTGACGTGAAGGGGGCTGGGATCAACACCGGTTTTAAAGAGTACAAAAAGCCTTAAGGTTGCTTTGTCAGCTGTAGTCACAGGTATCGGAGGCTGAGGAAACTGCAGTAAGCCAATACTTTCTCCAAAGGTAGGGTTTGTGCCAACGATAAAAAGCGGAATAGCGGATAAGTTCAAATCTTGTAAGGTGCTTGAAACAAACGTTGTGCCTGAAGGTGATAGGGTTATTGAAGCCATGCAATCAATCCTCCCTATAATCTATCTATCTGAATTTACACTCACTAAGAGTGCAGTGGAGTTGGCAAACTCGATATATTTTATTAAAAATGAATTAAGGTTGTACCTTTATTTAAAAAAAAATTAATGAAAAAATTTTTAATTTGAATTTTGAAGATAATATGCAAAATTCTCTAAAGCCCAGTCTTCATGGTATAAATGGCCTTTTCTGGACTCAGGATCTAAAATCGAAGCGCAATAGGCGGTGCGTTTTCCTTCTGCCAATTCTTTAAATGTCTCCAAATATTTCCATTTGGCCTTTCTGGCAAATCTTTCATTCACGTTTGCTTTTCTGCTCAAGGAATAACAAGTATTGACACTTCTGTTAAGCTTGCAGAACTTTCTGGCTTCACATTCATTGCAACCGATTGTTTGGGTCATATCGATTTCTACATTGGTGAGAAAGCCTGCTTTAAATGGGGTGTAATGAGTTATCCGGGGGGAAATTTCAGCATCGCCGTAACCGTTCTCTTCGCTCCAATATCCGATTACCTCGATTAGTTCCGGTCTCAAGGCTTGAAGGTGTCCCGGAACAAAATCCATGATCCCGTCAATCTCGGCATTTTTCAGTTGTAGATAGGTCAGGTCTCCTCTAACCTTAGGTATGACAGGGGGCATAAATCTTGGGTAGGGTTTATCTCTCATTACCCCTAGGAGTCCTACTTCAGGGAAAGCCTCAAACACTTCCATATATTTTTTTAGCCAGTTTTCTGTTTTGATATAGACATCACTGTCGATTGTGAAGAAATATTGATCCTTTTTTCGTTTCATGAGGTTATAGTTAAGAACATAAATGGGGCCTCTGTTAACCTTAAAACGGGTTTTGGTCTTAATCCTCGGGTCTTTTAAGCTCTTAATATAATCCCAGGTGTTGTCTTTGGAATTACAATCAATAATATGCATTTCAAAGTCTTCTTTTGATTCTAAAATCCTGTTAAGGTTTCTAACGGTTATCCCAAGACGATTAAAAGTTGCGAAACTGATAAATGGAGGAGGGGAAGATTTTGTGTTCCCGGCAGCATAACTTGGTTCGACTATCTCTTCAGCTATGGATAGGTCAGTAATTTCTTCCAGGAGGGAGCGAGTTCTAGTTTCTTTATTGACAGACGGTACGAGATTGGTTTTTGTGAAACTGTTTTTAACATTCGAGGGTTCAGGAATATCCTGAAGGGCTGTGTATTCGTCAGGACTCTTCAAAACAGAGTGTTCCGATTTTTCTTCCGTGAAAGGTTGCAACATTTGGTCGGAAAGATAAGTTTTAGTAATTTGTTGAATTACAACTGAAAGGTCATATAATTTTTGCAAAGCTGAAATTATCTTGCTCATCTCATCCCAGTCCTTTCTCAGGTATTATTGTGAGGAATCAATCGTTTCTAATTGTTTCAGCGGTCTGGCGGGGACTCCTACAGCCAGGCAATATTCCGGGATATCCTCTGTTACTACTGCTCCTGCTCCGATAACGCTCCACCTACCAACCACTTTTTTGGGTATTACTACAGATTTTGATCCCAGTTCACAGCCTTGGTTAATTCTAACGTTTCCGGCCAGGGTTACATTCCAATATAGAGAGGAGTAATCATCTATCACAGTATCGTGGCCAATCCCGCAGCTTGGATTCAGAACCACATGGTTCCCTATTTTGGTGTTAACAGACAAAAAAGTATTCCAGCAGATTATATTTCCTACTCCCATCTCAATCGTTTTATTGAGGCCGACATTTGGATGGATCAGGTTGGCGTATCTAAGTGCAAATTCCGACAATCTCCTAATAATATGGTATTTTGCTCTAGGTTCTCCTATTGCACAGACTATCCAGAGGTTGGAGCCTGACTTTTTCTTAAGCCATTCCATATTTCCTAAAACCAAATGGTTATTCACTAGTTGGCCTTGCTTTTCGGGAGTATCATCAATGAAACCTAAGAGGTTCCATTGTTTTTTATCCATATTAATGTCTTCAACAAGCTGAGCAGTTTCACGGCCTAAATTACCTGCTCCAAAGATCACCAGATCTTTCATAGCATCATTCCCCATATTCCTTTATTAATCTCAGACTGGATTAATTTCGTATTAAGTGTGTCAATTGGTACGATTGCTTTTAAGGTTTTCCTGCCGGATTTTCTTAATAATTTCACAGATTTTTACTATATCCGACGTATTTAGATTCCCATGCAAAGGGAGGGCCAAAACTCTGTCTGCTACCTTGTTGGCTACAGGGAGGTTGGATTTTGAGGCTGAGGGCAGATTTCGGTAACACTCAAAATTACTGCAAAGGGGAAAGAAGTATTTGCGGGGAAAGATATTATATTCCTGAAGTTTAAGGAAAAGCTGATCACGGTTAAGGCCAAATTCATCCGGTTCCACTTTGATGACAAAATAAGGGTAATTGTGAGTGACACCGGGAATATCCCTGTTAAGTGTTATGCCGGGGATGTCGGAGAGCAATTGGCGATAAAGGTTGGTCAGTTTTTTTCTTTTTTGTATTTCTTCTTCTACTTTTTTAAGGACCAATAAACCTATACCGGCTTGTACTTCATTTAATTTGGCATTTGTGCCTGGTTCTGGAAAAATATCATCTTTTTGGCAATAATTTCGGAGGCTATCGATCCTTTCTTTTAAATCGGCTTGATGGCAGGTTAGGGCGCCGCCTTCAATGGTGTGGTAGACCTTGGTAGCATGAAAACTGAACATGGAAATATCCCCAAATGTGCCGATGGGCTTTTCCCGGAGTTTTACACCAAAGGCGTGGGCGGCATCATAGAGCACTTTAAGACCATATTTATCGGCAATTTGTTGGATTTTTTCCACCTTGCAGGGATTGCCGAACACGTGGACCGGTAGAATAGCGGTGGTTTCCTGGGTAATTAAGGGTTCAATCAAGTCAGGGTTAATATTGAAAGTATCCTCTTCTATATCACAAAAAACCGGCTTCAAATTATTCCAGGCCAAACTGTGGATTGTGGCGCTGAAGGTAAAAGGTGTGGTTATTACCTCTCCGGTTAATTTTAAAGCTTTACACGCGATCTGCAGGGAGGTAGTGCCGTTGCAGAGGACAGAAAGGTATTTTACCCCTAGAAAATCTGCCAATTCTTTTTCCAACTGCTTAACCATTGGCCCGTTATTGCTGAGTTGCTTATTCTGCCATATTGCTTCAATTGTTTTGTAGGTTTCTTCCAAGTCTGGCAGTACCGGCTGGGTTACATATAACGGGGTTGCAAAAGCTTCCGAGGCAGCCATCTTCTCACCTCAAAATCTTAATATTTCCTTCTTTTAATTCGCGTTGTCAATATAGAACTGTAAGTTCTCAATAGCCCAATCCATATTAAAAATTCTATTGGAAATTGACTCGGCATCGTGCAATGAGGCACAGTATACTGGGCGTGCTCCATTTTCCATATCCCTGATGGTTTCTTCAAATTTCCAGCCGAATTTCTCTTTGAAAAGGTTATCTTTGTCCAGTCTGTTATAGATCGAAAAACACGTTTCCTTAGATTTATCCAAAAGGCATTTATTGCTGTATTCGCACTGGGAACACTTAATTTCTTTCAGATTAGTCAGGCCGATTTCTGCTGTGAATCCCGCTTGGAAAGAGGTAAAACGGTTAACTCTGAATAACAGCTCCTGATGACCGTAATAATTCTCTTCACTCCAATAACCAATTTCATTAATTAGCTTGGGGTTAAGGTAAAGGCATTCTCCCGGGAAATATGTTTTTAAGGGATTTGTTTTTTCCTTATTTATTTCCATATAGAATACGCCATTCTTATATCTGGGAGTAAGGGGAGGAAGAGTTTCGGCAGAAGGAAATGCCGGCAGAACACTAAGCAAACCTAATTTCGGAAAAGTATCAAATATTTTTTGAATACGGGTTGTCCAGCCTTTAGTCCAAATTGCGACAGTATTATCCAAGGATATAAACAACTGATCCTTCTGTCTTTTGGTTAGGTTTAAATTTAACGAATGAAATTTTCCCGAATTTATCGGAAGCTTAATTTTGGAGACAATCCTCTTATCTTTTAAGCTGGTAAGGTATTCCCAAGTTCCGTCTGTGGAGTTGTTATCAATAATATGCAGTTCAAACTTATCAGGGGTGTTAAGGAGGCTGGAGAGACTTTTTACCGTCAGCCCCAGGCGATTAAAGGTTATATAACTTACAAATGGCGTAGTCATTATCTACATCCCTTCCTGTGGAAAGTTTTGTACAAGTCATACAGTTTATAATATGTTGCAGCTTGTCCAGGGTGACAGTCAAAATAAAAAAATTGTTTCAAAATCATCCTTGCCGGATTAACCCTTTGGCAACCACCCCAATAAACTATAAAAAGGACAAACTTAAGTTGTCCCAATTTAGAGAGTTCAAGGAGTGGGTATATGAAAGCCTTGATTTTGAGTGGAGGAACCGGTACCAGGCTCAGGCCTTTAACCTATTCCAATGCTAAACAGCTTCTTCCCTTAGCCAATAAGCCAATATTGTTTTACATTATTGAGAAAATCATTAAAGCGGGAATTAGAGAGATTGGTATTATTGTTGGAGATACCCATGAAGAAGTAAAAAAGGCAGTTGGAGATGGAGAAAGATGGGGAGTTAAGATAGATTATATTCACCAACCTCGTGCCCTGGGGCTTGCCCATGCGGTAAAAATGGCTGGGGAATTCCTGGGGGATAACGATTTTGTGATGATCCTGGGAGACAATGTCTTCAATATGGATTTGCATGTATTAATTAACAATTTCTACTCCAATCAAGCAAATACTACAATCCTCCTGCATAGAGTGGACAATCCTTCCCAGTACGGAGTAGCCGTTGTTAAAGGCGGCTGCATAACTGAACTTGTGGAAAAGCCTAAGGAATATATCAGTGATTTGATTATTACAGGGGTCTATGTATTTGATAAAAGCATCTTTCCGGCCATTGAGCAAACCCCTCCTTCGGACAGAGGAGAGTATGAGATAACGGACGCTATCCAGAAACAGTTGCAAATGGGCGGCAAGGTCACTTACGAGCTAGTCCGGGGATGGTGGAAAGATACAGGCAAATTGGAAGATATGCTGGAAGCCAACCGCTTGATACTTGATGAGCTGGAAAGTGAATATACAATTTCCGACTATCCAGGTTCTTCAATTTCAGGCAAAGTTGTAATAGGCGAGAATGTGGTAATCAAGGACAGTATAATCCAGGGACCTGTTCATATTGACCAGGATGCCGAGATCATAAACAGCTGTATTGGACCCTATACTTCGCTAGGCAAGAGAGTGAAAGTGGAAAAGTGTGAACTTGATAATTGCATTGTTTTAAATGGTACAAAGCTGATAGGCATTAATAAAAGGATCAGCAAAAGCCTGATAGGTAAAAATGTTTCCATCATCGGCGGAATCAACAAGATTCCTTTGATGAGTTCTTTCTTTGTAGGGGATGACAGTCAAATCAAACTTTAAACTGGATAAGGAAGTGGAAAATGAAAGCAATCATGGTGACCGGCGGTGCCGGTTTTATAGGAAGCAATTTTATCAGGTATTTTATGGAGAGCCATCCCGATTACCTGATAATTAATTATGATAATTTGACTTATGCCGGGAATCTGAACAATGTTCAGGATTTGGCAGGCAGTTCAAAATATGTGTTTATTAAGGGCGATATTTGTGATACTGAGCAAGTCGAAAAGGTTCTTAAAGATTATGACCCAGAGTATGTACTGAACTTTGCAGCTGAATCACATGTGGACAGAAGTATTAATGATCCGCTATTGTTTGGCAAAACAAACGTCCTGGGAACTCTGAATTTGCTTTATTGCCTGCAAAAACACTGGCAAGGTGACGGTTATACTTCCAAGCGTTTTTTACAAGTATCCACAGATGAAGTGTACGGAAGTATTGCCAACTTGGAGGACTACTTTGACGAAGAGTCAAACCTTCTGCCCAACAGCCCTTATTCAGCCTCTAAAGCCGGGGCGGACCTATTGGGAAGGGCTTTCTACCGGACCTATAATTTCCCCATAATTATTACAAGATGCTGTAATAACTATGGGCCATACCAATATAAAGAAAAATTCATCCCCAACTCTATCATCAAAGCTCTAAAGGATGAACCAATTCCAATTTATGGAGACGGGACAAACAGAAGAGAATGGATTCATGTTACGGACCATTGCGCCGCCATTGACCAAGTCCTTTTTGGGGGAAAGCCCGGGGAGATTTATAATATCGGAAGCGGAGAAGAAGTATCGAATTTGGAAATGGCTGAGATGATCCTTAAATATCTGGGAAAACCAACAGATGCAATCGTTAAAGTTGCCGACAGGCCGGGGCATGACTGGCGATATGCTCTAAACAGCGACAAAATAAAGAGCTTTTTCCAATGGAAATGCAATTATAGTTTAACAGAGGGAATAAAGGAGACTATCAAATGGTATCAGGAAAACAGAGACTGGTGGGATGAAAAGTAAAAAATTTACAGGAGAAAAGTACTTGCATTTTTTGTTAAACGGATGTAATATAATATATTATTAAGCAAAGGCGCTACATCTGATGTGGCGCTTTTTCCTTTTATATCACAGATTACTTTAAGGTCCGGTTTATTTTGATTTCTTAATATTGCTAAAGCAGTGAAAAGATTGTTAGTGTTAGGAAAATAGAAAATAAAAAACAGAATAATAGAATGATGACTTCACTTAATAAGTTGGCAAGGAAATAAGAACGAAGGTGTTCGGAACTACAGTGTTTTGAGCGCCTTCGTTTTTATTAATAAATAAACCATAAAAAGAGGGGATGCATATGGAAACAAAAGTTATACTCGACACACTATGGGTTGTCTTTGCTGCACTGCTGGTATTTCTTATGAACATGGGCTTTGCAGCTTTGGAAAGCGGAATGTGCCGTTCTAAGAGCACGGTAAACATTATGTCCAAGAATTTTATCGTCTTCGCGGTATCCACCTTAGGTTTTTTCATGCTGGGTTGGGGGTTAATGTATGGAGACGGTAATGCTTTTATTGGCACAAAAGGACTATTTTTTGTTTCCGGTGCAGATAATTCACCGAATATCGGGGACACATATGAAGGTGTATATTCAGCCATATCTTGGGCCGGAGTACCGCTTTGGGTAAAATTCTTTTTCCAATTAGTATTTTGCGGGACGGCAGCGACAATTGTATCGGGTGCTGTTGCCGAGAGAGTTAAATATATCTCTTTTATTGTTTTCTCTTTCTTCCTGACATTACTGGTTTACCCAATTACCGGACATTGGATTTGGGGTGGTGGTTGGTTATCTCAATTAGGATTTATGGATTTCGCAGGGGGCACGGCTGTACACTCCTTAGGTGGTTGGGCAGCTCTTTCCGGTATCATGATAATAGGACCAAGGATCGGAAAATACACTAAATCAGGTAAAATCAACGCTATTCCCGGGCATAGCGTAGCACTTGCAACTATAGGAGCTTTGATTTTATGGTTCGGTTGGTTTGGTTTTAATCCCGGTTCTACCATGGCTGCTGATCCTGAAGCTATCGGTCATATTTTGGTAGTAACCAATATGGCCGGCATAATGGGAATATTATTTGCTACTGCTACTGCTTGGATTAAGCTGGGAAAACCGGATATAAGCATGTCAATAAACGGACTGTTAGCCGGTTTGGTTGCAATTACGCCTGGCTGTGCTTTTGTGAGTGTACCCAGTTCTTTAATTATTGGTGCCTTAGGTGGAGTACTGGTTGTATTTGCTTCTCTTTTCTATGACAAGATGAAACTGGACGATCCGGTCGGTGCTACGGCAGTCCACTTGGCGAATGGAGTATTCGGAACATTGGCTGTTGGCTTGTTCGCTCAAAAAGGCATAAATGGAAATGAAGTAAACGGCTTGTTTTTTGGCGGCGGCTTGCATCAATTTGGAATTCAGGCCATTGGAATTATAAGTGTAGGAGTTTTTGCCTTTATTTTGACTTCATTTTTATGGCTGGCTATCAAATATACGATCGGTCTCCGTGTATCTATAAAAGAAGAATTAAATGGCCTGGATATAGGTGAACACGGTAATGAAGCTTATCCTGAATTTATAGCTCGGAAAATTAACTATACTCATTTATTGGAAGATATCAATTTGGTAGAAGAAGAAAGATCGAAACAACAGGTTAAAGTATGTTATTGACATGTTATTGAGAGGAGTTGGATTACGGATGAAACAGATTAAAGCGATTATAAGGCCTGAAAAGCTTTCTGATGTACGGTCTGCCCTGGAAGAACTGGATTGTTATAAAGGCATTACTATGACCGAAGTATTGGGGCAAGGCAACCAAAAAGGTATTGTTCGGTCTTGGCGGGGTGAAAAATATGAAATAGATTTAATTCCTAAGGTCTGTATAGAACTGGTTGTGAGAGATGAAGACGTTAATAGGATAAAAGACACTATAATAAAAAATGCCCAAACAGGGGAAGTGGGAGATGGTAAAATATTCGTTATTAATATAGATGAAGTAATTAGAATTCGAACGGGCGAAGAAGGCTTAAGCGCGTTATAATAAATTGAAATCTGAAATAACCTATAAAAAACGTTCAAAAATTAAGTTAAGCTTACTTAATTTTTGAACGCTTTTGTTTTACCAGGATGAGCTTTACTTTTTTATATTGGTTCTAAAAGCAATCCTTTGATATAAACAAAATTGATATGATAAAAAATGCTGATGTCTTTAATAGAGGGGTCGAAATTGAGAGACATCAGCAAGATATTTGAAATATATAGATTTTTGAGAAACGTGTTTGTTAACTGGGCGTTATATTTAATTCACACTATAGAGAATTTCAGCATAAGTGGGCAACGGCCAGTATTTTTTGGCTACTAGTGTTTCGAGCTCATCAACAACCAACCGCAGCTCGGACATGGTACTAAATACATTGTCACGGTAAAACTTTGCTAAGTTAAGTGGGTCGCTATTACCTTTAGTTTCCAGCATAATATTTTCAAGGTTATTCAGTTTTTTAAGGGCACAGGCGGACAGTTTGGAGATTTTCTCCAGATAGTATTCTTCCGTCCAACTATTGTACTGGCCGAAGGCTTTTTTGCTGCTTAAAAGCTGCAAGAGCTCATTTTGATAGCTGATACAGGCAGGCAGGATTTCTTTTTTCACCAAATCAATCATGGTAAGGGCTTCGATATGCAGCGTTTTGCAGTAGTTCTCCAGCATTATTTCATACCGGGAACGGATCTCTGCTGCGGTAAACACATGATGGCGGGTAAATACATCTATACTTTTTTCCGAAACATAAGCCGGCAAAGCTTCAACTGTATTTTTCAAGTTGGACAGGCCCCGCTTTTCTGCTTCCCGCACCCATTCGTCGGCATAATTATTGCCGTTAAAGATGATGCGCTTGTGCCGGTGAATAGTATTTTTAATTAATGAAGCAAGTTCGCTCTTTAAGTCGCTTGCGTTTTCGAGGATATCTGCGAATTGGCGCAGGCTCTCAGCCACCACGGTGTTGAGCACAATGTTCGGTCCGGCTATGGAGAAAGAAGAGCCAAGCATACGGAATTCAAATTTGTTGCCGGTAAAGGCAAAGGGTGAGGTACGGTTGCGGTCGCAGTTGTCTTTGGGAAAATGCGGAAGTACAGTTGCCCCAATTTCCATCTGGACTGTTTGTTTTCCTT
Organism: Peptococcaceae bacterium; assembly: GCA_012839895.1. Classification (GTDB taxonomy): domain Bacteria; phylum Bacillota; class Desulfitobacteriia; order Desulfitobacteriales; family Syntrophobotulaceae; genus DUML01. The sequence continues at coordinate 32,739 of DUML01000023.1, read as the reverse complement.
GATAAGGAGTGTCTGTTTCGATTGCTTCAAGGATTTTGGTCAGCTCGTCTCCTAAAAAGATCGAGATGATGGCCGGGGGGGCTTCGTGTGCTCCTAACCGATGGTCATTTCCGGCGTTGGCTACCGACAAACGCAGCAAATCTTGATATTCGTCCACTGCTTTGATGACAGCGGTGAGGAACAGTAAGAACTGGGCGTTTTCATGGGGTGTTTCTCCTGGCTCCAAGAGGTTAATACCGGTATCTGTGGCCAGGGACCAGTTGACATGCTTTCCGCTGCCGTTGATGCCGGCAAAAGGTTTTTCATGCAGTAAACAGGCTAACCCATGTTTATTGGCAATGCTTTTCATGAGTTCCATAATCAGCTGGTTGTGGTCGGTGGCAATATTGACTGTATTATAGAGCGGGGCCAGCTCATGCTGGGCCGGAGCTACTTCGTTATGCTTGGTTTTAGCATAGACACCCAACTTCCAAAGTTCTTCCTCCAGTTCTTTCATAAAGGCAGATACGCGGGGTTTAAGGCTTACAAAATAATGGTCCTCCAACTCCTGTCCTTTGGGGGGGCGCGCTCCGAACAGTGTCCGGCCGGTATAAACCAAGTCGGGCCGCTTCAGGTAAATCTCTTTGTCAATCAGGAAATACTCCTGCTCGGGGCCGACTGTCGCGACCACTCGCTTCGCTGAATTGTTGCCGAAAAGGCGGAGGATACGGAGGGCATGTTTGTTGAGGGCTTCCATGGAACGCAAAAGCGGTGTCTTTTTGTCCAATGCTTCGCCGCTATAGGAACAGAAAGCGGTGGGAATACAGAGTGTCCCGTCTTTAATAAAAGCATAAGAAGTGGTATCCCAGACGGTATATCCTCTAGCCTCAAAGGTGGCTCTAAGCCCGCCTGAAGGGAAGCTTGAGGCGTCCGGTTCACCGCGCACAAGCTCTTTGCCCGAAAACTCCATGATTACTCTGCCGTCTTTGTCAGGGGCTATAAAGCTGTCGTGTTTTTCGGCAGTTATGCCGGTCATGGGCTGGAACCAGTGGGTAAAATGAGTAGCACCTTTCTCAATCGCCCATTCTTTCATAGCGTTGGCCACTACATTGGCAACGTCCAGTTCCAAATGGGTGCCTTGAGCCATTGTCTTTTTCAGTGCCTTGTAAACATCTTTCGGCAATCTGGACTGCATTACTGTATCATTAAACACCATGCTGCCAAATAAACTTGGTACATCTTTCATAATACATGCATCCTTTCTCACAAAAAATAAAGGTGCCGCGGACTATTAGTCCACAGCACCTTTGCTGTCTATGCACTAATAATAGCCTAAGCTTTTTAACCTGTCAATAACCTTTTAACGTAAAATTTCTGTTTCGACAAAAGGAGCTAAAAATCACTTTACTAAATTCCATTGACAATACAGGCTTTTTTGCTGTAAAATTGATACGCTGAACAAAGGCGTTCATCTTATAATGTGACAGTTAAGATGGCAGGCTGACAGCCGGTCCGTTAATTGTGCGCATTATGTGATGAGCGCCTTTTTGCATGGTTAGGAGGTGCCACTATGAGAGATGCCCAGGATGTAGTGGGTGATACCATGAACGGCGAAGATGAAGATATGGTTGAGATTGACATGGACAGTAAAGAGCTTTGCCAGGATTGGCATTACGTGTTAAAATCAAGCACAAAGAATCCCTACAAGCAGCTTTATACCTAAATTATGGTTTAGCAGTTTGACTGCTGACAGGAGGTTAGGATATGAACACAACAGCAAATGAAGTGTTGCAATTTATTCAGGAATACGATGTGAAATTCATTCGCCTCGGGTTTTGCGATCTCTTTGGTATACAAAAGAACATTGCTATCATGCCGGACCAATTGCAGGAGGCGTTTGAACATGGTGTATCCTTTGACGCTTCAGCAATCAGGGGATTTCGGGATGTTAAAAAATCTGATTTGCTGCTTTTCCCTGACCCTGCGACATTGACTGTATTGCCCTGGAGGCCTGGACCCGGAAGGGTAGTCCGTTTTTTCTGCGATATTAAGAATCCGGACGGATCACCCTTTGCCCATGACAGCCGCTACCTCCTAAAAAAGGTGGTGGAGCGTTGCGAAAGCCGGGGCTATGTCTGCAAAATAGGCGCAGAATGCGAGTTTTATCTATTTAAGACAGATGAAAACGGCGACCCCTCAGATGTTACGCTGGACAAGGGAGGATATCTCGATATTTCGCCTCTTGACAAAGGAGAAAACATCCGGCGGGAGATCTGCCTCTGTCTTGAAGAAATGGGCATTGGCCCCGAGTCCTCACATCATGAGCAGGGTCCGGGACAAAATGAGATAGATTTTAAGTACAGTGACGCCTTGGCTTGCGCCGATAACCTCCTAACCTTCAAGTCAGTGGTAAAAGCCATAGCTGCCCGCAACGGACTCTTTGCTTCCTTTATGCCGAAACCTTTACCCCGGGAAGCGGGCAGTGGGTTGCATGTCAATATTTCATTGGAGCAGAACGGGCTCAATATTTTTAAAGATTTTGTTGACGGGCAACAGGGGATTACCGACAGTTTTATAGCAGGCATTCTGGAAAGGACTCCTGAAATAACCTTGTTTTTAAACCCACTTTGTAACTCATATGAGCGCTTCGGTAGCTTTGAAGCGCCCAAATATGTTTCCTGGTCGTATCAGAATCGCTCGCAGCTGGTGCGGATTCCCGCAGCAATCGGTGAACGGGTACGGATGGAACTGCGTTCCCCCGACCCTTCTATGAACCCTTATCTTGCTTTTGCCCTGATTATTGCTGCGGGTCTTGAAGGCATGGAAAAACAGCTGGCCTTGCCTCCCGCTGTTGACGCTGATTTATATACTGCAGATGAAAGTATTACTGCCAATCTACCAGAACTGCCAAAAAGTCTGGAAGAGGCTATCGCTCTTGCGGAGAACAGCGACCTTGTCAAGGTTGTTGTCGGTGAAGAGTTACTTGCTAAGTATGTTGCGTTGAAAAAGGAAGAAGCGGCTGCATTTGCAGCAGCCAAGGACAAAACTGTTTTTTTCAGGGAGAGATATTTTCGTCTGTATTAGCAGATATGTGGCAAAAAGCAAATCCAAACAGGCGGCTGTAGAACCCAGGGAAAGGTGGCGATTTGATGGAGAGCGCTCTGCTTGTTACCATTACGCAAAAAAGTATTGACTTTTTTACCGAAATGCTAAACGCAGCTTCCGTTGGTCAAATTGTCACCGTTCACACCTGTGGAGAAGCAAGGCGCCTGTTCCTGGAAAGAGAATTCGACCTGGTTATCATCAATGCGCCGCTCAGGGATGAATCAGGGGAAAGCCTAGCCCGTTATATTGCTTCCAAAGGCTTGAGCCAAGTTATCCTGGTGGTGAAAAGCGAATACTTTGAAGAAGTCTCCGCCCACACCGAGGAAGATGGGGTTTTAACTGTCGCCAAGCCCATAAATAAGTCCTTGTTCTGGGCTGCTTTAAAATTGGCAAAATCAGCCAGTACAAGGCTTAAGCGGATGCAAGCGGAAAACAGCAAGCTGAAACAAAAGATTGAAGATATACGCATTATTGACCGTGCCAAATGCCTTCTAATCTCTTATCTTAAGCTTAGCGAGCAGGAAGCGCATCGTTTTCTGGAAAAACAAGCCATGGATATGCGTATAACCAAAAGGGCAGTGGCAGAAGGGATCTTAAAAATGTATGAGAACTAACCGCTGCCACTTTTTTTTAATTAGCGCTTTAGCCGGAAGGATAAACGTAAGTAGTGGGAGGAAGAGAGTTTGGGCAAATTGTATTTAATTTTAGAAAACGGCATGATTTTTGAAGGACAAAGCTTTGGCAGTGAAGGTGATGTAACAGGTGAGATTGTCTTTACAACCGACATGACAGGATATTTGGAGACACTTACCGACCGGAGCTACCACGGGCAAATTGTCCTGCAGACTTTCCCTCTCATCGGGAATTACGGCATTATTCCCTCAGATTTTGAAAGCGCCTCTGTGGGCCCCTTGGGCTATATCGTCAAAACCCCGTGCCAGTTTCCCTCCAACTTTCGAAGTCAAGGTGATCTTGACACTTTTTTGCAGGAAAAGGGCATTGTGGGCCTTTACGGTATAGACACACGGGCACTGACCAAAATCATTAGGGAACACGGGGTTTTAAACGGCAGAATTACCCCAAAAAGGCCGGAAGAGGTATCGCTGGAAAAGATTCGTTCTTATAGAATTGAAAATGCTGTATATAATGTTTCTTGCTCCAAGCCGATGTTTTATAAAAGTAGTACAAGTAAATATACTGTTGCCCTTTTTGATTTCGGGCTTAAAGAAAATATCAGGCGCGAACTTCTCCGACGGGGATGTGATGTCTGGGTACTGCCCTGCCATACTCCGCCCGGTGAAGTAGTGAAACTGGCCCCGGACGGTATTGTCCTTTCCAATGGCCCCGGCGATCCGGCTGATTATACAGAACTAATCAGCAATATCAAAGAATTGATAAAGACAGGGATTCCTGTTTTTGGCATTTGCTTAGGACATCAACTGCTGGCTTTGGCCAATGGCTTTAAGACCCATAAGCTAAAATACGGGCACCGTGGAGCCAACCAGCCGGTAAAAGATTTGCAAAGCGGCCGGATTTACATTAGCAGTCAAAACCATGGATATGCCGTTTCCCGGAACAGTATCGACACCGGAATGGCTATTGAGTGGTTTGTCAATGTCAACGATCAAACCTGCGAGGGTATACTGTACAAACATATCCCGGCCTTTTCCGTGCAGTTTCATCCTGAAGCGTGTAGTGGGCCACAGGATACCGCATTTTTGTTTGACTTATTCCTAGAGAAGATGGAGGCCGGAAAACATGCCGCTTGATAAAAGTATTAAAAAAGTTTTGGTTATTGGTTCGGGGCCTATTGTAATCGGCCAGGCGGCAGAATTTGATTATGCCGGTACCCAGGCTTGCCGTGTCCTGCGGGATGCCGGCATTGAAATTGTACTGGCAAATTCCAACCCTGCTACCATCATGACCGACAGGCATATTGCCGACAGGATTTATCTTGAACCTTTGACACCGACTACTGTCAAGCGAATTATTGAAAAAGAACGTCCCGACAGTATTTTATCCGGACTGGGAGGTCAGACGGGGCTGACACTTTGCATGCAGCTTGCCCAAGACGGCTTCCTGGAGAAAATGAATGTGCGGGTTTTGGGCAGTTCGCTCTCGGCAATTGCCAAAGCCGAGGACCGGCAATTATTCAAGGAGACAATGCAACAGATAGGGCAGCCGGTAATTCCTTCTGTTGAGGCCTATGATCCTGATTCCGCACTTGACTTTGCGGAGAAAAACGGTTATCCGGTAGTTGTAAGGCCTGCTTTTACTTTAGGGGGCAGCGGCGGTGGCATTGCCTATAACCGGCAGGAACTTTGGAAAATAGCCCAGGTGGGTTTGTCACTGTCGCCAATTAAACAGATCCTTGTAGAGAAATCCGTTACCGGTTGGAAAGAGATTGAGTTTGAAGTTATGAGGGACAGAGCGGGTAATGCCGTTACTGTTTGCTCCATGGAAAATTTTGACCCGGTGGGTGTGCATACCGGCGACAGTATTGTAATCGCCCCTGCCGTCACCCTGTCTGATAAAGAATACCAGATGCTGCGCACGGCGGCCCTTAACATTATTCAGGCTTTGGGTATCGAGGGAGGTTGTAACTGTCAGTTTGCGCTCCATCCCCACAGCTTTGAATATGCTGTAATTGAGGTTAATCCCCGCGTATCACGTTCCTCGGCTCTAGCGAGCAAAGCCACAGGATACCCCATTGCCAAAGTGGCAACAAAAATTGCTATTGGCTATACCTTGGACGAAATTGTTAATGAAGTTACCGGGAGTAACTTTGCCGCTTTTGAGCCCGCCCTCGATTATGTGGCGGTTAAGTTACCCAGGTGGCCATTTGATAAATTTGTTTCTGCCAACAGGGAACTGGGGACACAGATGAAAGCAACCGGCGAGGTAATGGCTATAGCCGATACTTTTGAAGAAGCCCTTTTAAAGGCTGTCCGGGGCGCGGAAATTGGTTTGGACAGCCTTGAGTTGCCCGGACTTCAGCAGAAGACAGATGAAGAACTTTATGCCTTGCTGCATAAAATTACCGATGAGCGGCTGTTTGTCCTCTATGAGGCTATCCGGCGCGGTCTGAGCATTGATGAACTGCACAGGATTACAAAGGTGGACAAATGGTTTTTGTATAATTTGCTTAAACTTAAAAATATTAAACCAGATGACTCTAAACGGCCTGTCTATAAAATGGTAGATACCTGTGGCGGTGAATTCGCCGCGAAAACGCCATACTTTTATTCCATCCGGAACGGCACCGAAAATGAAGCTATGGAATTTATCGGAAAATCCTCCAAGCCGCGTATCGTGGTACTCGGCAGCGGGCCGATCCGCATCGGGCAGGGGATTGAGTTCGATTATGCCTGTGTCCACTCTGTTTGGGCTTTAAAGAAATTAGGGTACGAGGTTATTGTGATTAACAACAACCCTGAAACCGTATCCACCGACTTTGATATTGCCGACAGGCTTTACTTTGAACCCCTTAGCCTGGATGATGTGCTGAACATTATTGAAATTGAAAAACCGGTGGGTGTTGTAGCCGCTTTTGGCGGTGGCACCGCTATTAAGCTGGCTAAAAAGCTGCATGAACACGGTGTGCCAATTATCGGTACTTCGGCTGACAGTATCGACATCTGCGAGGACAGGGAACGTTTTGATACCTTGCTTGCTTCGCTGGATATACCCCGTCCGCAGGGGATGGGCGTAATAACTACTGACGAGGCTTTGGCAGCGGCGGAAAAACTTGGCTATCCCGTACTCCTGCGCCCTTCCTATGTGTTAGGCGGCCAGAATATGATAATTGCCTTTGAGCCTGCACAAGTTCGGGAGTATATGGAAATTATCCTGAGGCAGAAACAGGAAAACCCTGTCCTGGTTGATAAATATCTTTCAGGAAAGGAAATCGAGGTAGATGCCGTCTGTGACGGTGTAGATGTGCTGATCCCGGGCATCATGGAGCATATTGAGCGTACAGGCATCCATTCGGGGGACAGTATTGCCGTTTATCCTCCTCTGAATATTGATGATGAACTGGCGGAGCGGATTTATGCGGTTACCAGGAAAATGTGCCTGGCGCTAAAGGTAAAAGGGCTGATCAATATCCAGTATGTCCTGAGGGATAAGGAAATTTACGTTCTGGAAGCAAACCCTCGCGCTTCGCGAACAGTCCCTTACCTTAGCAAAGTCACAGGTGTGCCCATGTGCGAATTGGCAACCCGGGTCAGTTTGGGTGAGCGTCTTAAAGACCTTGGCTATAAATCGGGAATAGCGAAGGTCCCACCGTATACTGCAGTCAAAGTACCCGTCTTTTCTTTTGCCAAACTTGCTGATGTTGATACCCGACTGGGACCGGAGATGAAGTCAACTGGCGAAGTCCTGGGGGTGGGGAAAAACCTGCAGGAAGCGCTTTACAAAGGGCTGGTGGCGGCGGGCTATAAAATGCAAAAAGGCGGCGGTGTCCTGATCACTGTACGGGACAGCGATAAGCCGGAAATTATCCCGGTTGCAGCTAAACTGGCCGCTTGCGGGTTTAAAATTTACGCAACCCGGGGTACGGCTAATTTTCTTGCCGCTAAAGGGTTTGCAGTGCAAACGGTGGAAAAAATACATCAAAGTGCCGGCAACAATACGGCGTCCTTGCTTGAAAGCGGCAAAATCAGTTATATTATTTCTACATCATCCGAAGGCAAGGATCCGGCTTCCGACGATGTAAGCATCCGCAGCAAAGCGTCCGTATTGGGAATACCCTGCCTGACTGCGGTAGACACTGCCAATGCCCTGGCTGACTGCCTCCTTTCCGGCTACAGTGAAATCAACACCGAGCTGATAGACCTTAATAATTTAAGAAGCAAGCGCCTGGAACTGAAATTTACCAAAATGCAGGACTGTGGCAATGATTATATTTTTATCAACTGTTTTGACCAGGAAATTAATTCTCCGGAATCCTTGTCCGTATTGCTTTCCGACAGGCATTACGGTGTAGGTGGTGACGGTATCGTGCTCATAATGCCTTCTCAAGTGGTCGATGCCAAAATGCGGATGTTTAATCGTGACGGCAGCGAAGGCAAGATGAGCGGTAATGCCATTCGTTGTGTTGCCAAGTATTTATACGATAATGGCATGGTACGCAAACTGGAAATGTCAGTGGAAACCTTGGCCGGTGTCAAACACCTGACTCTTTCTACTAAAAACGGGCTGGCAGCGGCAGTCCGGGTCAATATGGGCCGGGCCGAGTTGCGCCCGGAGTTGATACCGGTAAAACTCCCCGGTGACAGAGTTGTGGCTCGACCGCTAACAGTCGGGGATAAGGAATATGCCATTACCTGCGTTTCCATGGGTAACCCCCACTGCGTGGTGTTCTGCAACGATCTTGAAAAGCTTAATCTGGTGGAAATCGGCCCGTTGTTTGAAAATCATGAACTGTTTCCCGATAGGGTAAATACCGAGTTTGTGGAAATAATGAGCCGCAATCAATTGAGAATGCGCGTTTGGGAGCGGGGTAGCGGTGAGACGCTGTCCTGCGGTACAGGTGCCTGCGCCTCTGCGGTGGCCGCTGTGCTCTGCGGATTCGCTGATAAGGATACGGACATCAAAGTCAGGCTGCTTGGCGGTGAGCTTACTGTCCGTTATACTGATGATGCGGTTTTTATGACCGGCGAATGTACAAAAGTATTCGACGGGATAGTGGAAATATAAGGGTCCCGCATAATGTCTATTGTAAAAATAATCAATTTCAGATGAAACGCATATACTGAATTATGAACAAAGGCGTTCATCCGGCATGTCTGTCCGGCAAGACAGCGTGCAGGGATGAGCGCTTTTTTATTTTGAAAGTGGAAGGTGAAAGTATGTGCGGGATAGCGGGATTTTGTAGTTTTGCAGGAAGTTTTTTACAGGACATTGGGTTCTGGCAAGAAATACTGGTTGCGATGCGAACGGCAGTTGCTCACCGGGGAAGAGACAGCTCGGGTGAATATTTGTGTGAACATACAGGGATGAGCCATGCGCGTCTGGCCATCAGGGATCTGGCCCTGGGTATCCAGCCGCTCGTCAGTAAGGTGGGCGGCCAGGAATATGCCATTGTTTATAATGGGGAGATATATAATGTGGAGGAGATAAAGCCACAGTTGGAAAACGCCGGGTATCAATTTCAGACGACCACTGACACGGAGGTTATTCTCTGCGCTTATATTGAATATGGGGCGGATTTTGTCAACAGGTTGAACGGGATATATGCTTTTGCCATCTGGGACGGAAACAAAAAACAGCTTCTCTTATATCGAGATCGGCTGGGTGTAAAGCCTTTATTTTATACGGTTAAGAACGATATGTTAATCTTTGGCTCGGAAATCAAAGCCTTGTTTTGTCATCCCTTTGTCTGTCCTGAAATAGATATAGACAGTTTCCGGGAGATTTTTGGCTTAGGGCCTGCCCGGACACCGGGCAACGGGGTTTTTAAGGGCATTTATGAAGTTATGCCCGGTCACTATCAAGTTTTTTCCAGAGGTGGTTTAAGAAATATAAGATATTGGCAGCTTGAGGCGCGTGAACATACAGATGATTATGAGCAAACGGTAGAAACGGTTTCATTTCTGGTGCAGGATGCCATAACTCGCCAACTGGTTTCCGATGTTCCGGTCTGCAGTTTTTTGTCCGGTGGGATAGACTCCAGTATTGTTACTGCTGTGGCGGCCAATTGCCTGGGAAGCAATGGGGTCAGGCTTAACACTTTCTCTTTTGACTTTAAAGGAAATGAGTCCTATTTCAGCGCCAATGCTTTTCAGCCGGAAAGGGATCGGCCGTTTGTTGAGTTAATGCTTGGGAATTATGATTTACGGCATACTTATTTGGAGTGCAACGAAACAGATTTAGTCGATTTACTTTATACTGCAGTAGACGCAAAGGACCTGCCGGGTATGGCAGATGTTGATGCTTCCCTGTTATTCTTCTGTTCACTGGTGGCGAAGTGTAACAAAGTAGCTTTGACAGGGGAATGTGCCGATGAGATCTTTGGCGGGTATCCTTGGTTCTATAAGGATGAACTTTTGAATGTCAAAGGCTTTCCTTGGTCGAAAGACTTAAGCATGCGTATGGCATTCTTGGCACCCGATTTTGTCAAAGAGCTTCAGCTTCAGGAATATGTGAGCGATAAATACTGGGATACCCTAAAATCAGTGCCCACTCTGGCCAATGAAACGCCTGCCGCTATTAAACATAGAGAAATTACCTATCTTAACATAGTATGGTTTATGCAAACTCTGCTCGACCGCATGGACAGAATGAGTATGTATTCTGGCTTGGAAGCACGTGTCCCCTTTGCCGACCACAGGATTGTTGAATATGTTTATAATGTGCCCTGGAACATGAAATACCGCAATAACATGGCAAAATCCCTTCTGAGGGAGGCAGGCAAAAATTATTTGCCGGAAGGGATTCTGCAGCGGAAAAAAAGCCCTTATCCTAAAACTTACCACCCAAATTATGAACGCTTACTGTCCCAAAGATTGCAGGATATCGTATATGATCCCAATTCCCCAATCATACCACTCATCGACAAGAAAAAACTTTTGTCTTTTCTCAAGGCACCGATCGAATATGGGAAGCCGTGGTTTGGACAGTTAATGGCTGCTCCGCAGCTCTTGGCCTATTTTATTCAAATAAATTATTGGCTTGAGAAGTATACCCATTACTTCGTTGACAAGGAACAAGTATTCCTGTAAGATAAGAGCTGAACAAAGGCGTTCATCTAATAATGTGTCGGCTTGTAATATTGGATCTGCGTTGATGATTGCCGGCATTATTTGGTGTGCGCTTTTTTTTGTAGCCAGGAGGTGCTTTTGCTAAAGAACGCAAAACAAAGCATACTGTCCGGCAACTACGGGGATAATTGGAATAAGTTTTATATGTCAGGCTTTATGATGTTTAGGAGGGGTAAAATATGCTAACCGCGGTAGTAGGAATTAACTGGGGTGACGAAGGAAAGGGACGCATGGTGGATTTGCTGTCCGCTGAATATGATGTGATTTGCCGTTATCAGGGCGGTAACAATGCCGGACATACAGTAGTTAACGAGAGGGGCAAGTTTATCTTAAATCTTTTGCCCTCCGGCATCTTAAGAGACAATGTGGTCAATGTCATGGGTAACGGAATGGTAATTGACCTGGAGCATTTGTGCGGCGAAATAGAGGCTTTGCGCAGCAAAGGCGTGGAGATAACGCCCGCGAAACTCAAAATCAGTGACAAAGCTTTTATTTGCCTGCCTTACCATAGGCAACAGGACATATTGGAAGAGGAAAGGCTGGCGGAAAAGAAATACGGTTCTACCCGGCGCGGCATTGCCCCGGTTTACGGTGACAAATATATGAAAAAAGGCCTACGTATGGGCGATCTTCTTTTTCCGGAGACGCTAAAAGATAAGGTAGCTGATATTCTTGAGTGGAAAAACATTACTTTTAGCGGATACGGCCAGGAGAAATTATCTACGGAAGCCATGGTAGAGTGGCTGAAAAAATACGGCGAGCCTTTGCTTCCTTTTATCACTGATACAATGGAATTTTTGTTGAAGGCAAAAAATGAGGGCAAAAATATTATGTTTGAAGCCCAGTTGGGAGCCTTGCGGGACATTGACTTCGGCATTTATCCTTACACAACATCTTCCCAGACCTTGGCGGCTTACGCACCTATCGGCGCAGGCATTCCCGGGGTAAAGCTGGACCGGGTGATCGGCATTATGAAAGCCTATTCCAGCTGCGTAGGCGAGGGGCCGTTTACAGCGGAATTGTTTGGCGAGGAGGCGGCTATGCTCCGGGAAGCAGGAGCGGAATACGGGGCGGCTACAGGCAGACCCCGCAGGGTCGGCGGATTTGATATCCCCGCCAGCGTCTACGGTGTCAAGCTCCAGGGGGCAGACACCCTGGCGTTGACCAAACTGGATGTCCTATCTTATCTTGACAAAATTCCTGTCTGTGTTGCTTACGAAATTGACGGAGTCCGGTGTGAACAGTTCCCGGTAGGCGACAGGCTACTGAGAGCTAAACCGGTGTATGAATATCTGGAAGGGTTCAAAACGGATATTTCTCAGTGCAGGAGTCCTGAAGAACTGCCCAGGGCTGCTTTGAATTACATTAAGTATCTGGAAGAGGCGGTAGGTTGCCCCATTGAATACGTTTCGGTTGGCCCCGAGCGGGAAGATTATATTCGAATGAAGTAGCTAATTTGTGCCTAACAGAATTATTTGCATAAAAGGGTTTGGGTCATGATATCTGCATAAATTTCTAGCTCAGTTGGCTTGGCAACATGAATCACACCGGCAAATTGGGCACCTTCAGCGTTTAAAAGCGCGGGCAGTTGATTCTCCAATTCAAGGATCTTGTGAGGGTTATAGATGGTATCTTTGCTGCCGGCCATAATCGCGGCATAAAAGATACCTGTTTCCACAAGATCCAAAAAGAAGTGGCTTCCATAAGAAACTTCGGGCATAAAGCCGGATTCGCTTGATGCCACTTCGCAGATAACGGACATATTACTGATTTCATTAAAATGGACGGGAACCCCCAGGGAAGGAGTTGTTGTTCCCCATCTACCAGGACCGATCAGCATAGCATGCTTACCTTTAAGGGCCCTATTCAGTTTCCCGATATATCTGGCAACGGAATATTTTTCCTGTTCATTTAATTTTTGATAGGCAGAGGTGTTGACAAGGATAACATAATCAATGGGCATTCTTATGTTTCCACCCATAAAATGCCCTTTTTGCCGGAAAACACAGTCTGAATCAGCTTTTAGCTCCGGTATGGCCACAGGCTTGCCCAAGCCTTTTGTTTGTAGCGGCCTGCACTGCAGCAGGTTGATTTTATATCCTTTTTCCTTTAAGAAATTTACTGCAAACTCAATGTCCACAGGATAATTGTAAACAGACGCCAGTGTCGAAAGTATTTCCTTCATAACTTTGACAAAATCGGTGTCTTGCAGCAAACCCTTAAAATCGATAATGTACGGTGCCGGAATGTTGGTATAGCCAAGCTCTTTTAACCTTTTTGCCTTTTCATAATCATAGGAGGCAATTATTTTTTTGTCTAATTTGATATCACCGTTTAATATTTCATCGGCTCTTCTGCTAACCAGGGCATTTTCTTTCAGTGAAATAAGATCAACCTGGTGCTGGGAGTATTTGCTTTTATCTTCGGCATTCATCGGGGGTAGGCGGAAAGGATTGTCAAGGCAGACCACTTTGGCGTAATCATCCATGGTCCTGTTTACTGCTCTTGTGCCAAGTCCGAAGACTAAACGGAGCATACCGGCATTCATGTCCGTATTTTTATCAAATACATATAAATTTACGGAATTTCCGACCCCTGCTATATGGGGAAAGAAATTTTCCCCATAATTATCTCCCGATACCCGTTGAACCAGGATTGCCATCTGTTCGTCTTTATTGAATAACCCTCTTTCCATACGGTAGGCAAGGGCATCTTCATCCATTGTGCTGGCATAGACTGTCCGGACGGCATTTTCAAAAGCTTCATACCGCTCTTCAGGCGTGCCCTGGTTGGCGCAAAAAACACTTTCGTATTTGCCGGCAAAAGCATTGCCGAAATTGTCTTCCAAAAGGGAGCTGGAACGGACTATGATGGGGGATTGGCCAAAATATTCCAGCAACATAATAAACTGTTCCTGGATGTCCTTGGGGAATTTCCCCTGCAAAATCTTTTCTTTAAGCTCAGGCGCATATTTATAAAATCCCTCTTTAGTTTTTTGTTTCGTTCTGAGCTTCCACCAACCATTCTGGACGATGTATGTATAAAAAACGTCCGAACCGATATACCAGGAGTCATGGGGCTCCAGATAGGCGGAAAGATTGTTTTGGCTTTCTTTTTCGATAATTTTTCTGGCCAACAACATGCCTATGCTTTTGCCGCCGATAAATCCAGTGCCTATTTCCCTATAGGCAATGTTTAGAATATCTCGCAGGGTAAAATATTTAATGCACAAATCAAACATTCCTGAATGCTTGCCGATTAACCGGTACATCAATAATTTCTTTGTCTTTTCCTGTTCTTCCGGGGTAGCATGGAGGGCTGCTTCTTCAGCTTTATTTAAAAGCTCATGCCAATAATCAAGCCTGCTGCCGCTGCGGTTGATGGCAGCAAAAAGTTCTGCGGCCTCGGAACTGGAGGTTATGGATTCAGCTTCCTGACCATGTAAGCGGTGGGGGAAAAACATAGTAGGGGAATACCGCTGCCACACTTTAAGGGGATGCACATAGAGGTTTTCCTTGACTCTGTAAAGGTCCAGCAGGAGCTGAGTAGTTTCCCTGATACCGGCAATGGTGTTAAAAGTATGGGCATTGCGCAGGATGGCAAAGTAGGCGACCGTATCGAGCTCATATAAAAACGGGCAGATTACTTTAAAGAAATTGCCGATCATTAAATCTGAATACCAGTATTGCAGTAAGTCCGTTAAACAGTCAAAGACATAAAGGACTTTTTCGCCTTCTTTTTCTATTGTTTTATAAATTTCAGTGGTAAAGCTTTCAAAACGTTTGCTCGGATCAATCTGATATACTTTGACCTCAGGACGGTAAGTAATTAAAGGTTTATGGTCACCGAAGCGGAAATATACTATTTTTCTTTCTTCCGAAATCGCCTGTACCACAAATGCTTCCGCCATTAGGGCGTAATCATCTATCGCGTCTACTTGCCAGACTACATTATCACCCAGCCGCAGGTAATCAATTACTTTGTCTAAACCTACAAATCCTGATTTTACCTTATTGTGCATGACCACTGTAATTCCCCCTTAAAAAAAATCACTGGCCCCATACGGCTTACATGTTGTTCTGAAGAGATTATGCCTTTTATGATATCTGCCGTAACCATATTCTTAATTATTTATAAATTTCCACACTTTAATTTTTGTATATTTTCTATATCTTCTTTTATATACTTTTATATAATTTCTATATCTTTGACGAGTTTTCCCTTTGTCTATTGCTTAAAAATAAAAAATTTTTAATTAAAGTATTTCGATTAGTACCTTAACAATTCGTAATTATCGATGGCTAACAGGATAAATACCCACGGTATTGTAAGCTCTGATAAATATGGTCTTCAGAATGTTTATCGTATTAATGATGTCAGGATTGAAAAGCTTATTCAAACACTAAGAAAAACTTATTGCAAAACCCAATAACCGTTTTTTAAATTCTATTAATTTTATAAGTAAAAACTGACTATAAGGAAAAACTGAAACTTACGGGACAGCTTTTCTAAGGGAATAATTCGAGTGCAAACTTAAACGAAAAAAGGCTCCTCATCACCGGAGAATATCCCAGTGGTGAGGAGCTTTTATTACTACATAATCATGGTACTAAAGAATATATTAATGTTACAAAAGTGTATATGAAATAGGAAGAAAGTAACATGTCAATATACGGAAATTACTGGTAAAATAAAAATGGAACAACATATAACAAAAGTGGAAATGTACGTATGATTACCAGGGCGAAGAAAGCCTAAAGGCGGCAGGTATAAAAAGGTGAGGGGAATGGGAAATAGCATTGAAAACAGGCAAAACGGCATTAGAGAATCTTTTCAATTGCTGTTAGAAAAAGAAGAACTCTTCGCCAAAGTAATCGAGTTCTTCCCTTATCCAATTCAAATTTTCTCTCGAGACGGAACGGCAAGGCTGATTAACAAAGCTGCGCTGGAGATGATAGGCATCAGAAGTATGGAATCCCATGTGGGTAAATATAACGTTTTTGAGGATCCCGTTGTACGTAAGCTTGGTTTTATGGATAAGGTCAGGGAGGTATTGACAGGCAAAACTGTATATCTTACTGATTTTAATGCCCCCTATAAGGATTTGATCCGGTATTTTAATGTGGTAGAAAGAGATATTCAAACTATAAGTTCTGACATTACATGTTTCCCTTTATATAATGTCGAAGGGAAAATAGAGTACTTTGCCGCGGTTTTTATTTTTAAAAATATCTACAGGGGGAAAGAAGAAATTGGACGGGGGAAGCAATATATTGAAACCCATTGGCTGGAGCCCTTTAATGCGGAGGAAGTTGCCAAGGCGGTCTGCCTGAGCAAGGCTCATTTTACGAAGCTGTTTAAAAAACATACGGGCGTAACTCCCCATGAATATTATATCAATTATAAAATCAGTAAATTGAAGGAGAAACTGCTCGACCCTAATCTTTCCATTTCCCAAGCTTTTGCCGCCTGCAACATGGAGTACAATGGTTATTCTGCGAAGTTGTTTAAAAAGAAAGTAGGAGTTTCACCGTCAGTCTATCGTAAAATGCACAAATGAAATTTATCATTTTTGAAGTCCTAAAAACAAGAACAAGCCAGGCTTTGGTCAAATATTAGAGCTTGGCTTATTGTTTTGTGAAAAATATTATTCTTACTATTCATAATAATATTCAGCCTATTTTCTTAACCGAAATGCTGGAGGCAAGAACAGAGGCTCAAGGTCAAATGATCAAAAGACTAAAGGTCCTTATCGCGAATGAGGGGCTGTTTTCTCAAGTTATCGATTTTTTTCCTTATCCTATCGCCATCTTTACTTCGGATTATATATTGACTTTGGTAAACAAAGCTTTTGAGACGGTAACAAAAACGCAAGTTTTGAACGGGGAAAAAGGGAAAGTCTGTATTTTGCCATACAAAATCGTTAATACTCAACTGGCCACAGCAGTTTCTCGGGTTTTTGCCGGAGAAACCTTCTTTTTAGAGGACTTAAAGAATCCTTTTACTATGTTTTCAGGAATTAAAGAGAGCGGCCACCAGCCCAATCATTTTTCCAAAGCTGTCATCTTTCCTATTCCAGCCGATAACTCCGGGGCCACCCATGGAGTAATTGTGTTTACACCGTGAGAACTTCCATAATGCCTAATAAAAATTGTAAAATTGCTTTAACCGCATTTCCTCATTTTAAGGTGCGGTCTTTTTTATATCAATTAAAAATACAAAAAAATCATTTTGAATAATTTTATTTAATATTTTTTCTGAAAAATGTAGTATGATAAAAGAAAACATTCGGAATAAAAATACAAGGGCAAGTTGAAGGATAATGAACAATAAAGACAATATGGGAGACAAGCAAAATAGCGTAATGGAGTCCTTTCAATCATTCTTTGGTAAGGAAGAACTGCTGGCCAAAGTGATCGAGTACTTTCCATACCCAATTGAGGTTTACGCTCCGGACGGAACTACGGTTTTGGTGAATAAAGCTATGCTTGAGGAATACCATGTATCCAGTCCGGACCTGATTGTCGGTAAATACAATGTGTTCAAAGATCCCTACGTTGTCTCTACGGGGCAATTCCAAGTATTGAAACGGGCTTTTCAGGGGGAAACAGTTTTTTTCCCCGACGTGAAGGTGCCTTTGGAAGATATAGTGCAGCGCTACGGCATTCAGGACTTAGATGTGGAGGCCATCTATCAAGACATTACGGTTTTCCCTATTCTCGATGATCAAAATCGGGTGCAATATGTAGTAGCCTTATTGATCAATAAAAGGGTTTATCGCGGTAAAGAGGAAATTGAAAAAGCCAAAGAATATATCGAAAACCATTGGCTGGACAGGTTTGATTTAAGCGCAATGGCCAAGGCGGCCTGTCTCAGCAAGGCTCATTTTACGAAGCTGTTTAAGAAGCATACCGGTGTTACTCCTCATGAGTATTATATAAATTTTAAAATTCACAAAATAAAGGAGAAGCTGCTGGATACTAACCTGACTGTCGCCCAAGCTTTTAATGCCTGTAATTTGGATTATAACAGTCATTCTGCCAGAGTATTCAAAGATAAAACAGGCCTTACGCCTTCTGATTTTCGGAAAATTTCAGGTTAAAAAAGCAATGGAGGCCAAGCTATGAAGGAATGTCAGTTTGAGGATGTCCAAAGATGCTTAGCAAATTCATTTCAGTCGCTTTTTGAGAAGCAGGAACTGCTGGCCAAAGTGATCGAGTACTTTCCCTATCCCATTCAGATTTTTTCCCTGGACGGAACAGCGAGACTGATTAACAGAGCTGCGCTGGAGATGATAGGCATTAAAAACATTGAATCCCATGTGGGCATATACAATGTTTTTGAGGATCCCATCGTACGAAAACTTGGCTTTTTGGATCAGGTCAGGGAGGTCTTGACGGGCAAAACGGTATATCTTACCGATTTCAATGCTCCCTATAAGGATTTGATCCGCTATTTTGATGTGGTAGACAGGGATATCCAGACCATCAATGCAGACATAACATGTTTCCCTTTGGTAAATGCTGATGGGGTTATCGAATACTTTGCCGCTGTTTTCATCTTTAAAAAAATATACCGGGGGAAAGAAGAAATCAGACTGGGCAAACAATATATCGAAACTCATTGGCAGGAGCCCTTTAATGCCGACGAAACTGCCAAGGCAGCCTGCCTCAGCAAAGCCCATTTCACCAAGCTGTTTAAAAAACATACCGGTGTAACCCCTCATGAGTACTATATTAATTATAAGATCAGTAAATTGAAAGAGAAGCTGCTGGATACCAACCTATCCGTCGCCGAGGCCTTTGCCGCCTGCAGCATGGAATATAACGGCCACTCCGCAAGATTGTTCAGAGAGAAGGTTGGGGTTTCACCGTCTGTATATCGGAAAATGTCGGGGTAAAATGAATTGTCCATAATAGTTAATAAAAAGAAGCTCAGGCTTTGAGTCAATACAAGCCTAAGCTTCTTTTTGTATTCGCAGATCGGAATGCCTAAGCTTCAAAATCACATTTTTCTTACTAATTATAAGCAGATTCAACCTATTTCTCTAAGCGGCCGGTTAATAGAATAATAATAACACTTCACTTATTTACTGAAGACGGCAGTCTGGGATGCAACTAAACATAAATAATAAGGTGGTGATGGATATGAGATAAGCAATGTTCAAGTCAAAGTTTAAAGAGGAGGAAGTGATATGAAGAAGGTTTTTACGGTATTTTTGGTCTTACTTCTGATCCTGACCATGCTTCCGACCGGAGGAGCGCTTTACGCCGAAGGTGAGGGAGGAGTGGGCGGTGGCGGCATCATCAGCGAGGTAGGTAACATAAACGGTATTGAGATCATAAACCAACCTAAACTGTTCTATTATGTAGGGGAATCATTGCATTTGGGACCATTCGATGATGATGATGGTCTGGTTGTCAAATTGAAATTCGATAATGGTGAGCCAGTTGTTGTACGCTTTAACCAATTCGAAGAGTGGGGCATCACCACAGATCCGGCCAATGGCACAGTGTTGACGGCAGACCATGACGGTCAGAATATTAAGGTAACTGTTAACGGCTTAGAAGTCCATACGGACCCTTTGATTGTAAGTTCTGTTCAGGAAGGTGTTGAACTTGATCCCGAAACAGCAATTTTTGATAAAAATCCAGCCAACCAGAAGGATGTAAGAATTGAAGTTAAGTGGTTGGGGAATGCTCTGGAGCTTATCAGAATAAATTTTGGCGAATACTATTTTGTCTCTGATGAGCATTACGATTTTAGCCAGGATGATAGCAACGGTAAATATTATTTAACCTTAAAAAAAGAACTCCTGGATTTATTACCTGTAGGTCAAGAAACATTTACGCTTAAATTCAGTAGGTACGTAAGTGCGGAGTTAAAGGTAAACATAATAGATACCGGCGATGCTGCTCCACCCTCCTGGCCGGCGGGCAGCACCTTAACGGCAAACAGCATAACCAGCGAATCTGTTAGTTTAAGCTGGTCTGCGGCGTTGGACGACATTGCAGTGACGGAGTACAGGATATATCAGGATCAAGATGTCACGCCGATTATAACGGTTGCCGGTAATGTAACTACCTGTGAAATAACCGGTCTTGCAGCCGAGACGGAGTATACTTTCCGGGTGGAAGCCGGAGACGGCGAGAACCAGTGGACAACCGACGGGCCGACTGTTACTGTCACCACCCTTTCGCTGCCAAACAATCCTCCTTTCTGGTCAACGGGAAGTACCTTGACAGCAAGCGGCACGACGCACAACACGGTTACTTTGAGTTGGGATCAGGCACAGGATGACGTTCTTGTGACAGGCTACAGGGTTTATCAAAACGACGTACTTATCGTGACTTTAGGTCCGGTCACTACGTATGAAGTCACTGGGCTTTTGCCTGCCACTACGTATAGTTTTCAGATCCAGGCTGGAGATGGCAACAACCAATGGACAACCGACGGTCCGAGCCTGACGGTCACGACCAATCCGGAGATTGTACCTGAGATAATAAGCCTTAGGCTGAAAGCGCCACGTTATACCCTGGAAGGGCATCTCTTTATGGAGGATACGGTTTCGATTGAGATGGTCTCCAACCAATCCGGTCTCTCGCCGGAGGTGACGGTATCTTACAAGGAATGGGACGTTGACGGTACTGCTACAGAAGACAAAACATCGATCTTAACGCTAGCGGAAAAGCCTACAGAAACGCCTTCCGACAGTATAAAATATGCGGCAGATTTCACCTTAAGCGAAGGTATCTGTCAAGTCACTGCCTTGACAGGAAAACTGAAACCTGATTCCTCTCCCTATAAAATCAATGTGAACAACCGGGTTGCGGGCAGGATAAAATTAACCGTCCAAGCCCCTGCCGGCTTGGACAGTGAACAAATAGAACTTTATAATGACCTTCTCAAAAACACCTCTGCCAGAGCCTATAAAACAAACAGCTGGTTATCATTTGCTTCGGAAACGAAAGAACTGCAAAAACCGAATGAATTTATAATCGAAGGCGTCTCCGGGGATGATAATTTCCAAGAGGCTTCTTATCAACTAAAGCATTTCAAGGAATTCCTGATTTATGAGGATACAAGAACTGTTTCTGTCAAAGACGGGCAAGAGAGCGTTTGTCAATACAGCATAGACTGCTTCTCCCATCTTAAAGTCAGAGTCGTGGATGATGCGACCGGGGAACCCATAGAAAACGCCCTGGTTAGGAGTCCTATGCTCATTTATCTTAACGGTACGAGGGATTATAATCTTTCTGCCTGGACCAATAACGAAGGCTATGCCGCTACGTCCGGCAGCTACTTTGCCCAAAACCTGAGTAAAGACACTGAGCTGGAGCTGATTGCCAGTGCTTCTGAGTATGGGAATAAAGTAGTAATAAAAGAAGCGGGCTCTCTGGCTGTAGGCGAAAACTCTATCGAGATCCGCCTGGAGAAAGCCCCAATCGCTATCGTAACGCTTCAAGGTACAGTGAGGGACTCCACTGGCGTGCCCATTAAGCAGGCCTTTGTCCGTGTACCTCAAACTACGCCTGATGGGACCGACATATCCGTGACAACGCTAACGGACGAGGAAGGTTTCTATACCCTGCAAGTTCCCCAAACGGTCAAGACAGTATCTTTCAGCAAATTTGGCACAACCTTCGATAAATCCATAAAACTTAAGGACGGCGTCAATCTTCTCGACGTAAGTTTCCCTCCGATAACTGCCAAAGTCAGGGTGTTCCTTGAGACAAAAGATATTTACGGCAATGCCACCCAGTTAGACTGGAATATTTGGAACGTCGCAGCGACTCTGGGGGTCAAAGTAACAAATCAGACTAACAATAAATCTGGCACATTAAAGGACGGTTTTTATGAAATCAAAGGGGAGCCGGGCGATGAGATTTTGGTTACTGCAGATGTTTGGCAAGGTGGTTATGGTAAGGGTTCAGTGATAGTTTACCTGGATGAAAATTATTATGCTGAAGCAAGAATCACCTTAACTCACTTAGCACAGCAACCAAAAATAACTGCCAGAGTTACTGATCAAAACGGGAACCCAAGGCTGGGTGAACCTAGATACATGTATATATTCGACGAGAGTGGAATGCTTGTGAACAGGGTAGACTCATCAACTCCGGGGATTTCGCATTCAGTGCAGCAGGGTAGAGTCTATAAGGCAGTATTTTCCTGGAATTTGAAAATGGGATTTTCTAAGCTCGAGGATTGGGAAAACATGCCGGACTGCTTTATCAGCGAAAGCTTTGAGATGGCAGAAGGCGAAGTTACTGACCTTGGGACGCTTTCGATAAATTATTCACTATCAGAACCATATTTTAGGCAGAACGCTGCCGCTGGCGTTACATCCAGTCAGCGGACGGCTATTCCGGGCTCGGTAGTTACATTAAGGGTTGGTTATGATTATGACAACCTTGAGACCATCGACTCGGGCAAGTTAGACTTGGTGGCGCAGATCCCCGCAGGTACCACGTTAGTGGAAAGTTCGGTTCTGCACCGGTGTACAAGGGGCAATGCGGATTCGGTGAAGCCTGTGATCAGTGCGGATAGTATCACCCTTGATTTAAAGGATCATATCCGAGGTGCAGCAGGTGTATTGACCTATCAGGTCCGGATCAAATCGCCAGCTGTATATAACAGTATTAGTGCAGGAGCTGAGCTGAATTTTATGGCTGGAGGAAGTACAGTCTCCGAGAATATCGGCTTTGTCGAAATCCCCTGCAGGCTCATCACCATTAATGCACCGTTAGAGATAACAGAGTCTGCTAAATCGGATCCCGTCAGGCTTAGTGGCCTGGCGCCCGCCAATAAAACAGTGGAGCTTTATGACGGCTATCTAAAAATAGGTGAGACCCAGGCTGCAGCGAACGGTGTCTGGGCCATAAGCGTGACTTTACCGGACAGAGGAACACCGATTTATCATCAGCTTACGGCCAGTACCGTGGTGGACGAATTGCCGTATACCGCTATGGCTGCGGTACTGGTAGGAACCAAAGGCGTGGAGATTACGGATTTTGTGATCAGGCAGGGTCCCTCTAGTGTGAGAATCGACCCGCAGCATAATAATATTGAATTTCCATTCGTAATCGTTCCGGGCTATGGGGATTTAGTGGTGAGCGCTGGTTTTAATGACAACGATAAGGTAAACAACCTGAAAATCGCGGGAGTGGACGCCATTCTCCAGAATGGTGTATTCCAGGCACGCATTCCCCACACCACGCCGATAATTACGGTAGAATACGACGAGGAAGCGACTCAGTTCGAGGAGATACTTAAGTATGACTTCGGTATTGTTCCGGACTATCTTCGGGAAGCGGAAGTAGAGTTTACAGACAGCAATCATACTTCGGCCGATATCCACGTTGGGTATGGTTCAGACGGCTATCTCAGCGAGTTCGTGTTGCCGGAAATTAAAATATCACCAAAGGGCAAGGACGGCTACGGCACAGTCAGCATGAGAGTTGAAACAGCGCCTTTTGACCCGGCCAATGCCCTAAACCGCACCCACCTCGGGAACGGTCTGTACGGCTATGATTTCTCCGCGGAACTTGTGAACGGTAAATATGTGATTACTGGCTATCTGGACAGAGGACTTTTACCGCAACAGGCTTTTGAGGGAGCTGACAGGCAGAGCAGAATGCGGACCATGGCTGTAGCCGCCGGGCTGGAATTTGTCAAGAGCACGATCGAGGTGGCAGGCAATGTGGAAGAACTGACGGGCGCTTTCGGCGATCTATCCAAATCGGCCAAAATGGCTCAGCTGCTTAATGATTATGAAAGTATCCGGCCCAACCTGGAACCGTATTTGCAGGAATATTACGACCGCCGGATCAGTATGATGGGCGAGGATATCCTGATGGGCAAATCCCTGGGCTTTGTCCAGGATGGCGTAGCCGAAGCCGCGAATCTGGTGCCCCTGGCAGGACAGGTCGTTTGCGGGATCGCCAAGTATATCTCCGGCAAGCTTCTGGGCGATATGTTCGACAGTGAGTTTGAAAGCGATTACAACATGCTCCGCTCAGAATTCAACAATTTACCGGGGAGCCAGAATTGGTACGACAGAATCGTTCAAAGCCCCTGGCCGGTGTATAATCCCGAGACAGGCCGTTACAGCATATCTCACAGACTGGAATTAAGACCGCACTATATTATGGACCCCAGCGGCTTTGTCTATGAAGCGGTGGAAGACAACCGGATCAGCGGCGTCACAGCAACTGCCTTGTTCCTGCCTAAAGAGAAAGCGGCTACCGCAGCGGAGGCCAAAGCCAGCACGGAATGGCAGGTCTGGAACGCCAAGTGGTACCTGCAGGAAAACCCCCAGACAACGGGTTCTGACGGCAAATACGCCTGGGATGTGCCGGAAGGCTGGTGGATGGTCCAGTTTGTAAAAGACGGCTACCAGACAACTTACAGTGATGCTCTGCCGGTACCGCCGCCGCAGGTGGATATCAATATTCCCATGGTTAACCTGGCCAAACCGGCGGTAGACAAGGTGGTCTGGGGCAGCGGCGGACGCTACATCGATGTTTACTTCACGAAGTATATGGATACTCGCACCCTGGAAGCGGCTTCTGCTTTCCGCCTGACGGATGCTGACGGAAACCCGCTGAGGGATGACGATGGGAACCCGGTAACGGGAACTGTAAGTTATCCAGAGGGAGTAAAAACCGGTGTGGATGGTTCGGGTAAAAGCGGTCTGACCCTGACCAAAGCCGCCAGATTTACACCGTCTGTGCCGCTTACGGCGGGTGCATCCTATACTATTACAGTCAACAGGGCTGTGGCCGATTATGCCGGCTTCTCCCTGACGGCCGATTATGTGGAGACCGGGATCGTTTCTGTTGCAGAAGCTTTAATCGCCAATATTTCCGGTACGGATATCACCGTGGAACCAGGGTTGGATATTACGCAGGATTTGGCTAATGCCTTGACTTTCACAGCCGTTAATCCCGGCGACGAAAACCTATTGGACACCAGAGCGGTATTCATTTCTTCCAATACGAATGTTGTGAGTATTACACCTGACGGCAAGGCTACATCCCTTGGCGAGGGAACGGCGCCAATCACCGCGACTTCGGTCGACGACCCAACGAAAAATGCTGTCTTTACCGTGACGGTAGCTTATCCTCCCAGCCCGGTAAGGGTCTCGAACATGGTTATCCTGGGAAGCGACGGCAGGGCTTTGACAAAGCTGGATCTTCCCCGGGGAAGCACCTATGACTTAAATCCCATTATTTCACCCGTCGATGCCGCTAATCAAGCGATGAGCTATTTTTCCGACAATCCGGCAGTCGCTTCTGTTGACGCTAGCGGCAGAATTCGAGGCCTGGCCAAAGGGATTGCCATAATCACGGCCAAAACAGTGGATAAAAATATCCGGCAAATGATCCATGTCCGCGTTACCGATGCTGCACCCCCAGCCTCCAATGGGAGCGGCGGTGGTGGCGGTGGCGACGTGGCACCGACATCGGGCAGCAAGGTAATCACAGCTAAGCAGTTAAACGACAGCTTGAACAGCAATCAGCTTTTCAACCTCAGTTTTGGTGAACTGGAAATCGCCGTTGACCCGCAGAGCTTGCCCAGCCTTACTGCAGACGGCGATAGGATTGAGATTCAGAGCGCTGTTATCACCGACCAGAAGGCCTTAAACAGTTTCTTCGTCCAATATCCGGGCCGGCAGGGAATTATGAAAGCCTTCAGTGTTACCATCACCAGGCAAAGTGACGGTGAACAGCCGGCGACGATTACCCGCTTCAATGGGGACATCACTCTAACCTTCCAGTTGACAGCGGAAGAACTGGCAGGGATTGATCCTTCGAGCCTCGTGGTCTATAAACGGGCGGAAGACGGCACCGTCACCGAATATACGCCTGAATTCGATTGGGAAAACCTGACTTTACGTATCAGCACCAGCCATCTCTGCGAGTTTTATATCATGGGCGAAAAAGGTATCCCCACCCAGCGCCTGGCCGGAGTGGATCGCTATGCCACGGCTGCGGCTATCAGCGCTTGGGGTTTTGAAACGTCAGACTATGTCATCCTTGCCGCCGGGGAGAACTTTCCCGACGCATTGGCCGGGACGGCTTTGGCCGCGGTGAAAGAGGCCCCGGTCCTCTTAACGGCAAAAGACAATATCAGCAGTGAGACCTTGGCGGAAATCAAGCGGCTCAAACCACAAACCATCTATCTTCTGGGCGGGAGCGGTGTTATTTCCTCGAAGGTGGAAGAGACGCTGGCTCGCGCGTATAATGTGGTTCGCATTTCCGGTGGGGACAGGTATGAAACCGCAGTTCGAATCGGAGAACTGGTATTGAATGGGGACACAGCAGTCGTCGTCGCCGGGGCTGACTATCCCGATGCTTTAAGCATTGCTCCCTTTGCCGGACAATACGTCTGGCCTATCCTGTTTACGGAGAAAGAAGAGCTAAACGCCTTGACCGCTCAGTCCTTAAAACAGTGGAGGATTCAAAATGTGATCCTGGTCGGCGGCAGCGGGGTGATTTCAACTGGCGTCGAAAATACCCTGCAGCATGAAATGAAGCTGAACGTCACCCGCCTAAGCGGGTCAAACCGTTATCTTACGGGGCTTGAGGTTGCCAAGCATTTTACAGCTTATCCCTATGCTGCCTTAGCCACCGGGAACAATTTCCCGGACGCTTTGGCGGGGGCGGCCTTGGCTGCCAAGCTGAAAATGCCGGTACTCCTGGCAGGCAAAGAAACGATCAGCCCGGAGATCAGGGATTACCTGCAAGAATTGAACATGAAAAAGCTATATATATTCGGCGGACGGTCTATAATCACAGATAAAGTGCTAAAAGAAATAAACAGATAGGATTATACTAGATACACCCTCAATTTATGAAAAGGATTGAGGGTATTTTTTATTCACAGATCGGAATGCCTAAGCATCAAAATCACATTTTTCTTACTAACTCGACTTTCCCACCATCAAATAATAGATTAAGCCATAATTCTTCTGGCACATCAGGCTGCAAACAATAATCGTTCTTTGAAAGGTCTTGGAATAGTGCTAAGAAAAGCATCCATGATCATATTAGCTAATTCCTGGCTTATAACAGAAAAGTTACTTAGAACACGCCTAAGAGTATCGATTAATAATACTACTGCTTGAGAAAGTTTTAGATCTTCCAATTCATCACTGTAGTAGTAAAATAGTTCTCCTATTGTTCTGTCATCCTGATTATTTCTACTTTCAACTGCCAACATGATGTACCGTAGAAATACGATGGATGTTGCGGCTACCTGAGCATCATAGCTTCTTCCTTGGTATTCTTTTGCCAGAGCCAAATAGGACTTGCATACTTTGAAGAAAACCTCGATGTCCCAGCGTTTGCCATAAATGCGTACAATTTCTTCTTCGGATAATTCCAAATCCGTGCTCAGGAGGGCCAGCCAGTTTTTCGATCGTCTGTCCTGAACAAAAACGATTTTTACATCGGTTAAGCCTTGAATATTTTTTGCCATACGTATTTGTACTGTTATTGAACCGATGATCCCTGTTTTAGCGTCAGCTATATCACCCGCCAATTTACGAAGTCCTTGAAGGGGTTGCCATTTACCATTGTGGTGATAATGAATTTTCTCTGTAATCTTCAGCATACAAATAACATCGCGCTTCTCTTGTTTGACTCTTAAGATCGTCTTAGGATGGGCATACCAACTGTCAAAAAGAACGTACTTAGCTGGAATATGAGCAGCTGAATGGAGAAGATTAATCAAAGCATCAGTTGTACTCTTCATTGCCTCGGCTCTTCTTCTATAAGCAATTGTTCGCTTATCCAGAGCTTTGGCCAGGTTTAAGATTTTCTCCGGTTTCTGGGAACTTAAGAGTGAAAAACCAATAGGCACAAATGTATTTCCATCGGACCAGCCCAAAGTCAGCATTCGAAAGCCTCTCACATATCTATGGGTTGTATGGTCAAAGACCTGGGTTATTAGTTCAACTTTCTTACTGCGACTTCTGCTGTAAAGAGAATCATCAAAGATAAGTACCGATTTCCGATCATCGCTGGTCAAACTGTTTACAAAAGCAATGATCTTGGATGATAGTAACAATAGGAGTTTTGACCAGTTATAATGACCAGAGTTTAAGAAACGATAGGCTGTATTTTTACGGAAAGATAATTCTTCTGGTTTCATTTCAAGTGTTCTAAAGAGATTCTTTCCGGTAAATACAAGGGTAAAAAGTTCTTTTAATATGGTAACACACGGAATCCCAGATTCTTTATAAAAGTTACAACTTTTAAGGAGCTTGGAAAATGAATTCTGTATAAAAAATTGATCAATTTGAGAGGAAACAGCATTTTCGTTATTTGTCAAATCTGGTATAATACTGGCCATAGGAAACCTCCAAAGTACTGGTATTTTGGGTTTGTGGCTATCTCCATTATACCATTTTTGGCGGTTTTCTTGCTGTTTAAGCCTCGATTCCAGGACTTTTTCCCCTTTATAGGGGTGGGAAAGTTGAGTTACTAATTATAAGCAGATTCAACCTATTTCTCTAAGCGGCCGGTTAATAGAATAATAATAAAAGTTCAGAAAAATATCAGGAATTGGGCCGGAAAGGAGTGATCATATGGGTGATAAATCGAAAGAACAACTGCTTGAGGAGCTATTAGAAGTACAAAAAATGTTGGAGGTAAGAACGGAGGCTCAAGGGCAAATGATCAGAAAATTTCAGATGCTGATCGCCAATGAGGGGCTGTTTTCTCAGGTCATCGATTTTTTCCCTTATCCCATGGCCATTTTTACTCCGCAATATACATTGACCATGGTGAACAAAGCTTTTGAGGCCGAACTAAAAACGAAGGGTATAAATCCGGAAAGAGATCCGGAAGAAGAAGCCATCGGCATTCTTCAATACAAGATCGAAGATGCGCAACTGGCTTCTGGTCTAACCCGGGTCTTTGCCGGAGACACCTTTTTTATTGAGGACTTAAAAAACCCGTTCTCTATGTTTTCTGGAATTGCCCAACAAAGTGCAACCCAGTCCAACCGCTTCCATAAGGCTGTCATCTTTCCAGTTCCAGCCGATAATGCAAAGATTACCCACGGCGTAATTGTGTTTATGCCCTGAGCAGACCAGAAAAAACGGAGGTAAAGAGAATGAAAAAAATTATTTCCCTAGCACTATGCCTTTTAATGGTGTTTGCGCTTTGCCCGTCCGCTGTATCCGCTGCAGACACCATAACCTGGACCGGGAAATCTTCCCAAATCTCCAGTGCGGATACTACTCCGCCGGAGCTGATAAGTGTGACCCCGGCCCATGGAGACAGCGCTGTCTCACCTTTTATTAATGAACTCACTTTTGAGTTTAATGAACCCGTATGGGGCGTCTACGACAAAGCTGTGACAATATACAAGGCGGAAACGAATGAACAGGTTCTCAAACTGGATCTCACCGACTCCGATATTTGGGGAATTTCCGGGAACGGGACAATTAGGATATCAATCAGCGTTCCATCCGGCACCTTTGCGTTCGGCGTGGGCTATTATATTAAAATTGACCAGGGAGCCTTTGTAGATAAATCCGGAAACGAGTATGCCGGCATCAGCGACAGCATTACCTGGGCTTTCACGATGGTGAGCGATAACCAGCCACCTACGGCTCCGGCAAATCTTCGCAGCAGCTCGAAGACATCCAGCTCGGTCACTTTGCAATGGGATCCCTCCAGCGACGATTACGGTCCGATCAAATATGACATCTATGGAAAAAAAGATGGAGAGTTTGTTCTGGTCGGCAGTACAGAGGATACCATCTTCACGGTGATCAAGCTGGGCGGGACGTCTTCGGCCCTCCTCACTCCGGAAACAGCCTATACTTTTATGGTTCGCGCTGTAGATGGCGGCGGAAACGAGTCCGGGCCATCCAACCAGATAACGGTTACTACCAAGCAAGCCCCCAATCTCGATTGGGAGCAGCGCACCATCGCTCCGTTTGTTCCCGGCGGCGGAATTCCGATTGATTGGATTTATTATTATGATAGCTGCTACGGAGCTGGGGAGCATGTTGCCGTAGGCATGTACGGCACAATTTTAAGGTCCGTCGATGAAGGCGGGACCTGGGAGCTGGAATATGGAGCCAGTTTTTCAGATCCCCAATTGAAAGCGATTACTTACGGCAACGATATGTTTGTAGCCGTGGGGGGATCTAACATTTATACGAAAACCGCGGACGGTGAATGGAACAGGAAAAGCTTAGACGACTCAACCGCTGATTTTTCAGATGTAACCTGTGGACAAAAAGCGGGCGGCAGCGGCAGCATTTTTGTAGCGGTGGGCAAGAATTCTCTTCGGTGGTCCGAAAACGGAATTGATTGGCAAAAAAACGAATCCAAACCTTACATTACCGATTCTTTCACCCTTGAAGCTGTTGCCGCCGACGAAACAGGAACTTTTATAGCTGTGGGCTATAGGATAAAGCCTTTTGGCAACAATACCCTTTTAATCTGGAAATCAAGCAACGGTAAGAATTGGTCATCGGTCGTAGATAGTGGCTTAATCGGACAGTTCACAGGGATTGACTACGGCAGCGGAGCCTTTGTAGCCGGCGGCGGTTCGGTAGGCGATGCCTGGATCTCCACGGATAAAGGAGGTCACTGGGATAAAGCCCCTGTCAGCGCCTGCCCCACCAAGATTGCATATGGCGACGGCTTATTTGTAGTCACGGCCGGTAATGATATCTATATTTCCGATAATTTGGGCTATAGCTGGACCCATTCCTGGACATGCGAGGAGACTTTGATTTCCGTCAATTACTGTAATCAGTCTTTTGTGGCAACCGATGATGTCGGCAACATTTACCAGACTGTAAAGGAAGGAGCCCCTGCGGGCACCGTTCCCGACGCGCCTCAGAACCTCACCGCTACGCCCGGCGATGGTCAGGTAGTTCTTAACTGGATGGCCCCGGCCAGTGATGGGGGCTCTGCAATTTCCCATTATGAAGTGTCCGCCGATAACGGCACTACATGGGTTATGGCCGGCAGCAGCAGCTCCCATACTTTTACCGGTTTAACCAACGGCATCGAATATACCTTTAAAGTGCGGGCAGTCAACAGCAAAGGCCCCGGAATTGAAGCCAGCGCAACGGCCACGCCCCTTGGGCCTGAGTTCGCCGACGGCAACGGCAGTAAGGAAGATCCTTACTTAATTTCAACGGTGTATCACCTTAATAATGTCCGCAACCACCTTGACAAACACTTCAGGCTAATTGCGAATTTGGATCTGAGCGTATACGGAACGGACGAGGGCTGGGAGCCTATAGGCACCGAGACAAACCCTTTCACCGGCTCCTTTGACGGCGACGATCATATTATCAGCAACCTCTTTATTGATCGTTTTTGGGATCCTAAAATCGGCTTATTCGGTTATACCGGAGAGACGGCAAAAATTTGGGATCTCAAACTGACAAACGTAAATATACGCGGAAACCATGATGTCGGTGGCCTGGTAGGATGGAATGAAGGTGAAATTGCCAACTCATCTGTCACGGGTGATGTGACCGGCAGAGGTGAAACCGGCGGATTGGTGGGGGTAAACCATGGTTCGATTACCGATTCCTGGACCATTGGTACTGTGACGGACGTCTGGGGCGGCTATATCGGTGGTTTAGTAGCAGACAATTTTGGTACCATTACCAAGTGTCATGCCGAAGCAACTGTAACCAGCGTCAGCTCTTATGTGGGCGGCCTGGTGGGGCAGAATAAGGGTAGCATTACCCAGTCGTACGCTGTGGGTGAAGCAGAAGGGAGCAGTTATGTTGGAGGTCTTGTAGGATTAAATAGTGAGGGAATTATCGATAGATGTTACGCCACTGGTGATGTGACAGGTACCGAGGATTGGATTAATTATACTTTTGCAGGCGGATTGGTAGGATACAACCGCGCTACCATCAGCAATTCTTATGCCAGAGGAGCCGTATCCGGACAGGAAGACATCGGCGGCCTGGTCGGATGTAACTCAAACTCCGGCACTATTACCAATTCCTATTCAACCGGGGCTGTAAGCGGGGATAGTTATATCGGCGGCCTGGTAGGATTTAATTATTCAGAAGGTATCATTACGGACAGCTACTGGGATATGGATACATCACATCAAACGAATTCAGACGGCGGTACAGGAAAAAACACTGCCGCAATGAAGCAGCAGGAAACATATGTTGGCTGGGACTTTACTGCGACTTGGGCTATCAGTGCCATCGAAAATGAC
This sequence comes from Peptococcaceae bacterium, assembly GCA_012839895.1. Lineage (GTDB taxonomy): Bacteria > Bacillota > Desulfitobacteriia > Desulfitobacteriales > Syntrophobotulaceae > DUML01. The sequence continues at coordinate 664 of DUML01000023.1, read as the reverse complement.
GGATACCCGTTCCTAGCCGTGTCCACCGCTCCCACCGTACCCACCGTTCCGCAGAACTTCACCGCTGCGCCCGGTGACGGTCAGGTAACGTTAAGCTGGACTGCTCCGGCCAGTGATGGTGGCAGTGAAATTACCCATTACGAAGTGTCCAGCAATAATGGTACTACATGGGTTACGGCCGGCAGCAGCAGCTCCCATACTTTTACCGGTTTAACCAACGGCACCGAATATACCTTTAAAGTGCGGGCAGTCAACAGCGTTGGTCGCGGGGCGGAGGCGAGCGTGACAGCCACACCAACAGCGCCCGCTCAGACTACCCATACCGTAAACTTTTACAGCGACGGTTCTCTTTACGCCAGCAAAACTGTGAACAGCGGTTCCGCTCTCGGTGAAAATTGGCCGAGCAATCCGACGAAAAGCGGATACAGCTTCGGCGGCTGGTTCACCGGACAAAACGGCGCCGGAACACAATACACAAGCACCACCATAATCACCGCCGATGTGGATTTGTATGCCAAATGGACCTATATCGGCGGTGGTGGCGGAGGAAGTACTCCACCAGCCACGGTCTATAAAGCGGTCGTTAAAGCAGGAAGCGGCACAGAAAAGGAGCTCCTGATCACGGTTGACAATAATACCGGAATAGCCTCCATAGAAGAGGATC
>DUML01000003.1 GCA_012839895.1 Peptococcaceae bacterium | reverse complement strand
CATAGTCCTCATACTCGCCGTCTTCGGCGTAATCGTACTCTCCGCCTTCGTCATAGTCCTCATACTCGCCGTCTTCGGCGTAGTAATCGCCGTATTCATCGCTTTCCATATAAGCGTCATATTCGTCTGCATAACCTTCTTCATATTCAGAGTAACTTTCATCAGATAAAGGTTCTGCAGGATAAAGATTTAAAGCCCTGGCTTGAGTTTCATTTTTAATATCAATTTTCCAGCCCGTGAGCTTAGCAGCCAGTCTTGCGTTTTGGCCTTCTTTACCAATAGCCAAAGACAGTTGATAGTCCGGTACTACTACCAGGGTTGATTTTTCCTCGGATTTAGGGTATACAGCCAGCACTTTGGCAGGGGACAAAGCATTGGAGACAAATTCCACCGGATCCGGAGACCAGGTGATAATGTCCATTTTCTCACCTTTAAGTTCATTGACAATATTCTGCACTCTGCTGCCTTTCGGTCCAACACAGGCTCCAACCGGATCAACGTTTTTATCCTTGGAATAGACAGCAATCTTAGACCTTGCTCCTGCTTCTCGGGCTACTGCTTTAATTTCCACAATTCCATCATGGATTTCCGGCACTTCCAGTTCAAAAAGTCTCTTGATAAGGCCAGGATGAGTCCGTGAAAGATGAATCTGGGGGCCTTTAGTTGTCTTCTTGACTTCGACGACAAATGTTTTAATCCGTTCAAAGGGTTCGTAAGTTTCGCCGGGTATTTGTTCGGAAGCCGGCAGAACAGCCTCAACTTTACCTAAATCAATAATTACATTACGTTGCTCATAGCGCTGAACAATGCCAGTAACAATATCTCCTTCGCGATTGATATATTCATCATAGATTAAACCCCGTTCTGCTTCCCTGATTCGCTGTACTACTACCTGTTTAGCGGTTTGCGCAGCAATTCTCCCGAATTCTTTAGGGGTAACTTCGAATTCTACCACGTCCCCTAAAGAATAGTTTGGATTAATCTTTTTCGCGTCTTCCAAAGAAATGTGAATCCGTTCATCTTCAACTTTTTCCACGACATTCTTCTGCGCATAGACTTTAATTTCTCCGGTATGACGGTCTATTTGAATTCTTACATTTTGTAAATGGGAAAAATTTTTTTTATAGGCTGAAATTAAAGCTGCTTCAATAGCTTCAAACAGTATTTGCGCTGAGATACCTTTTTCCTTTTCTAATTCTTGAATTGCTTCAATGAATTCCATATTCATCTGGCCTAATACCCCCTTTTCTACTTTTAAAACTCAAATGTAAGGTGAGCTTTTTCAACTAGCTCCAAAGGAATAGCTATTTGCTGGCCTTCATATTCGAGTACAACCTTATTATCTTCTAAACCTTTTAAATATCCTGTAAAACAAGTATAGCCCTCAAAAGGCTGGGTGGAATATACACTGATCAGTTCTCCCCGATATTTTTCGTAATCCTCTCTTTTTTTCAGGGGTCTTTCTATTCCCGGAGAAGAAACCTCCAGCATATAGGCCTGGGGAATAAGGTCCACTCGTTCAAGGGCCTCATCAATTTTATGACTAACGGCAGCACAATCGTCAATATCTACGCCACCGTCTTTGTCTATATAAATTCTTAAATACCAATGAGCACCTTCCTTGACATATTCCACATCTACGAGTTCCAGATTCATTTCGGCTATGATGGGCTCCACAATTTTTTTAACTTGTTTCAGAACAGATTTACTCATATTCTTACCTCTCTAATAAAAATTTGGTCCGGACTTTTCCACCTATTCATAAGATTAAAGAATACTTGGTTTAACCAAGTTTCTGAGGTAAACAATATCTACCCTGTACCTAAGCAAATTCAATAATATTAGGCTACCAAACGAAAGAGTGGGTAATCCCCACTCCAACCATAAACTCTGCTTCAAATAAATTCCTTCTTAAATATATCATATACTTTATTGGTCTGCAATATTCGCCGAAACTAAAACAAACATAATTGATTTTTTTGCGGTAAGCCTTGCAAACAACCGTGCCGCTCCAAAACTTCGATTATAGTTTTACTCAGTTTGCCGTGATTTTGCAAATCCTCAACCGATCTTATTAAACCACTGTCTCGTAATTTTTCCAAGCTTAAAGCCGCAGTTTTACCTACTCCTTGCAAGGCGGAAAAAGGAGGTAGTATTCCTTCAGGAGTTATAAGAAAACGGGTAGCGGATGATTTCCATAGATCAACCTTAAGTAATTTTATTTTGCGGCAATACATTTCCACAGCCAATTCTAAGATGGTAAGCAGGTTCTTTTCTTTGGGAGTAGCGCTATTGCCCTTGCGCGTAATTTCTTCAATTGCAGCACGACATTTTTCTACCCCACCTGTAATAAGTTCGGCATCAAATTCATCAGCTCTGACCGTAAAAAAGGTGGCATAAAATGCTTCAGGATAATAAACCTTAAACCAAGCTATTCTAAAGGCCATAGTCACATAAGCAACCGCATGGGCTTTAGGAAACATATAACTGATTTTTTGGCAGGATTCAATATACCATTCGGGCACGTCATGTTCCCGCATAGCCGTAATGTCTTCCGGTTTTAATCCTTTCCCTTTGCGGACTTGCTCCATGATTTTAAAAGCATGTCCGGAATCCATACCTTTTTGGATTAAATAAAGCATAATGTCATCCCGGCAAGCTATGATTTGGGAAATATCAGCTGTACCGTTTAAGACCAAATCCTGAGCGTTGCCAACCCAGACATTAGTTCCGTGGGATAAACCGGAAATTCTCACTAAGTGAGAAAAGGTCTTAGGTTTAGTTTCCTCCAGCATTTGCCGGACAAATTTAGTTCCAAACTCCGGAATCCCCAATGTTCCTGTTTTTGTTCCAATTTCCTCCGGTGTTACGCCCAGCGCCTCTGTCCCAGAAAAAAGAGATAGAGTTTTCGGGTCATCAAGTTTAATTTTTTTAGCGTCAACACCAGTTAAATCTTCCAGCATTTTTATTGAAGTCGGATCGTCATGCCCCAAAATATCAAGTTTAACCAACCGACCGGAAATTGAATGATAATCAAAGTGGGTAGTAATAATATCTGAACTGGTATCATTAGCAGGTCTTTGCAAAGGGGTAAAATCAAAAACATCACATTCTTTGGGTACAACCATTAAACCTCCGGGATGCTGGCCTGTCGTCCGTTTAACCCCTGCGCAGCCCCGGACAAGCCTGTTTAATTCGGTTTGATTATAACGAATATTTCTCTCTTCCAAGTAATTCTTCACAAAACCGTAAGCTGTTTTTTCGGCTACAGTGGAAATAGTTCCCGCCCGGAAAACATTTTCCCGGCCAAAGATTTCTTCAGTATATTTATGGGCTCTTGCTTGATACTCTCCCGAAAAGTTCAAGTCAATATCCGGAACTTTATCTCCTTTAAATCCCAAAAATGTTTCGAAAGGAATATCATGCCCGTCTTTATCCAAAGGTCTGCCGCAGCGGGGGCAATCCTTATCCGGCAAATCCACTCCCGAACCAACACTCCCATCCTGAATGAATTCCGAATAAAGGCACTCCGGATTGGAACAACGGTAATGGGGGGGAAGGGGATTAACCTCAGTAATACCGGTTAAGGTAGCTACCAAGGAAGACCCGACCGAACCCCTGGAACCCACCAGATAACCGTCTTCGTTAGATTTTTTAACCAATAAATGGGCAATTAAATAAAGTACTGAAAAACCATTGCCAATAATGGAATCAAGTTCTTTTTGCAGTGTTTTTTGCACAATTTCAGGTAATGGGTCGCCATATAATTCATGAGCCTTACTCCAGGCCATGTTCATAATCTTTTCCGGCGCACCTTCAATCTTAGGCTCAAAAAATTCATCTGGAAAAGGTTTAAGGTTTTCAATTTGCTCGGCAATAAGCCTGGTATTGGTTACAACGACTTGATAGGCTTGGTCACCAAGATAAGCAAATTCTTCCAACATTTCCTCCGTAGTTCGAAAATACAAAAGTGTTTGGCGATCAGCGTCGGCATAACCTTTGCCTGCCAAAAGAATCCGCCTAAAAATTTCATCTTCTCGGTCTAAAAAATGAACATCACAAGTAGCCACTACCGGGATATTCATTTCCTGGCCTAAAGAGACTATTTGTTTATTTATTTCCTGCAGATAGGCAACATCCGGGACATCGCCTCTTTGGATTAAAAAAAGATTGTTTCCGGTCGGCTGGATTTCCAAGTAGTCATAAAAAGAAGCTATGGCTTTCAGCTCATCTCTATCTGCACCTCTGAGTATCGCTCTCATTAATTCGCCCGCCTCACAAGCCGACCCTAATATTAATCCTTCCCTATAAGTTTTAAGCAAGGAACGTGGTATCCGTGGCCTGCGGTAAAAGTGTTTCAAATGGGATTCCGTTACTAATTTGTAGAGATTTTTCAGACCTGTTCTGTTTTTGGCCAAAATAATAATGTGATAATAACGGGCTTTGGCTCTATCCGGCTTTTGATCTTCATCGTCATCAAGATCATCAACCAAATACCCTTCCATTCCCAAGATAACTTTTAGGCCGTATTTTTTCCCTGCTTCAGCAGCTTCAGGAAAAGCCTGCACAACTCCGTGATCTGTAATGGCAATTGCTTCATGTCCCCATTCACTGGCTCTTTGAATTAAGCTCTGTACCGAAGAGATGCCGTCCATTTCTGACATCTTGGTGTGCAAATGCAGTTCGACCCTCTTCTCTGGCGCGTTATCCATTCTCAGAAGTGGCGGAATAAGGACAATATCTGTTGGTCTTAAAGTTAACTCCGTTGTGTACCTATCAAACTGGACTTGTCCTCTGATTTTAAGCCAATCACCTTTATTGATGGCAAGAAGAGGCTGCCCTTCTTCGAAAAACATTTTACAAATAATTGAGTTGGTTTTATCCGTTAACCCGAAAGTTAAAAGCTGCCGTCCGCTTTTAAGCACTTTGCTGTCAATTTCGCAAACTTCGCCTTGAACAATGACCTGTCTTTCTTCCTCAGTGATATCTTTTAAAGCCCGAAGTGTTCCTTGGAATTCCCTTCCCAACAACACATGTGACTTAGTATTCTCCTTAGGGGGCTTATGAGAAGAAAGAAGCTCTTCAATATATTTTTGTTCTTCTTTCTCCGGATCATAACTTTGTTCTTCTTCAGCAATTAACTCGTCTATTTCCCAAAAAACTTTAACCTTGAGGCCAAACTTTTGGGCAAAATAGCCCTCAATAGTGGCTTGTTTGGAACGGCATAATTCCATGGCGGTTGAATTAGGCACAAAAAAGGTCAGGGTATTTCCTTCCAGTTCATGTTTAACAGCCGGATAAAGCCAACCCTGCAGAGAAGGCAGAAGCTCTACCAGGTCAGCGATTATTTCCTCCCAATACTTTTTAGCCACGTCTTCCAGAGTTGTTTCTGTTGACCACTCTGCCTGAATATTAATTTTTATTCCATTATTTAAACGTTTTTCCAGTGTTACAGTTAGAATCTTCAGAACCTGAGCGTCTATGGGCTCAGACATGGAAAGGTGGAGTATCCATTTCCTCTCCTTAGGGATAACCTCCACCTTTTTAAATGCTATTTTCTCACTATAGGGAGCTAAACTTTTAATTACCTCTTCCGGGAGCTGTTCAAAAAAAGGTATTTCGTTGAGTTTTACAGCAGTTGTGAACACACTCTCTCCTCCACAGGACTGACGAAATTATTGTTTTAAGCCGCTCTGTTCTCTTAATCATTTACCCAAAGATAATTCTGAATCAACAGTATTCTTAACCAGCTGACAAGCTTGTACTATCGGCAATAATTCCGTTTTCCGGGTTCGACGGTAATATAATTCCACTTTCCCTTCTTGTAAGGCCTTTTGCCCGATAGTAAGCCTTAAAGGATAGCCTACTAAATCGGCATCTTTAAATTTAACTCCCGGGCGTTCATCTCGGTCATCATAGACCACTTCAACTCCTAAAGCCTGCAGTTCAGTATATAGCTTTTCGGCTGTAGCCACAACTTGCGGGTCTTTCAGCGTAACCGGGACAACAATACAGTGATAAGGGGCTATGGGCATGGGCCAAATAATACCGTCCTCATCATTATTCTGTTCAATGGCAGCCGCCATAGTCCGGCTAACTCCGATTCCGTAGCAACCCATATAAATCAGTTTTTCCTGACCCTTTTCGTCCAGATATGTTGCCTTTAAAACTTCACTGTATTTTGTCCCTAAATTGAATATCTGTCCAACTTCAATTCCTCTGGCTTCTTTCAGTTTTCCTCCGCATTTAGGGCAGGATTCGCCTGCCGTAACCATTCTCAGGTCGGCAATTATATTTGGGACAAAATCTTGGCCGCAAACAACATTAAGCAAGTGATAATCTTTTTTGTTAGCTCCGCAAACAGCACCTTTCATTTCAGCTACTTCTAAGTCGGCAGCAATAAAGATATCCGCTTTTAACCCCACCGGGCCGACAAAGCCGGGTTCACAACCTAAAATTGCTTGAACTTCTGCTGGTTCTGCCATCCGCAAATTTAGGAAAGGTCCTAAAACGTTGTTGACCTTGACCTCATTAATCTCCCTGTCCCCTCTAACCAGGATCAGGAAAAAGCGGTCATCGCCTTTATAAACTAAAGTTTTAAGGAGGGATGTTTTCTTTACCCCCAGGAAATTAGCTACTTCCTCTATGGTCTTTGTACCGGGAGTATAAACTTCTCCCTGCTTACCCTTTAAAGAGTCGTCACCAGCAACAGGGCGGGGTAAACATTCAGCTTTTTCCACATTAGCGGCATAGCTACAATCTGAGCAAAAGACCACTGCTGCTTCTCCCGCTTCAGCTAGGACCATAAATTCATGACTGCCTCCCGTCCCGCCAATAGCGCCGGGATCAGCCTCCACCGCCCGGAAAGTAAGCCCGCACCGGGTATATACTCTTTCATAAGCGTCATACATTTTTTGATAGCTTACTTGGCAACTTTCCGGATCCCGGTCAAAGGAGTAAAGATCTTTCATGATAAACTCTCGCCCGCGCATTAAACCAAAACGCGGTCGCCGCTCATCCCGGTATTTATTTTGAATCTGGTACAGGAGCAGAGGTAGTTGTTTATAGGAACGGACTTCACCCTTAACCAAAGCGGTGATAATTTCTTCATGGGTAGGACCCAAACAGAATTCCCTGTCGTGCCGGTCTTTAAGCCTAAGCATTTCCGGACCATAAACATCCCAACGACCGGATTCCTTCCACAATTCGGCAGGCTGCATGATAGGAAGCATTACTTCCTGACCGCCTTTAGCATCCATTTCCTCCCGCACAATTTGCTCAATCTTCCGAATCACCCTCCAACCAAGAGGGAGATATGTATATATACCTGCCGCTGCTTTGCGGATTAATCCCGCCCTTAACATAAGCTGATGGCTGATTACTTCAGCTTCGGCCGGGACTTCCCGCAGAGTGGGGTTGAGCATTTGACTGACTTTCATTTTTACTTCATCCTTTCTATTAGGCTTGTCCTTAAAAAGCTATGTCCATCTTACCACCCTTAAAGGGGGTAAACAATAAAAATACTACAAATGAATATAAAAAATTAATTTATATTTAGCTTGTGGGAATCTGCTGGGAATTATTTTGTAAATAAGTTTCTATCATAGTCATTAAAGCCGGTAATAATTCTTTTTCCGGCAAACTAGCAACAACTTCTCCTTTGCGGAATAAAAGGCCCTTGCCTTTACCCCCGGCAATCCCGAAATCAGCTTCCTTGGCTTCTCCCGGGCCGTTAACTACGCAACCCATTACAGCAACAGTAATACCATTTGCCGGGGCAGGCAGTTTTTCCAGCCGTTGCTCAACTTCCTCTGCCAGCTTGACTAAATCTAACTGGGTCCGGCCACAGGTGGGACAGCTGATAAGTTCAAAACCGCCTTTTCTCAAACCCAACACCCGGAGGATACTATAAGCCAAGGGTATTTCTTCTAAAGGATCACCGGTCAAGGATACTCTGATAGTATCGCCAATTCCTTCGGCAAGAAGAGTCCCAATACCAATGGCTGATTTAACAACCCCTGATTTAACTGTTCCCGCTTCAGTTACTCCTAAATGCAAAGGATAATCCACTAAGCGAGCGATTTGCCGATACGCTTCCAGCATTAAAGGAACTCGGGAAGCCTTAAGGGAGACCTTAATTTCTGTATATCCCTCATCTTCCAAAATTCTGATATGACGAAGGGCACTTTCCACCATGCCCTCTGCTGTTGGGCCATGGTATTTTTCCAGAAGGTCTTTCTCTAAAGAACCGGCATTAACACCTATTCTGATGGGGATATTTTTTTCCCGGACAGCCTTGACAACCTCTTGGACTTTCCATTTAGCGCCAATATTACCGGGATTAATCCTTAAACCCGCTACCCCATTTTCCACTGCTTGAATTGCCAAACGATAATCAAAATGAATATCAGCAATAATTGGTAAGGGACTATGAGTGCAAATCTTTTTTAATGCGGTAGCCGCCTCGGCATTTAAGACAGCTACCCGGACTACTTGACAACCTGCCTTAGCCAGGTCCGCTATTTGTTTGAGTGTAGCTTCAACATCACAGGTATCAGTATTAGTCATGGACTGAATTACGATAGGATTGCCTCCACCGATAGGTACGGAGCCAATTTTTATTTCTTTGCTTAACCTGCGCTGCAATGCAAAAGCCTCCTAATTTTCCTTAAAGTTTACTTTTTCTTGGACAACGGGCAGCGATGTAAGCTATTAAAGCCAGATTATTTCCTATTTGGTTAGAATTCTAATGATGTCCTGGTAAGTTACGGCAATCATTAAGGCAATTAAGAGAGCAAACCCTGTAAGTTGGATCCAGCCTTTCTTTTCCGGATTAAGGGGTTTCCGTCTGATACCTTCATAGGCAAGCACAACCAACTGGCCTCCGTCTAAAGCCGGGATAGGGAAAAGATTAAGAATACCAAATTGGATACTTAAGATAGCCGTTAAACTCAGGAGATTAGAAAGTCCCTGTTTTGCTCCTTCTCCAATTACTTGGACAACACCGACAGGTCCCGATAATTCTACAGGTATGGCGCCGGTAATCATCTGGACAATTAGGACAATAATTAATCTTGTGAATTCAATGGTTTGCTGTAAGCCATACTGAGCTGATTTTAAAACTGATACCCTCTCTTTTACAACTTTAGGCGAAATGCCGATTAATCCCCGCCCGGTTTGCGGGTCCAATTCGGGAGTTACTTCTAAAGAAACAATCTCTTTAGTATTAGCCTTTTCAACAGTCAAAATAATTTTTTCTCCAGGTTTAGAATGAATTTGGGTAGTGAGTGAATTCCAATCGGGGGTGCTAATACCGTCAACTGCCAAAATGCGGTCCCCGGCTTGAAGTCCTACTTCCACAGCAGGTTTGTCCTCAATAATAGTACCGATAACATTCTCATTGCTGGCTGTCGGTACCCCAAACCAGGCAAAAACGATAATAAATAAAGCTGCACCTAAGATAAAATTCATAATTGGTCCGGCCACAATTACCGACATTTTTTGCCAGATGGATTTGCTTTCAAAACTCCTGTGCAATAATTCCTGGCGGCTGACCTGGTCTTCCTCCTGGATTTCTTCAGCGCTTAAGAACCTAACAAACCCCCCAAGAGGGAAGAGCCGTATTGAATACCTGGTTTCCTGCCCTTGAATGGAGAATAACTTAGGTCCAATACCAAAAGCAAACTCCAATACTTTTATGCCCGCTCTTCGGGCCATTATGAAATGTCCCAGCTCATGCATAGTAACCAAAAGGCCAAAAACCAGAATTATTGCCAAAAAGGTTGACAATTTTTTCACCTCTTTAATTTTTCTTTAATTCATTTCGTTTGATGATTTCTTCCGTATGTTCTCTAGCCCAATTATCTGCTGCTAATATTGTATCCAAGTCTTTTGCTTCTGAGACTTTATGCTGCCGGCAAGTATTTTCCACTAATTGAACTATATCCAAAAATTTTATTCTACCGTCTAGAAAAGCCTGAACACAAATTTCATTGGCTGCATTCAGAACAGCCGGAAGGGTACCGCCGGTCTCTCCGCACCAATAGGCAAGTTTCAGTGCTGGGAAAGTGTCATGGTCCGGTTCGTGGAAAGTAAGCTCAATATTTTTTAAAGATAAAGGATTAGAGTAATCCGCCCAACGTTCCGGATAACTTAAAGCAAATTGAATCGGCAGGTGCATGTCCGGCATCCCCAACTGAGCGAGTATAGAACCGTCCTTATATTCTACCATAGAATGAACAATACTTTGGGGATGTACCAAGACTTCTATCTGCCTATATTCCATGCCAAAAAGAAACTTAGCCTCAATTATTTCTAAAGCTTTATTCATCAGTGTCGCGGAATCAATAGATATCTTGGCCCCCATGTTCCAATTGGGATGTTTTAAAGCCATAGCAGGAGTTACCTCCCTAAGTTTCTCTTTTGACCAGCCGCAAAAAGGCCCACCGGAAGCAGTAAGGATAAGTTTGTTCACTGTTTTCTTCTTGCCGTGCAGACATTGGAAAATAGCCGAATGTTCACTGTCCACCGGTATTAAGGAGCAATTATTTAATTGAGCTGTATTGAGAACCAAATCACCGGCTGCAACAAGGGTCTCTTTATTGGCTAAAGCAATATTTTTACCAGCCTTAAGTGCAGCAAGAGTTGGTTGAAGCCCAATACTCCCACTTACCGCAGTTACTACCATATTTACTTTTTCAGCACTCGCCGCCTGGATAAGCCCCTCCATTCCGCAAAGGACTTTAACCGGCAGGTCCCGCAACCGCTCCCGGAGCAATTGCGCTTTTTCTTCCGCCATAACAACAGCAATTTCCGGCCGGAATTCTCTGACCTGCTTCTCCAACAAATTAATATTGGTATTAGCGGTCAAAGCATAAATACCAAACTTTTGTCCCGAAGCCCTAACGACTTCCAGGGTTTGCCTGCCAATTGAACCTGTAGATCCTAAAACAGCGAGTACTTTCAATTTTACTATCTCCCTTAAATTACTATTTCGAATTGCAAGTAATGCTTCTAGATGTTTCCCTAATGAAATTATTATTGTAGGATATATTATTACTTTTCATTATTCTCTTATTTAAATTAGTTTATTTTTTAAATTTAGCCTATTAATCCCAACACCAAGGCAAAATATACCAACGGTAGCGCAAATAGGAAACTGTCAAATCTATCAAGGATACCTCCATGCCCTGGGATAAGGTTTCCAGAATCTTTAACTCCAGCCATTCGTTTTAAAGCTGATTCAAAAAGATCACCAATCTGGGCTACAAGGCTTGTGACTAAAGCCAGCAACAACACTACGGGCAAAGACCCTTCCTTGGTAATAACCCAGAATACGAAACTAAAGAGAAGAGCAGCTATTACCCCGCCGACAGCACCTTCAACAGATTTATTAGGGCTAACTTTTGGAGCTAGCTTTCTTCTGCCCAGGGCATTTCCAATAAAAAAAGCCCCTGTATCCGTCAACCAAACTAAAAAGAAAGTAAAGAAACACCAAATAAGTCCTTGCGGTAGTTCCCGCAAATGGTATAAATATGTAAAGAGAGCCACGGGATAAATAAAAGCCAGAAAACTAAAAGCTGCTTCCGTAAAACCCATTCTGGGGTAAGATAAAGCATATTGCCCAAATATAACAATAAACCAAGTTAGGGCCAAGGGCAGGAGCCACCCTGTTTGGCCCGTTAAAAAAACTGTCAGCCAGACAAGACTAAATAAACCAACGGTATATTTGGAACTGTTAAGCAAATTGGCTTTTTGTCCTAATAAGAGAAACTCTCTAAGACCTAATAGAGCCAACATTACTACTAATAAGGCCAGATAAAACCCTCCTAGCCAAGTCACAAATAGTAAAAGAGGTGCCCCAATAAGCGCGCTTACAATTCGCTTGCTCATATTTCTTCCTCAACTTTCTTAATTCCACCGAATCTTCTTTCCCGTTGTTGAAAAGCCCAGATAGCTTCAAGCAAAGATTTTTCATTAAAGTCAGGCCAATATTCCTTAACAATTATTATTTCTGAATAAGCAGCCTGCCACAGCAAAAAATTACTTAGCCTCATTTCACCGGATGTGCGAATAATCATTTCAGGGTCAGGGCAACCGGAAGTGTAAAGATAGTTTTCAAAGAAACGCTCATTAATGTTTTCAGGTTGAACAAGCCCGTTTTGAACATCTTGAATCACTTTCTTTACAGCTTGAATAAGCTCTGCTCTGCCTCCATAATTTAAAGCCAGACAAAAGTTTAACCCCGTATTATTCTTTGTTTTTTCGCAAGCAGCAATTACAGCTTTTTGAACGTCCTCAGGCAATTGGCTTAGATTTCCAAAGACCCGGATTTGAACGTTCTTGGCGTGCAATTCATCCAGTTCCTTCTTAATATACTCTTTCAGTAAAGACATAAGGATTCCTATTTCTGACTGCGGCCGCTTCCAGTTTTCTGTAGAAAAGGCGTAGACAGTCAAATACTTAACGCCAATCTCGGAACAACATTTTACGACGCCCCTTAAAGCTTCTACTCCTGCTCGATGGCCCATGGTGCGAGGCATTCCGCGTTCTCTTGCCCAGCGGCCGTTGCCATCCATTATAATGGCAATATGCTGAGGAATCTTATCCATGTCTATGTTTGCAGACTTAATTATATTCATATTTTTTTGCCAAATGTTCACAAGTTTCACCTGTTTCAGTATCCTCTATCTTACTGCGGAAAAACCCCCTTCATCCAGGGGGCTATACCTGATTACTTATTAAATCTATCATGTACGAGAATAAATTTCAATTTTTCTTTCACTTTATTTACCCGGACAACCCGTAAATCACCACAAGGAAGGACTTTTCCCTGAGGATAAGTAATTTTAAAAGTATATTGTATCTTATGCTCCGAAAGCTCCTTTAAAACCTCTTGCCATTTTTTCCCGAGAAAATCCACTTATCACACTTCCATGATTTCAGCTTCTTTTTTCTCCAAGACTTCATCGATCTCTTTTATATACTTGTCGGTAAGCTTTTGGGCTTTTTCCTGACCCTTTTTAGCTTCATCTTCTGAAGCTAATTTATCTTTTTCAATTTGTTTAATATCATCAATAAGTTCGCGCCTGATATTACGGACGGCTACCCTGGCCTCTTCAGCTTTTTTTCTAACAGTCTTAACTATTTCCGCCCGCCGTTCAGCAGTTAATTGAGGAATAGCAAGCCTGATTACCACTCCATCATTTGAAGGGTTAAGCCCAAGGTCAGATTTTAAGATAGCTTTCTCTATATCTTTAATAGAGGATTTATCCCAAGGTTGGATAACAAGCAGCCGCGGCTCCGGAACAGAAATATTCGCCAGCTGATTAATAGGGGTCGGAGTTCCGTAATAGTCTACAAATACCTTTTCCAGCATGGCCGGATTTGCTCTTCCAGCTCGAACGGAAGCCAAATCCTTGCGTAATAATTCCACAGTTTTTTTCATTTTGTTTTCCGCTTCATTTAATACACCATTAATCACATTATTCCCTCCCTATATATGTTCCTATAGGTTCTCCCTTAAGTGCTCTTATAATATTGCCATTTTGATTAAGATTAAAAACAATGAGCGGGATGTCGTTATCCATGCACAACGAAGCTGCCGTAGAATCCATGACTCCTAAGCCTTTACTTAGGACATCCAGATAAGTCAAACGCTCAAATTTCTGGGCGTTCGGATTCTTCAGAGGATCAGAATCATAGACCCCATCAACCCGTTTAGCCATTAAGATAACATCGGCTTCTATTTCAGCAGCTCTTAATGCCGCAGTCGTATCCGTAGAAAAATAGGGATTACCTGTGCCTGCTGCGAAAATTACTATACGCCCTTTCTCCATATGACGGATAGCTCTTCTACGAATATACGGTTCGGCAACCTGTCTCATTTCAATGGCAGACAACACCCTGGTTTGGATATTATATTGTTCCAAAGCATCCTGTAAAGCCAAGGCATTCATAACTGTAGCCAGCATTCCCATATAATCGGCTGTAGCCCGATCCATACCTTGAGAGCTTCCCGCAATTCCCCGCCAAATGTTTCCGCCTCCTACCACCAGAGCCATTTCAACTCCAAGTTCCTGGACTTCCTTGACTTGCTTGGCAACTGATGTTAACATACTGCGAGCAATTCCGAAACCCTGTTCTCCGGCAAGTGCCTCTCCACTTAATTTGAGGACTACGCGACGGTAACGTGATGTAGTCATGGAAGAACCTCCGTATATTTTTTAATTTCTACATTTTGCAAAAAAATCCTTTCACTCCATCCAGGCAAAACTAGATCTTATTTAATTTTACCTTGATTCATACCGCTATTATTTTACATTATTTATACCGCTGAAAAAAGAGAACACCGAAGTGTTCCCGTTTAACGATTCATTTCTTTCATTACTTCCTCGACAAAGTTGTCTTGACGTTTTTCAATTCCTTCGCCCATTTCATAACGGGCAAATCTGCGAATTACAATTTTTTCACCCATTTTGGCTATTTTTTGCAAAAGCAAATCTTTAATAGTAATATCCGGGTCTTTAATGAAAGGTTGTTCCAGTAAGCAAACTTCTTTGTAGAATTTTTCGATCCGGCCTTCAACCATTTTTTCTACAATTTTTTCCGGTTTTCCTTCATTTAAGGCTTGAGCTCTTAGGATTTGTTTTTCATGTTCCAGAACCTCAGCCGGTACATCTTCTTTATTAATATACTGCGGCTTTGCAGCAGCAATTTGCATGGCTATATCTTTAACAAATTGTTTGAATTCTTCTCCCCGGCTGACAAAATCAGTTTCACAGTTTACTTCAACCAGAACACCGATTCGTCCACCACCATGGATATAAGCTTCAACTAACCCTTCGGCAGCGATGCGTCCTTCTTTCTTGGCCGCCGCAGCCAAACCTTTTTCTCTTAAATAGTCTATGGCTTTATCCATGTCACCTTGGCATTCTGTTAATGCCTTTTTACAATCCATCATACCTGCTCCGGTTCTTTCTCTTAGTTCTTTAACCGCTGCAGCAGTGATTTCAGCCATACGTTAAACCTCCTTGGAATCTTTTCGGCCAATCAAAAATAAAGAACAGGGTAAGTCAAGATTTGTGAACATACCCTAATCTCACCCTGTCTTTCTTAATTTATTCTTCGTCAGCTTCTTCTTGGTTTTCTTCTAAATTATCAATACTGCCTTGTTGCCCTTCAATTATGGCATCAGCAATTTTAGAAGTAAGCAACTTGACAGCTCTAATCGCATCATCATTGGCTGGAATAATAACATCAATTTCATCAGGGTCACAGTTAGTATCAACAATTCCTACAATCGGAATATTAAGTCTACGAGCTTCAGCTACGGCAATTCTCTCTTTCCGTGGATCAACAACAAAGAGAGCGTCCGGCAACTTTTTCATATTTTTAATTCCGCCAAGGAATCGTTCCAGTTTACCCTTTTCGTGCCTGAGCGCAGCAACTTCCTTCTTAGGAAGGAGCTCAAAAACTCCCTCGGCTTCCATTTTTTCCAATTCGTGTAATCTCTGTACACGCTTTTGAATAGTCTGGAAGTTGGTCAGCATCCCGCCCAGCCAACGCTCATTGACGTAATACATTCCACAACGTTCAGCTTCTTCTTTGACAGATTCCTGAGCCTGCTTTTTGGTCCCAACGAACAACATAGTTCCGCCATTGGCAGCGATATCTCTAACGAAGTTATAGGCTTCCTCGACTTTTTTGACAGTTTTCTGCAAGTCGATGATGTAAATGCCGTTACGCTCCGTAAAGATATAACGAGCCATTTTGGGATTCCAGCGGCGGGTTTGATGTCCGAAGTGTACACCGGCTTCCAAAAGTTGTTTCATGGAAATTACAGCCATTGTGTTACACCTCCTCTCCTAATTTGTTTTTTCCCTCCGCAGGTTCATTCCCGGTTACCCCCTGCTCCAAAACAGGGACAAAATAACTCAGGTCCCTCTGCGTGTGTATTCGAAAATAACACCGCGAATAGAATAGCACAACCTTGCGGGTAATGCAACTATTATTCCTTAATTTATGAGCAATTAGCAAACTTTAATTCATTTTATAATGGCTGGCCAAATTAGAACGGATATTATTGGCAATAATAATCTGCTCCAACTGAGTTAATAACTCATTAAAGGGAAAATAAAGATTAGAAAGATAAAACGTTTTTTTACCAACTTTCAGCTGGACTATTTCTTCGCTTTTAGCCGTCCAATAGAATGAAACCTTGCGAATATCTTTGGGCTCTAGTACCTGCTTACCAAGAAGAGACTGAAAAATAATAAGGTTATCATCGATAATTATCTTCTTACTTTTGGCTGTTAACCAAAGAAAGAAAATCACAAGAGCAGTAACAGCATAAATCCCTGAAAATATTTTCAAGTAGATTTCTGGTAGATTGAAAAGAAAACTTACAATTCCTGCCACTAGAGGATAGATAAGAAGATATCCTAGCCCAGGGCCGATTATTGGTTTCATTCGATAAACATATTCTTGTGCTTCCATTGGCACTCAACCCTTAGCGATTATGCTGAGAATTCTTAGCAAGTTCTTCTAATAAATAATCGTTTAAAACTTTAATATATGTTCCTTTCATACCTAAAGACTTGGATTCAATAACTCCGGCAGACTCAAATTTCCTTAAAGCGTTAACGATTACGGAACGGGTAATCCCTACTCTGTCAGCAATCTTGCTGGCTACAAGTAAACCTTCCCCCCCACCCAACTCGGCAAAAATATGCTCAACAGCTTCCAATTCGGAATAAGAAAGGGTACCGACGGCGATCTGAACTGCTGCCTTTTTCCGTGCCTCTTGCTCAGCCTGTTCAGCCTTAACTCTTAAGATTTCCATTCCAACAACGGTTGCTCCGTATTCGGCTAAGATTAAATCCGACGCGGTAAAACGCTTGTCAAATTTAGCCAGGACCAAAGTTCCGACTCTATCTCCACCACCGAGGATGGGCACAATTGTTGTTATCTTATTGTTAAACACGCACTTCTCATTTTTATTAAAAATACAGGCATTTTCAACTTGGGTTGTATTAGCTTTGGTTTCCAGTACCCTCAGCAAACCCTCATTATAACTTTCCGGAAAACGCTCAGCATGAATAACAATTTCTTCCATCTCTCCACAAGAAAAATTTGGCAAAAAGCTATATCCGAGAATTTTGCCCCTACGTCCCACAATATAACAATTTGCTTCAATTTTTTCGCTCAATGTTTTAGCCATCTCTTCAAAATCAACAGGTTTGCCGGCGGCACGCTGGATGAGCTTACTTATTGCTCTAGTTTTGTCAAGCAAATTTTCCACTTATTGTCCTCCTTTAAAATATAATATAGAACTTTATATAAAACTTCCGAAATAGTAAACAATATAAATTATAACTTTAATCTTAATTATATAATATACAAATTTTTAAAAAATTTAAAGTATATATTTAGACAAATCTTGATTCTTAGCAACATCCCCTACTCTTTTCTGAACATATTCCTTATTTATGGTAATGGTATAACCTTCCGGCAACTCAGAGGCTTCAAAGGAGAGTTCTTCCAACACTTTTTCGAGAATGGTATGCAGCCTTCTGGCACCAATGTTTTCGGTAAAAGAATTAACATTATATGCTATTTGGGCTATTTCTTCTATAGCATTCTCGGAAAAAATAACATTTATCCCTTCAGTGGCAAGGAGCGAGCAATACTGTTTAATTAAGGAGGCCTCCGGTTCAGTAAGAATTCGTTTAAAATCGGCTACACTTAGTGATTCCAGTTCAACCCTAATTGGAAATCTCCCCTGCAATTCAGGGATAAGGTCGGAAGGTTTAGCGACATGAAAAGCCCCGGCAGCAATAAACAAAATATGGTCTGTGCGCACTGGGCCGTATTTCGTCATCACCGTCGACCCCTCGACGAGAGGCAAAATATCCCTTTGCACTCCTCCACGAGAAACATCAGGACCGGTTGTCGCTTCTTTACTGGCAATTTTATCAATTTCATCAATGAAAACAATACCTTCTTGTTCAGCTCTCCGGATAGCTTCCTGAACTGCTTCATCATGGTCAATTAAGTTTTGTGCTTCTTCTTGCGTGAGGATACGGCGAGCTTCTTTAACTGTTACTTTGCGTTTTTTCCGCTTTTTCGGAAACATACTGGCCATCATATCTTGGAGGTTAATGCCCAATTCTATTCCCGAAGCACCCAACAGCTCCGAATAAGGTGAATTCTCTTCAACTTCAATTTCGATCACATGGTCTTCCAATTCTCCCTTAGCAAGCTTTTGGCGAATAAATTCCCTGTCTCTCTCCACTTCAGGTGAGACCGGGTCTTCTTTGGATTGTTCATTATCCTGCCCAAAAAAGTACTGTAAGGGATTCATACCGCTAGCTTCTTTCTTTTTGCCAGGAACGAGGATACTTAACAAACGCTTCTCAGCGTTGGCTTCAGCCTTTTTTTCAACTTCTTTCATTTTTTCAGCCTTGACCATACGCAGAGAAATTTCAGTTAAGTCTCTAATAATAGATTCCACATCCCGCCCCACATAGCCGACTTCGGTAAATTTGGTAGCCTCCACCTTGGTAAAAGGAGCCTTTACCAGTTTAGCCAAGCGCCTGGCTATTTCTGTCTTGCCTACCCCGGTTGGCCCTATCATCAAAATATTCTTGGGCAATACATCTTCTTGCAAATCAGGCGGAAGCAGTGAACGACGGTACCTGTTGCGCAAAGCAATGGCTACAGCTCTTTTCGCTTCCTTTTGACCAACTATATATTTATCCAGTTCAGCCACAATTTCCCTGGGTGTTAGCTGTTCCATTAGCTTTCCTCCCTATAGCTCTTCAACAATAATATTTTCATTAGTGTATACACAGATAGAAGCTGCAATTCTCATTGCTTCTTTGACCAACTCGGCGGCACTTAGGTCAGTATGTTTGGCTAAAGCTCTGGCCGCAGCCAAGGCATAATTGCCTCCAGAGCCAATAGCAACTATGCCGTCATCAGGTTCTATCACTTCGCCCGAGCCGGAAATCAGAAGAATTGTATCCCTGTCGGCAACAATGAGCATTGCCTCAAGATTTCTAAGCATCCTGTCCGTCCGCCACATTTTCGCCAATTCAACAGCGGCTCGTTGCAGGTTGCCGTGGTATTCTTCCAGCTTTCCTTCAAATCTTTCAAAGAGGGTAAAAGCGTCGGCTACCGAACCGGCAAACCCAGCCAATACTTTATCCTGATATAAACGGCGAATTTTCCGGGCTCCGTGCTTCATTACCGTGGCCTGCCCAAAAGTTACTTGCCCGTCGCCGGCCATAGCAACTTTCGTTCCTTTTTTGACAGCAATTATGGTTGTGGCTTGAAACATAAATGTTCCTCCCATCTCGCAGTTTACCTGTTATTTTATATTCCGTCAAGCTAAATATTCATAATTGCAGTGTTTTTATGAAAATTTCAAGGGCTTTCTGGCAGTTTCGCTCTGGGATGGGAACGACGATAGACATCCCGCAGTTTTTGCCTGGTAAGATGAGTATAGATTTGCGTAGAAGACAACTTCTTGTGCCCTAAGAGCTCCTGCACACTCCTTAAGTCAGCACCTCCGTCCAATAAGTGGGTTGCGAAGGTATGCCGTAACATATGAGGATGAATATGCTGATTAAGTTGAGCATTCTTTTCCAGTTTATCGAGAATTCTTCGGACTGACCGGGAAGTAAGGCGAGTATTCTGGTAATTGAGGATGAGAGCTTCCTGAGAGTCTTCCCTCTGGCTTAAGTATTTTCGGATTGTTTCTATAGCCGCATTGGTCAGGGGCACTATCCGTTCCTTCCGTCCTTTCCCCCTAACCCTTAAGAGTCCAGCCTCTAAGTCTATGTCACTAATATTTAAGCCCACCAGTTCACTCACCCTTAGCCCTGAACCATAAAGCAGTTCAACAATGACTTGATCCCGTAAACCTAATTTAGAATTAAGGTCTGGAGCTTTAAGCAACTTCTCCATATGCTCTTGAAAAAGAAACCTGGGCAAATTGCGGCTGATTTTGGGAGTGGAAATCTTCTGGATAGGACTTTGGATTAAAACGCCCTCCCGACATAAAAACTTAAAAAAAGAACGCATTGAGGCTAATTTGCGGGCAATGCTTTTCCGGCTTAAATTCTTCTCCGTTAAAAGCCCTATATAGCTGCGGACAATATATTTATCAATCTCTCTAACATCGAGGCTTTGAACTTCTAGGCCCAACTCATGAGCAGCAAATTCTGAAAATTGAATGAGGTCAGTTTGGTAAGCGGCAATGGTCAACTCCGATGAATTCCTGCTCTTTAAATAAGCACGAAAAGCGTCCAAGGCTTTATCTACCAGCATTTCTTTAACCCCCCCTTCTTCCCCAAAAAGCAAAAACTTTCCTCAACTTAACAGTAACTTATTTAGCTTAAACTTATCTTATAAAAATTGAAAAAAAGCCTTAAGAGTCTAAAACAACTTAAAAACTTTTAAAAAAACAAAAGCTCAAAAACCTCAATCCATTAAATACTTTAAAAGCCTTAAAAACTTAAAACTTTAAAAGGCTTAAGATCTTTAATAAACGTTATTGTCCTATTCGAAGCTCATGCTTTTTTATATATTCTTCCAATTCCCTTAAGGCTCTTTGAGCAATTTGTAAATTCTTTTCTCTTTTCCCTTTGACTTTAAACCCCAAGGGGGCTATTAAGCCGAAATTAATATTCATGGGTTGAAAATCTATACTAGGCGATCCTTCCAAATGACGGGCCAACCCACCAAGAGCTGTAGTAGATGGAAATACCAAAGTTTCCTTTCCCTTTAAAAAACGGAAAACATTCAAACCGGCTAACAGGCCGCTGGCTGCTGATTCTAAATACCCTTCCACACCAGTAATCTGACCGGCGAAGAAAATATTCGGCATAGTGTGCAGGCTAAAATCTGCCTTTAATACTTTCGGCGCATTTAGAAAGGAATTCCGGTGCATAACACCATAGCGCACAAATTCCGCCTTCTCTAAACCCGGGATTAGCCTGAAAACTCTTCGCTGCTCCCCCCATTTGAGATTAGTCTGGAAACCTACCATATTCAGAAGAGTCCCCTGCAAATTCTCTTTGCGCAGCTGGACAACAGCAAAAGGGGTTTTGGAGGTTTTGGGATCAACAAGGCCTACCGGTTTTAAAGGTCCAAAAGCCATAGTCATAAAGCCTCTTTTGGCCATTACTTCAATTGGCATACAACCTTCAAAAACAAGGTCTTTTTCAAAACCTTTGATTTCTGCAGTTTCGGCGTTAATTAATGCTTCATAAAAAATCTCGTATTCTTCCTTCGTGAGAGGACAATTCAGATAATCCGCTTCCCCTCGATTGTAACGTGAAGCCCAAAAAGCTTTAGTCATATCGACGGATTCTAGTTCCACAATCGGGGCGGCCGCATCAAAAAAAGAAAGGGCTTCTTCTCCGGTTAGCCTCTGGATATCTGCGGCGAGAGCATCCGAAGTTAAAGGCCCTGAAGCGACTATGACTACTTTATCTTTCGGTATTTCTTGAACCTCTTCTCTTATTACCGTTACCTGAGGATGATTGGAGAGCTTCTGGGTTATTAGTCGGGAAAAAAGATGGCGATCTACGGCCAAAGCCCCACCGGCCGGAACTGCGGTTTGATCGGCGACTGCCATAATAAGCGAATCTAAGCGACGCATCTCCTCTTTCAATAAGCCAACTGCATTTTCTAATCCAGCGGCTCGCAGGGAATTGCTGCAAACCAGTTCAGCAAACTTATCCGTAGAATGTGCAGGCGTAAACTTAAGAGGCCTCATTTCATACAGCCGGACTTTAATGCCCCGCTTTGCTAATTGCCAAGCTGCTTCCGAGCCGGCTAAGCCGGCACCGATAACTATTGCTTCCATTACTTCATCCACCCGTTGACCAGAGTATTAACTTGATTTAGTATCATCGACAACTGTAGAAAACCGGCATTCTTTATTGATACAAAGATATTTCTTTTGTTCTTTATCATTTTTTTCAATCATAAATCCGCCACATTGGGGACAGGGAAGAGGAGCCGGTTTTTCCCAGGAGATGAATTCACATTCCGGGTAATTGCTACACCCGTAAAATTTCCTCCCCTTTTTCGATCTTCTAACCACCAGCATATGACCGCAATTGGGACAATTAACCCCCGCTTCTTCTAAGAGAGGACGCGCATTTTTACATTCCGGAAAACCTGGACAGGCAAGGAACTTCCCGAAGCGCCCCATTTTTATAACCATATTGCGTCCGCAGACTTCACATACTTCCTCCGCTACTTCATCTTCGATCTTAATTTTACCTATTCTTTCTTCGGCTATTTCCAAAGTCTGAGCAAATTGTCCGTAAAAATCCCTGATAATCTCCTTCCAAGATGCCTTACCTTCTTCAATATCATCCAGCTTTTCTTCCAAGTTGGCGGTAAATTCTAAATCCACAATGTCCGGAAAATGTTCTTTGAGAAGTGCTACAATTATTTCTCCCAATTCCGTAGGCACCAATTTCTTATCTTCTTTAACTACATAACCCCTAGCCTGAATGGTATCAATAGTTGGAGCATATGTGCTGGGACGACCTATGCCTTCTTCTTCCATTTTCTTGATTAGGGAAGCCTCCGTATAACGCGATGGTGGTTCAGTAAAATGTTGTTTCTCTTCAAGTTTAACTAAAGTTATTACCTGTCCTTTCTGCAAATTTCCTATTAAGCAGCCTTCTTCATATTCTTGCTTTTCAGGGTCATCATTACTTTCTTCATAAACTGTCAAGTAACCAGGGAATTTAACGGTGGAAGCATTAGCCCGAAATAAAAACTGTCCTGCAACTATATCCACTGTTAGAGTATCATAAATAGCGGCACTCATTTGACTGGCAAGAAATCTTGCCCAAATCAGCCGGTAGAGCCGCAGCTGATCCCTGCTTAAATACTCCTTTACCGCCTCAGGGATTCTCCAAACCGATGTTGGCCTTATAGCTTCATGAGCTTCCTGCGCCCGGCCTTTAGCTGCAAACTTGCGCGGCTCTTCAGGATAATAGCTTGGGTCATAATTGCCAAGAATATATTCTTTAGCTTCGGCCTGAGCCGTATCGGCAATACGAACGGCATCTGTACGCATGTAAGTTATTAAACCTACTGTCCCACTTTTGCCTAAATCAATTCCTTCATAAAGTTGCTGCGCCAGCATCATGGTCTTTTTGGGAGTAAAGCCCAGCTTACGATAAGCTTCCTGCTGTAAACTGCTGGTGGTAAAAGGAGGAGCCGGTTGTCTTCTTTTTTCTTTAGTTTTAACTTCGCTAATCTGGTACCGGGCTGTTTTTAGTTCCTTTAAAACCTCATCCATTTCCTTCCTACTGGAAATGGTAATTTTCTTGCCGTCTTTTTGCAGGAGTTTAGCTTTAAAATTCGCCCCGTCACAATTAAATTCAGCAACTAATGTCCAATATTCTTCCGGTTCAAAATTGCGGATTTCTTCTTCCCGATCACATATCAACCTCACGGCAACAGACTGGACACGCCCGGCACTTAATCCTTTTTTTACCTTTCTCCACAGTAAGGGACTGAGTTTATAACCCACTAAGCGATCTAAAACCCGGCGGGCTTGTTGGGCATCGACTTTATCCATATCAATCTTTCTTGGATTTTTTACCGCTTTTTGAATTGTTGGCTTGGTTATTTCATGAAATTCAATCCTGCTATGCTCATTGAGGTCAAGGCCTAAAAGATGAGCCAAATGCCAAGCAATTGCCTCTCCTTCCCTGTCAGGGTCAGAAGCCAGAAGAACTTTATCGGCACTCTTAGCCGCAGCTTTTAATTCTTTTACCAAATTTCCCCGGCCACGGATGGCAATATACTTTGGTTCAAAATCATTTTCCACATCAACCCCAATTTGGCTTTTTGGAAGATCCCTTAAATGGCCCATAGAAGCCTTTACAACATAATTTTTGGAAAGAAATTTACTAATAGATTTTGCTTTCGCCGGAGATTCAACAATTACCAGGGTTTTTCCCATAATTCACCTCAAAATTATTTCCTTACTTCTATTATATTTTTACTATATTCTCAGCATGAAAAAACTTACACCCTGCACTATCTTATCACTTGTAAAAATAAGAAGGCAAATCTTATCTTTAATATTATTGATTAATATTCTGCGGATTAAACTCCACAATAGGAAAAAAGGCATTAATTAGGGATTGCTGAATAACAGCTAAACCAGCATAAACGCTCGGTTTTTGCCTTATATTTTGGTAAAATAGTATACGGAAACATCAAAATACCTATAAAAAACCTTGCACTTGGGAGTGTGTTT
>DUML01000022.1 GCA_012839895.1 Peptococcaceae bacterium | reverse complement strand
ATCTGCGGGAACACCTACCGATGCGTTTGGGCGCTTCGGGAGTACCCCACCGCCACCGAGGAACAGGCCATCCTCCGTCATCTTGGAGAAAAGGACGGTGTAACTCTGCGAATCTATACCAGACAGGTAACAGCAGCCGAGGAAAAGAAAATCATCCACAATGCAGCCAACAAAAACCGTATGGATAAGAGCAATACCAACGACCTCCAGCAGACAGTCACCGCTGAAAGCAATCTGCAGGATGTGGTCACGCTGGTGTCCACCATGCACCGGAACCGGGAGCCTCTTCTGCACTGCGCTGTTTTCATTGAGCTTACAGCGCACGATTCGGACGCACTGAAGCTTCTGCAGACCGATGTTCTGACCGAACTGGTTCGTTCAAAGCTCAATGTAGACCGGCTCATACTTCGCCAGAGAGAGGGCTTTCTCTCGGTGGGCCCTGCAGGACGAAATGTGTTTGGCAGTCAGTTTGAGCGTGTTCTGCCGGCAAGCTCGGTAGCGAACCTTTATCCTTTCAACTACAGCGGCAAGACCGATCCTTGCGGCTTCTATCTTGGCAGAGATAAGTTCGGCTCGAATATCATCGCGGATTTTGACAAGCGCGATGATGATAAAACCAACGCCAATGTCTTAATTCTCGGCAACTCCGGCCAGGGTAAAAGCTACCTTCTCAAACTCATCCTCTGCAACATCCTTGAATCGGGAAAGGCCGTACTGTGCCTTGACCCTGAGCACGAATATGTGGAACTGGCTGAAAATCTCGGCGGCTGTTTCATCGACCTCATGTCAGGTCGGTATCTCATTAACCCTCTGGAACCAAAGACCTGGGACGAAGGCGGCAGTCCGGAGGATGCCGATGCGCCTCAGGCATTCCGTCAATCCACCAAGCTCAGTCAGCACATCAGCTTTCTCAAGGATTTTTTTCGGTGCTATAAGGATTTCTCCGACCGTCATATTGATGTCATTGAAATCATGCTGGGTAAGCTGTACGAAAAATTCGGCATCAGCGACCGTACCGATTTCCGAACTCTGACAGCCGCAGACTATCCCATTCTATCCGACCTTTATGCCTTTATTGAGGACGAGTTCCGCAGCTATGACAAAACCGAATATCAACTCTACCCGCCGGAACTGCTGCAGGAAATTCTGCTGGGGCTCCACTCCATGTGCATGGGTGCAGAGAGCCAATTCTTCAACGGCCACACCAATGTGACCTCTGACCGCTTTATTGTGTTCGGGGTAAAAGGCTTACTTCAAGCCAGCCGGAACGTGAAAAACGCCCTGCTGTTCAACGTGCTGTCCTTTATGAGTGACAAGCTGCTGACGGAGGGCAATACTGCCGCATCGATTGATGAGCTGTATCTGTTCCTGACCAACCTGACTGCGATTGAGTATATCCGAAATTTCATGAAACGTGTGCGAAAGAAAGATTCGGCGGTTATTCTGGCCTCTCAGAACTTGGAGGACTTCAATATCGAGGGCATCCGGGAGCTGACCAAGCCGCTGTTTTCTATCCCGACTCACGCTTTTCTCTTCAATGCGGGCAATATCGATAAACAGTTTTACATCGACTCCCTGCAGCTCGAAGAAAGCGAATTCAACCTTATCCGTTACCCGCAGCGCGGTGTCTGCCTCTACAAATGCGGCATCGAAAGGTATAACCTTGCGGTTCACGCTCCTTCTCACAAGGAAAAGCTGTTTGGAAAGGCAGGCGGAAGATAATGAAGAAGGGAGAAAAAATCATGGATAAGCTTCAAAATCAGAAAGAAAACAAAGCAGGACTCCTTGAGGATATGCTGTCTTTTATCCGCTACACTCCCAACCGGGAAGCGGATATTCTGGCTTTTATGGAGAAATACCAGAAGGCGGACCATGAGGAACGCCCCGTCATACTGGAGCATCTGCGATGCTGCATGGACGGGAAGGAATACCCCAATCCCTATGCCGGCAGCTATCATTATACGCCGGAGGATGTGTCTCTCATGGGAAAAATCCTGGATGACTACATCGATGACCTCATAGCAGCCGAGGGAGATCCTGCCGCTATTTCCGAATGTGTGCGGGAAACGGTTTTGAAAATCAATGCACTCAATGAGGAATGCGGACGGTATCTGATTGATACCTGGCGCAGGGAACGGCTCTGCAGTTTTATCAATTCCGCAGCGGAAACAGCGGGGCTTGCACAGGAAAAAGACCTCACCCTGCAGCACAGGATGTGGTAAAGGCGGTGGGTAAATGGAGATACAGGCTCAGGATTTCGGCATTGAAATTGAAATGACCGGGATAACAAGAAGCCGTGCTGCCGAAGTGATTGCCGAATATTTTGGAACCAGCAAGGAATATGAGGGCGGTTATTACGACGCATATTACGCCTGTGACAGCCAGCGGCGCAAATGGAAAGTCATGAGCGACGGCAGCATTGACTGCCAAAAGAGAGACGGACGCAGGAAAATCAGTGCCGACAGGAATTACAGTGTGGAGCTGGTAAGCCCAATTTGCCAGTACCGGGATATCGAAACCGTGCAGGAACTGATCCGCAAGCTCCGGGAAGCCGGGGCTTTTGTAAATCCCTCCTGCGGTATTCATATTCACATCAATGCCGCTCCTTTTAACGCTCCGAAGCTCCGCAATCTGGTCAACATCATGGCGGCGAAAGAGGATATGATTTATAAGGCGCTACAGGTTTCCCGCGGTAGAGAAACCAGCTACTGTCAAAAGATTGATCCTCTGTTCTTGGAACGAATCAACCGTCAGAAACCCTCTACCATGGAACAGCTGAAACGAATCTGGTACAACGGCGGCGATGGCAGCCGGGAGCATTACCATCACAGCCGCTACCACTGTCTCAATCTTCACAGCGTGTTCCAGAAAGGCACGGTGGAATTCCGCGCTTTCAATGGCAATCTTCACGCCGGAAAAATCAAGGCATATATCCAATTCTGCCTTGCCATTACCGCTCAGGCGCTCAACCAACGGTCGGCAAGTCCCGCCAAAACTCAATCTACCAATGAGAAATACACCTTCCGTGTGTGGCTTCTGCGTCTTGGCATGATTGGAGATGAATTCAAAACAGCCCGTAAGCATCTGCTGGATCATCTGGAGGGCTGCATTGCGTGGAAAGACCCCGCACAGGCAGAAAGGCAAAAAGAACGGCTGCGACAAAAGCGCGAAGCAGAGAGAGCTCAGGCGACGGCGCCGCCGGAACAAGCTGTACCGGAAACTATGATGGAAGCGGAGGATGAACAGTCCCCCGCTTTTACTATGTCAATGTAAAGGAGCTATTATGAAAAATAAACTGTATATTGCCTATGGCAGCAACCTCAATCTGACGCAAATGGCGAAACGATGCCCTACTGCCAAGGTGCTTGGGGCATCTGAGATAAAGGATTATGCCCTTGTGTTTCGAGGCGGAAGGCATGGAGCTGTGGCTACCATCGAGCCTTGCGAGGGCGCTTCTGTTCCTGTTTTGCTGTGGGAAATCACTTCGAAAGATGAAGCTGCCCTCGATGTTTACGAAGGCTTCCCCAGATTCTACGGTAAAGAAACCATGGAACTGACACTGGACGGCAAAACGGTTTCGGCAATGGTTTATGTGATGACGCCGGGGCATCGTCTGGGGTATCCCTCCGACTATTACTACAATACCATCCGTGAAGGCTATAAAACCGCTGGGTTTGACACCGCTATTCTGGAGCAGGCCATCGATTACACCGAGCAGCTCATGGAAAGCGAACCGGAACAGCAGAACCTGTTCGGTTTCGGTGACCTGAAATGGTGGTGACGGCATGGCTGATCCCGCTACCATTACGGCTGCAGCCAAGGCCGCCGCTGCCGTACTCTCGGATGAACGCATAAGAAAAACCATCGGCTGGACTATCGCCGCCATCCTGTCACCGCTCATCTTAATGATTGTGCTGATCTGCTCTCTGCTCTCCGGAACGGCAAATCACAACAACATGGCCGTGGAGCTGTGTTTTCATGGCGGTGCAATTCCGGGAAGTATGCCTGCGGATTACAGGGAGTACATCGGGGATATGCGACAGAGCTTCACCCTCATAGACAGTGCCATAGCCACCGTGAATGCACAGATGGAGGACGGCGACAGCCTTGACGCTTACCGTGTCAAGGCAATTTTTTATTCTCTGTTCTTTGGTGCGGAGTCCCCCTCCCGGCTGGAATACCGGAAATATGTAGACTGCTTTGTCGCCTATGAGGAACGCACCCGCACCGTGGAAAACGAGGATGATACAACTTCGGAAGAAACCTATACCGTTGCCGTTCCCATTACCTCTCTGCCTGCTATCTACAACAACATCAGGACACTCTTCGGAGAAGCCATCACCTATGAAGATCAAGCCAACGCTTCGGAAATCTATTACCGTGCCTTATACGGTACAGCGGCGCCCATCGAGAGTGACGATTCCGCTATGTGGGAGGACTGGATACCGGATCAGCTTGACGGCTTTTTTTCCGATTTGCCTGCCGGTGAAACGGGTGTTGAAGCAGTTCGCCTTGGACTTT
The DNA here is from genome assembly GCA_012839895.1 of Peptococcaceae bacterium. GTDB lineage: Bacteria > Bacillota > Desulfitobacteriia > Desulfitobacteriales > Syntrophobotulaceae > DUML01. The sequence goes on along the minus strand of DUML01000022.1, from coordinate 47,138 downwards.
CCCGCCTTGGCGATCCCTACTCTCAGGAGAAACGGGGGCAGGGAAGCTATACTGACTGCAGCTATCTGGTGCAGTGGGTGTACAAAAAGTTGGGGATAAACCTCCCCGGCACCGCTGCGGCACAGGGCAAATACTGCGTGGACAATGGGTTGACGATTTCCAAATCAAGCCTTGCTCCCGGCGATTTGGTGTTCTGGAGCCACAAGCCCAACGGCCATTTCATGAACATTACGCATGTGGGAATCTATGCCGGAGACGGTAAGGTGGTGGACGCATCTTCCTCCAAAGGGCGGGTTGTTTACCGGGATTTGTTCGATTCCGACAAACAGGTTTTATATGCCAGACCTTATGCCGAAACGAAAAAAGCCTCTGCCGACGGCTTTATTTCACCTCTGAGCAAAGGATGGCGAGCGATGGTAACTTCTGAATTCGGAGGCAGAACAGACCCGCTCACCGGGAAGTGGGTGGGACATTCCGGTCTTGATCTTGGTGCTGCCAAAGGTACTTCCATCCGCTCTGCAAAAGCGGGAACGGTGAAAACCGTGGTTTATGGAAGCACCGGCTACGGCTATTATCTGACCATTGACCACGGAAATGGCATGGTCACTTTATACGGGCACTGCTCACAAATTCTCGTCCGGGAGGGGCAGACAGTCAAGGCCGGAGAAACCATTGCTAAGGTGGGTTCCACCGGGCGAAGCACCGGAAACCATCTGCATTTTGAAGTACGGATAAACGGCTCGGCGAAAAATCCGAGAAACTATCTGCCGTAAACGTGTTCTTCCCAAGACCTGTCACCTTGACTGTGGCAGGTCTGCCAATCTTTCCATGAATGGAGGAAATCTGTATGAGCACAACCGAACTGAAATTATCCTTCCCTACGGAGAAGCTTGAGGCGCTCCGCTTCTTCATGGACAAAAAGGAGCTTGCCATCGAACAGGAGCTTCAGAATTATCTGGACAAAACCTATGAAAAGGCGGTTCCGGCCCAAGTATGGGAATATGTGGAGAGTCGCATGGAGCAGGCTCCCGCATCGCAGGAAACACAGGCGGCCCCCGCAGCCAGAGAACGCCCTGCGCCTCAGAACCGCCGCCAGAGTGAACAGGCTCCCGCAGAGCCGCAGACAGCCGCCCATCAGCCCGACGCACCTGCGGAGGACTCTCTGCAGGAAACGCAGGGCATGAGCATGAGTATGTAACATCAGAAAAAGAACAAGGAGGTGTCGGCTATGATCAAGCTTGGCATAGACAACGGAAACTACAATACCAAATCCTCGGAGGGGATGCTTTACGCCTCCGGCTTCGCGGTCAGCGACCGGGAATTCATTACGCCGGAGCTGCAGCTCTATTATGAAGGCAACTATTACGCCATCGGGGAACGCCGTCTGCGCTTTCAGCAGGATAAAACCAGAGAGCAGGATACCTTTATTCTCACCCTGCCGGCCATTGCCGAGGCCATGAAGCGTTCCGGAGTGGCCAACGCGGATATTATGCTGGGGGTGGGGCTTCCCATTGACAGCTATGGCACGCAGAAGGAAGCGTTTCGGCGATATTTTTTGCGGGAAAATGTATCCTTTGTGTTCGAAGGAGCAGCCTACCGCTGTCGCATTGCAGACTGTAAGGTGTTCGCTCAGGGACATGCGGCTCTGTGCCGGTACTATCCCCGTCTGCAGGAATATCGCAGCATTACCCTCGTTGACATCGGCGGATACACGGTGGATGTTCTCACCGTCCACAATTTCAGGCTGGACAGGGCAAGCTGCGCCAGTCTGCGGATGGGCACGATCATTCTTTACAGCCGCATTCAGGATGCCCTGCAGAAAAGCGGCATTCTTCTTTCGGATGTGCTGATCACCGATGCTATTCGGGGCAAAATCCAGCATACTGACCGCAGGAAAATCGAAGAAGCTGTGGAGCAGGAGGTGTCCGCCTACTGCAAGGAGCTGCTGAACGCACTGCGGGAACGGGGCTTGGATTTAAGGCTTCCTACCGTGTTCGTGGGTGGCGGTGCGGAGCTTTTGGAATCCCGGCTGTGCGGGGATGGACTCAATACCGTGGCTGTACTGAACCGGTTTGCCAATGTGGACGGGTACAAGCTCCTGCTGGGGTAAGCCTATGAGGAAGCGATACTATCTGTCCTTTGACATGGACGATCCCAGGCACCGGGAGGCCGAGCGTCTGTTTTCGCAACAGGCCAACCGCCAGCGCACCGACTTTGTGGTGTCCAGTATTCTTGCCGCCGCACAAACAGAACGACTGGAGCAGCTGGTTCGGCAAGCTGTTCGGGAAGAACTTCAAAACCTCCGGCTGGCGGAAGTCCCGCAGACACTGACGCCGGATACGGCTGTTCAGCTGAAGGAACTGCCCGGCAGCCTGATTCACGCACTGGAGGAATTGTAACCATGTTGGCTCACTTTTCCTGAATGCTTCTATCAGAACACAGGCTGTCTGCACCAACATGGCTCACTTTCTGCTCGAAATCAACCAAAGGAGTGGAATTTTATGAAAAGGGAAACTATTTCTGTTCCGTTCAATACAGAGAAACTGGAGGCTCTCCGGCAGTACCGGACAGGCGAACAATTACAGGAGGAACTGGAGTCTGTGCTTCAGGCTCTCTATGAAAAGCATGTTCCCACTGATGTACGGGAACGCATTGAAGCAGCAGGCAGCGGCGGTGTGTAAAAAATGTGCACCGTCCTTTTTTCTCTCTGAGGTTCGCGCTGCGAGCCTTGGAAAATTCGGCAATGGAGGAATCTGAATGAAAGAAAATTCGATGGAACAGGCAACTGGTCCGTTTCTGACCGCAGGCAGCCGGAAACTGACGGACAGCGATATCACCTTTTCCGATGAAATCATGGAAACGGATGGCAGACTCAATTTTTATATGGATACCTTCTTCAACGTAGATGAGGTATTCGGAACCCATGTGGAAACGGTGGAGAACAATGACTGGATCAATGTCTATGCCAATTATGACATCGGCCAAGGGCAGGTATGCGATACGCTGGACATCGTCCTGAATCGCGGGGACGGCTCCTGCCAAGAACTGGTCTACCAGCTGGACGATCAGGAAAGAGAAATCCTGCTGAAAAAAATGCAGGACTACTGCATACATCAGGAAGGGCTGACGCTGGAGGATTACGGCCTCCGTCTGCAGGAGGAACCGGAGCCGCTGACGAGCCAGGCAGCCCAACAGATGTGACGCGCCCGTGTTGCCGCCCGTGTGCCCCTGTGTGGGCTTATTCAGCGATAGGTGGCATAGTTCCCCGCCAAGCCAAGTAAAACCGATTGTGGGGGCTTTGTGCGGAGATGCCCGACTATCGCCATTCGGTCACAATATGCGTTGCCCTTGCACCGTCCTTGGGTCTAAAAAAGAGCAGGATAAAGGCGGGTGGTCGCAAGCGCCCTCCCGCCGCTCACTTCGCCCAGCAGTGCTGGGCGTTTTTTGCCACTTCCTATGAGGTGGTCGGATTGCGGATTTGTCACGGTCAGAGTGGTCGAAATTGAAGAAAAAGCAGATAACAAAAGGGATTTGGACGGTCACCCCACAGGTGTACATCCATGAAACGGAGGCTTGTATATGAAAAACAATAAGGAACGGACAGCAGTCTGGCTGTATCCCGAAACCATGGAACGGCTGGACGGCTGGCTAAGCAGGGACAACTGCAAAAGCCGCAGCGAATTTATTGAAAAGGCACTTAGCTTTTACATGGGATACCTTGGAACAGAGGATATCTCCTCCTATCTTTCCAAGGCATTGCTTGCCTCGATACAAGGCACATTGCAAAAAACTGAAAACCGGGTGGCAAATAATCTATTCCGGCTTTCGGTGGAAATCAGCATGATGATGCATCTGCTTGCGGTTACGCTGGAGATTACCGATGAGGAATTGCACCGGCTTCGTGGCCGCTGCGTTGCCGAAGTCAAACGAACCAAAGGTAAAATCCGGCTGGAGGATGCAGTGGATTTCCAGAACAGTCCGGATGATGAAGAATAATGGCCCGTATCATTCTCAAATGCCCCTATCTTAAGGGCGGGGAAAAGACCGCAGCCCATCTGAATAATCTCGTAAAATATATTGCCACCCGCGATGGTGTAGAAAAGATGGAAAGCGGTCATAAGCTTTGGCGGTCCACCAAGAAGCAAAAAGATCTGATTGCACAGATCCTCCGGGAGTTTCCCGATACCAAGGATTTATTTGAATATGCAGACTACTGTGAAAATCCCAACCGGGGAAACGCTACAGAATTTATCACCATCGCGCTGGAACAGAACCTTGATAGAATCAGCGGCCGGGAAAAATACCTGGACTACATCGCAAACCGCCCCCGCGTCGAGAAGCTTGATCGCCACGGTCTATTCACGGCCGGTGACGAGCCGCTGATCTTATCGCAGATTGCTGACGAGGTATCTTGTCATACCGGAAATGTGTGGACGCCCATTATTTCTCTGCGGCGGGAGGATGCGGCAAGGCTGGGATACGACAATGCTCTTGCATGGAAGGCTCTCCTTTCGGAAAAGGCAATGGAGCTTGCGGAGAATTTGAAAATCCATCCCGACCACCTCAGATGGTATGCCGCCTTTCACAACGAATCCCATCATCCCCATGTCCACATGATCTGCTATAGCACCGATCCAAGAGAGGGCTATCTTACGAAACAAGGAATCAAAAAAATGAAGTCCTCACTGGCAAAGGAGATTTTTCGCCAGGAGCTTATTCCGCTCTACAGAGAAAAGACCCAGCACCGGGATATCCTGAAGGAACAGGCTGCCGAATCCATGCGGGAACTGATTCCTCAAATGAAAAACGGTGTTTTGCAAAACGACCGCATGGAACATCTATTCATATACCTGGCGGAGAAGCTTCAAACTGTCGGCGGCAAAAAGCAGTATGGCTATCTCAAGGCAGATCTTAAAAATGTGGTGGATGAAATTGTGGATGAGCTTGCCAAGGACAGTCGAGTTGCTGAAGCCTATCGCTTGTGGTGGGAAACCAAAGGCAGGATCGAATCCATCTACGCAGAAACTCCATCGGAACCTCCGCCCCTTTCCCGCTGCAATGATTTCAAGCCTATCCGCAACATGGTCATTCAGGAAGCTCTGCTGATTGGCAGCATAACCTTTGAGGAACCGGCATCCATGGAAACAGCTCTGCCGGACTCGGAGGACGATTTGGAGATACCCTCCTATGACATGGCAGAGGAAGAATTAGAAAGAACGGCATCCGCGGGAAATCCTCTTGCCTGCTGCCAGCTTGCGAGACTTATCCTTTCCGATGAAAAAGTGCAGCCGCAGGAGGCGGAAAAAGCCCTTGGCCATCTCAGAAAAGCGGCAGAAGCCAGAAATCCCTTTGCCGCATATTTTCTCGGCAAGCTCTATGAAAAGGGACACCACGTTCCACAGAATGCTGCTGAGACGGTACGGCTTTATACGCTTTCCGCAGAGCACGGAAATATCTTTGCCGCATACCGGCTGGGCAAGTTGTACCTTGGCGGTGATGGTGTTCTGAAGGATGTGGAGTCCGCCATTCGCTGGCTGACCTTTGCCGCAGACAGAAAAAATACGTTTGCACAATATGCTCTCGGTATCGTATATCTCAAAGGAAGTGATGTTTCCAAGGATACTGCCAAGGGCGTGGAGTATCTGAAACAGGCTGCCGATCAGGGAAACCAGCTTGCACAATACCGACTGGGCAAGATTTATCTCATGGATGAGGATATGCCCAAGGATATACAGACTGCGCTGCAATTCCTAACGGCTGCGGCTGAACATGGAAATCAGTATGCGCAGTATACTCTCGGCAAGCTGTATCTGATGGGGAAAGACGTCCCCAAAGACAAGGATGTCGCTGTCCGCTGGCTCACCCTATCGGCAGCGCAGGGCAATCTTTATGCCAAGTTTTTCCTTGACCATATCAAGGATTTCAAAGAACCTTCCGTTCTGCTAGCGGCAACACGGCTTCTGCATCACATGAGCCGTATTTTTGCAGACAACGCTCCGCCATTAAAACCGTACGAACAGAGGATCGACCGGAAGCTTCTTCGCAAGCTCCGGGAGAAAAAGCAGGCGCAGGGTCATGCGAGGGATGACCATGAGCAGACCATGTCATTATAGGCATTTGGTTTACTGGAAAAATAAAAGATTTTGAGCAGGTGCTCCGGGACTTGCAAATCATTATATCGATTGGAGGATAACCGTGAAAAAACAGAAAGATAAAATGAAACGGACATTTATCAAGAAAAAATTGCTTCAGAACCATTGCCATCCTGTAAAAAGGGCGGCTTTTTTTCATAGAATCGGCAATCGCCACAGGTAGGAGGTGCGACCATGGGCGTGTATGTGCATTTTACAGATGATCAAAAATGCCGTGCCAATAATGTGGACCTTGTGGATTTCCTTTGGCGGCGCGGTGAAAAGCTGCTACCCAGCGGCCGGGATAAAAGACTGGCCTCCGATCACAGCATCACCATCCGTGGAAACGAGTGGTATGATCACTCCGCGGAAAAAGGCGGGTATGCCGTTGACTTTGTGCGGTACTTTTATGGGCTTTCCTTTCCCGAAGCCGTGACTATGCTGTTGGGCGGAGAACAAGGTGAGCCCTACCGCCCTGTCTCACAAAAGATACAGGAAACGAAAAAAACATTTTCGCTTCCGAGGCCCCACAGTGACATGCGCCGCGTCTATGCCTATCTGGTAAAAACCAGGTGCATTGACCGTAAAGTAGTCAATTACTTTGCCAAGGCAAAGCTCCTGTATGAGAGCTGCGAAAGATCCAAGGACGGTGCTAAAGAGTACCATAACGCTGTGTTTGTAGGTGTGGATGAAACTGGCACTGCCAGGCACGCTCATAAGCGAGGGCTCTATACCGAGGGCATCGGCTTCAAAGGAAATGTGGATGGCAGCGATCCACGGTACAGCTTTCACTGGCTTGGAAAAAGCGATGACTTATACGTCTTTGAAGCGCCGGTGGATATGCTGTCCTACATTACGCTTTATCCAAAGAACTGGCAGCGGCATAGCTATGTAGCTCTCTGCGGTGTCGGCTGTCAGGCAATGCTGTGGATGCTGGAGCAATGCCCGCAGATTTCCCATATATCGCTTTGCTTGGATAACGATGAAGCCGGATACAAGGCAAGCGAGCGGCTGAAAAATCAGCTTGCGGAAAAAGGATATGCATCTGAGCTGCGTATCTCCCAGAGAAAAGACTGGAATGATGATTTGGTGTGCATGATGCAGCAAAAACAGGGCGGGTTTGAGATGAGGATGGCATAGCAAAAAGTGGAGCGGCCAAAGTGCTGACCGCTCCACAAAAAATCTGATTTATAGTCAAAGTGAAATTTGTCTTTCCTTTAACAGCAAAATATTGTCTTTAGGTGATTTTATTTGAATGAAAATAATTCATTAGCTTTTTTAGTAAATTCATCAGCAGATGACCACCATTGCCCAGGATAATGACCGCCAAGGTTAACCAGCTTACCTGCCCCATCAATAGTCATCTGTGTATGAAATTTAGTTCTACCAGAATTAGACGTCGAATGAAAAACTAAAAATCCCCACTGGTCTATAGTGCATTTTATTCCATGATAACACTGTTTTGCCAGTTCAGTAAACTTTGATAATGGAACACCGCCAAAGGTTTCTTCAGTTTCTTTTATGGCTTCAGTAGCTACGCTTGATACATTTGATGCCGTTTTTAAGTTACCCTTTAATAATAATACATTGGTTACTACAGTTCCTATCCCAATGGCGGGAATAACAATTTTCTTTATGTCCATTCTGCCACCTCATCAATTCCTGTTTAGGTAATTTATTTGTTTATAGGATACCATAAAATTTATCAAATTGAAAGGATCACATCATGTCATCCCAAATCTATATTCTGATCGCAGCGACCGCCGTGATGTTTCTCGTCATCGGCGGTCTTTCACTTTTGGCGCATTATTACACACTCAACGGAATCAAGTCTCGCACGGTGGGCGATGGCCAGCACGGTACCGCACGTTTTGCCACTAAGCAGGAAGTCAAAGCGACATATCGGCACATCCCATTCCAGCCGGAACTGTGGCGGCAGGGGCAGTGTCTTCCCTCCATAGATGAGCAGGGCATCATCCTTGGCAGCACGGGAACGAAGAACAAAGTGACGGCACTGGTGGATACCGATGATGTCCACTGCCTTATGATTGGCGCATCCGGTGTGGGCAAGACAGCATTCTTTTTATACCCCAACCTGGAGTATGCCTGCGCTTCCGGTATGAGCTTTCTGACCACCGATACCAAGGGTGATCTCTATCGAAAATATGGCGCCATTGCCCATGACCACTATGGCTACCATGTGGCAGTTATTGATCTCAGAAACCCCACTCGTTCAGACGGCAACAATATGCTCCATTTGGTCAATACCTACATGGATCAATACCTTGCAGATGAAAAAAATCTCGTGGCAAAAGCGAAAGCCGAAAAGTACGCAAAAATCATTGCCAAAACCATTATCAACGCCAGCGGTGAAAATTACGGACAAAATCAGTTTTTCTACGATGCCGCCGAGGGACTCCTGTCCTCGGTTATTCTCCTGATTGCCGAATATCTGCCGCCGGTTGAAATGGACGGTAAAAAGGTAGACTGCCGTCACATCATCAGTGTGTTCAAGCTGGTGCAGGATCTGCTTGCCCCAAGCAAGGTAAAGGGCAAGAGTCAGTTTCAGCTCCTCATGGATAAGCTGCCATCAAATCACAAAGCCCGCTGGTTTGCAGGCGCCGCCCTCAACTCTGCGGAACAGGCCATGGCATCGGTGCTCTCTACCGTACTTTCCCGGCTCAACTCATTTCTTGACAGTGAAATGGAGCAAATCCTTTGTTTTGAAACAGCCATTGATGCGGAGAAATTCTGTAATGAAAAGTCCGCACTTTTTATCGTCCTTCCGGAAGAAGATCTGACCAAATATTTTATGGTATCGCTTATGATTCAGCAGCTCTACCGAGAAATTCTTGCGGTTGCGGATGAAAACGGCGGAAAGCTGAAAAACCGCGTGATATTCTATTGTGACGAACTTGGAACGCTCCCGGCCATCGAGTCGCTGGAACTGATTTTTTCAGCCAGCCGTTCCCGCCGCCTTTCTATGGTGCCAATTATCCAGTCCTTCGGTCAGCTTGAAAAAAATTATGGCAAGGAGGGTTCGGAAATCATCGTAGATAACTGCCAGGATACCATCTTTGGTGGTTTCGCTCCCAACAGCCAGACCGCCGAAGTGCTGAGCAAGGCAATGGGCTCCAGAACCGTCATGAGCGGCTCCGTCAGCCGGGGCAAGAATGATCCCAGCCAGTCCCTGCAAATGATTGAGCGTCCGCTGATGACGCCGGATGAACTGAAATCTATTCCCAAAGGGAATTTTGTAGTCATGAAAACCGGTACCCATCCCATGCGGACTAAGCTGCGGCTGTTTCGTGATTGGGGAATCCGCTTCGGTGAGGATTATACCGTAGAAGAAAAGGCGTACCGAAAGGTGGTATATGCCGACAAGCAAACGCTGGAGGAAAATATCGTCCGCAAGCACACGGCCTGCCTTGCAGTGGATGAGGAAACCGGGGAAATCTCAGAACCGCCAGCCGGAACAGGTACCCTTCATACGCCGGTGGCAGAACCTTCTGAAAGCACCATACGCCGCCGCTCCATCCTCAAAACGTAAAGGAGGTTCCTATGAGTTACTTTAACCACATTTACACAGCCTCGCCGGATGAGCTTCCACATCGGGCGAGGACAGTTTATATATACCTCTGTGACCGTGCCGGAAAAGGCTCGGACTGCTGGCCTGCAGTAAGGACTATTGCCTCAGATTTGCAGCTTTCCCGCAGTACTGTCAAGCGTGCTCTGCATGATCTGATCAAAGCCGGGCTGATTGAAAAAGAAGCACGCTTCCGTGAGAATGGCAGCAATACATCCAACCGATTTTTAATAAAATAGCAGCCTTTGGTATAGCGAAACAACGAATTTCCCGCCAAGGGGATATTCTGTTCTTTCGCTGAACCGAGGAGGGGCTCACTGTGGACCCACCAGAACCTCTCACTCTAAGAAAAAGATCATTACAGAAAAAGAAGAAAAGTATATCTTTATATGTTTTTATGTAACATAGTGGGCGCTATTTATGGAAACACTATTTTTGTAGACTAAGAATATACAAATAAAATTTTGATGTTACAAAAGAGAGGTGAGAATTGAATGCGGCAGGCATTGGGAAAAAGGATCAACCAATTGCGAAAAAGCAAGGGCTTAACCTCTGAACAGCTATCGGAACTGTGTGGAGTGAATGCAGTGCATATCCGCAGAATCGAAAGCGGCGGCAGCCTGCCCAGCTTTTCTCTTTTTCTGAAGATATGCAACGTACTGGGGACTTCGGCAGATTATCTGCTGGGAGATCTTCTGGAGCACCCTGTTATACCTGACAGCGTGGAGCAGCTCGGCAAGCAGCTAAAGCATTTGGAACCAGACCAGATTGATATGATCAATGAAATGGTGGAGGTAATGATCCGGCACACCACCACAAAAGAATAGAACCCAACAAACGAAGGGGAGTCTCTAAAAGAGGCTCCTTTTCTTGTCCTGTTTGTCTTGCTTTTATCCTGTTTGTAGCTTATAATGACACATAAATAATTACAACGCTACATTACAAGGGGATAGAGATGACGACAAAAGAGAAAGCAAAACTGATTAAACAAGCAGGAAAACTATATACTTTAGGTTTGACAGTAGAAAGGCGCAGAGAAAAACTTCGCCGGTTGGTAGAGAAAAAGGTTCCCTATGACTCACCTCAGATGAAGCAAGCCCTATCAGAATTTGAGACGGCAGATGAGGAATGGAAACGGCTGGAGCAGGAACATCTGGAATATCGAGCACAGCTTGGTATAGACAACAATACCAACTTGCAACAAAGCTACAATTTTTAAATTTAAAATCAAAAGATACACATTTTGTTTCGGGGTAGATCATGGTAGATAACAAAAATTTTAATGAAAAACAACTCAAGGATAAAATTAAAAGCTACAATAGGCAGAGAATCGGCATAGCCATTCCTATCGTCATAATAACGGCAATTTTGCTGTTATTTCCATCGCTTGGGAATGAAGCTCTGCCCACGCGCTTTGCGGTGCTTTGTTCTGCACTCCTTATTTTATCTTCTTTACTGTTCGTGCTTCCGGGCAGAAATGCCGTGTTGCTGTTTTTTATGGCAACAGCCATCGTAACCGTGCAGTTCGTTTATAAACAAATACATCCTCAGTCATTTGTCATTCTTATTTTGATTAATTCATGTACACTTTTGATCTCCGGAAAGATTACCCACAATTTTATTCGGGCAGCTATCCATGAAATTGAGACGCTGAGCCATCTGGAAATTGAAGCGACTACTGATAATTTGACACAGATCCTTAATCGAAACGGTCTGGAACAAGCATTGCCTACGGCTTGGGCATTTTGCAAACGCAAAAAGAAAAATGTCGGTTTTCTCTTAATAGATGTTGACTATTTCAAAAGCTACAATGACACACTGGGTCATTTGAAAGGCGATGACATTCTAAAACAAATTGCGCACAGCATGAAAATATGTTTTAAAAGAGAAACCGATATTATAGGCCGAATCGGCGGGGATGAGTTCTTAATTTTCCTTCAGGATATAGATAACGACCATATTGTAGAAATGGCACAGAATCTCCTTTCATCACTTTCCAGCTTAAAAGTTAAGGCATGCCCAGGATCATATAAATGCTTATCCGTAAGCATAGGAATCGAAACTGGTATACCACAGACAGGCGATTCGCTAAAAGAGTTTTATAATCGTGCGGACATGGCTTTATATCATGCCAAAAAAAGCGGAAGAAACTGCATTTCATACGACAATGTCATTATCAAAAATCCAAATGAGCGTGTATGGCAAAATGAATCATCCGCTCTTAAAAACTTGGTTGCAGAATGTGCACGCAAATGAGAAATAGACTGTATATATACTATTCTTAAAATTGAAGCGATGGCCCGAGTGGATTTATGCAAAGGCCCCGCTTCGATTTTTTGTTTTGAAGTACCATAGCATGTCGTGGCAATACCGATTGCACTGCAAAGCGAATTTCCTGGAATCCGCACTTGATCGAGCCGATTTTTTTCAAGAGTCGGGATGGAAACCGTTCGTCTGTTTCCGAGCTTTTCGTTGATGATGTTGGTAGATACAACATAAAAAGTCCACTGCTCTAATTTTAACGGAGTACATTTGGCATCATAATTATAATAACAAACACAAGCAAATATTATCAAATGTAGGAATGTCAAACATCTTGGACAGTCAACAATTAAGGAAGTCGACAGGAGAAAGATAGAGGAGCGGCCTCATCGGGATAGAATTGGAACGGCGGAGATGGACAGCTAGCTGGGCGGCGAAGTCCTGGAAAGAATAAAAGCTGTGACATGAATAGAATCGCTTTTGGTCTTCTCGGTGGCTACGCTCGACCTTGCCGTTGTGGCGAGGCGTATAGGGTCTGATCAGCTTGTGCCTGATACCCAGGTTTGCGGCAGTGACCTCGAAAAGGGTAGGACGGTTTCTTTGGGATTGAGAGAAACGGTTCGTGAATTCGAAGCCGTTATCGGTCTGCACACACTCAATATCAAAGCCGTGTTTTTTGAAGAATGCCGCGGCGTTCTTCAAAAAATCGGCTGACGAATAAGTAGAGTTTTCCTCATATGCTTTGAGATAGCGTAGCCGAGAGTACTCATCGATAGCCGTATACTGGTAGTACCTTTCGCCTTTGGTCGTAATACAGCTCAGGGGGACGAATTTCACATCGATCTGCACGCGCTGCCCAGGATGTTGCATCTGTTCCATCGGCTTGGGGACGTATTTCTTCTTGGGCTTATCTGCCTGGAAATAGCCCAGACGTTTCATGACCCGATACAGGCTGCCGAGAGGTCTGGCATAGCCGTTCTTTCTAAGATGGTCCCAAAGCTCCAAGGTCCCCAGCCTTGGATTTCGCCGTCGTACGTCCCGTATGAGCTTCAGCTCGGCCTCCGTGTGCGCCCTCGGATGCGTGTGCGGCCTTCGTGACTGGCAAGCCAGTGATTCTAGCGTCCCATTGTACCGGTTCAGCCAGAAGTAGATATACGACCGTGCCTTGTTGTACTTCCGTGACGCTTTCGACACCCCATATTTTTCTGTGTATTTAATTAGGGATTGCCTGTACTTCATGTCCTGTGTTATCTTGTTCATGCAGGAATAGGCACTTCCTTTCGGATAAAATGTTGTGTGGTAACTCCATTCTAACCGATGTGTCTTATTCCTGCTCTTATTTTTTCTCCTCTCTGTCCAATATGTATTGTAGTCCTACAAACAAACACAAGCAAATATTATCAAACCAGTTGTAAACCTACAAATTTTATAGTATACTTGAATGTGAATTTTTATAGCTATCAGAAGCTCGATGAGGTGAAAAAATGAGCGATATTATCAATGACAATTGGATTAATATTGATGAAGCAGCTACCTATTTAGGGGTAAAGCCTGTTACAGTAAGGGACTGGATAAGAAAAGACAAAGGAATCCCTGCCCACAAAATAGGAAAGCAGTGGAAATTCAAGATCTCAGAGCTTGATAATTGGGTAAAAAGCGGAAAAAGTGCTATGGAATAAACACCATAGATTTGATGAAAACGTAAATCACACAAATTAGAATGGAGATTAAAAGAGGATTATGGCCGTGAAAAAATCAGAATTGTATTCCCTTTTGTGGGAGGCTTGCAATAAATTAAGGGGCGGCGTTGAACCAGCTCGGTATAAAGATTATGTGCTTGTGTTGTTGTTCTTTAAGTATGTATCGGACAGGTATAAAGGGCAGCCGTTTGCGGAGTTTAAAATCAGTAACGGTGCATCTTTTGATGATTTAGTCAAAGCAAAAGGAAAGAGTGATGTTGGAGAACGTGTAGACAAAATTATCCAGAAATTCTTGGAGGATAACAAGCTGCAAGGCTCACTTCCTGATGTCAGCTTTAATAATCCGGATGAGTTGGGTTCCGGCAAGGAATTGGTGGACAAGGTATCCGGCTTAATTGCCGTATTCCAGAATCAGGCGATTGACTTCAAGAATAACAGAGCGAGCGGCGATGATATCATCGGGGATGCTTATGAATACTTTATGATGAAATTTGCCCAGGAATCTGGCAAGAGCAAGGGACAGTTCTACACGCCGAGTGAGGTTTCCCGTATTATTGCAAGACTGATCGGGATTGGCAACATCAAGCAGACACCAACAAAGAAATGGACCTTGTACGATCCTGCGGCAGGTAGCGGCAGCCTACTGATTCGTGCCGCAGATGAAGCGCCGGTAGATGAAAATGGCGATTCAATTGTAACCATTTTCGGGCAAGAGAAAGATAACGCTACAGCGGGCTTAGCAAGAATGAATTTGATTCTCCATCAAAAAGGTACAGGTGAAATTAAAAAAGGCAATACCCTGGCTTCCCCCGCTTTTACAGACGATTTTGGAGAACTCAAAAAGTTTGACTTTATTGTCATGAATCCCCCGTTCTCGGACAAATCATGGAGCGATGGTATCAAAGCAACAGAAGATAAATATAAACGATTTGACGGATACGGCATTCCTCCCGAAAAGAATGGAGACTATGCCTGGTTTTTACACGTTCTGAAATCACTTGACAGCAATGGCAAAGCAGGCATCATCATGCCTCACGGCATATTGTTCAGAGGTAATTCTGAAGAAACAATCCGCATTGCAATTCTTAAGAAACGATATATTAAAGGCATTGTCAGCCTTCCGGCAAATCTCTTTTACGGCACTGGCATCCCCGCCTGCATTGTTATTATTGACAAAGAGAATGCGGATACAAGAGAGGGAATTTTCTTAATAGATGCCAGCCGTGGTTTTAAGAAGGATGGCAATAAGAATAGACTGCGTGAACAGGATATTGAGAAGATTGTCCGGACTTTTATCAACCAAGAAACAATTGAAGGCTATTCCCGTTTTGTGAAATACACAGATATTCTGGAGAAAAATGCCGGCAATTTGAATGTACCCCGTTACATACAAAAGATTGATGATACATTGCCGCAGAATATTGCCGCACACTTGAAAGGCGGTATTCCGGGAACGGATATTGACTCGCTTAAGAGACTTTGGAATATTTCTCCGGCTTTGAAACAAAAAATCTTCACTTGCACGGACGAGCGGCAAAATATTTACCATCTTGCCCTCCCCACTGAAAATATAGAGGAAGCTATCCGGCAGGACGTCAATGTGCAAAACGAGAAAAGAAACGAAGTCGATACAATTTTTACACAATGGCGTGATGAAGTCAAAAGCATTCTGCTGAATATTGACAGTGAAACGAACCCTAAGCAACTTATTCGCACCATCTCCTCCATTCTTTTGGATGCATATAAACCAGCGCTGCTTCTTGACAATTATGACGTTTACGACTGCCTGATGAATTACTGGAATGCAAAGCTGCAGGATGATGTATATGCTATTAAAGCTGATGGCTATGAGGCCGGCAGAGAAATTGAATACGAGTATGCACAGAAAAAAATCAAAGACGAGAGCGGCGAAACTGTTTCCGTAGACGATACCTCCAAAGTGAAATCCTTTGATGGTGTTTTGATCCCAAGAGAAATTATCGAGACAGTTTATTTTCTTGAAGAACTGGCTGCCATCAATGCTTTAAGGGAACAGTCTGCAACTCTGGAAGCCGAATTGGGTGAAATGCGTGAAGAAGAATCCGGCGACGACGGGTTGCTTAAGGAAGCGCTCAATGACAAGGGCGACAGCATCCCGAAGGCAAATCTTAATAAGCGGCTGAAGGAACTGGAAAGCAAGAAGACCTCCGTGGCTATGGATGCCATGACAAAGCTGGTGGCTCTCTTTGACAAAGGAAACATCGGCGAGATGGAGACGCTCATCAGCAAAACTCCGGAATTGGCTGAATTCGACATCAGGAACAAGAATGGCACTTTCGGAAAAGCCAAACTGAAAGTGGCATTAAAGCTTGCTATGGATTCCGCCGTTGTTCCCGATATTTATAAAGAAGAGTACGATGCTTTGCTTGCGTATCAGGCTAAAATGACAGAGAAAGAGGAAACTGACAAAGCTATAAAAGAAGCGCAAAAGGCCCTTGATGACAAAGTTCATGCCAAATACGGGGAACTTACTGTAGAAGAAATAAAATATCTGCTCTTTGACATGAAGTGGATGGCGAAACTCGAAGCGGATGTCAGAGGAGAGATTGAGCAGATGCTGAATATGCTGTCTTCCAAGGTACTTCTCATTGCCAAACGCTATGAGCATACGCTTAGAGAGATTGAGGACAGAACGGCAAAATCAAGAGAAGCGGTCATGACTGCTCTGGAAAGGATGGGGTACAAATGGTAACTTATCCGCAAGATTGGAAAGAGAAGTCTTTTAATAACTTCATGAAAATTAAGCGAGGTGCCTCCCCACGTCCGATTGAAAGCTATTTGACATCAAGTACTGACGGTGTGAATTGGATTAAAATCGGTGATGCACCAAGGTATGGAAAGTATATCGTCTCCACAAAAGAAAAAATAACACTGCAAGGTGCGGCACATTCTGTCAGCGTTTTCCCCGGAGATTTTATACTTTCAAATTCAATGAGTTTTGGAAGGCCTTATATTCTAAGCATTGACGGATGTATACATGACGGCTGGTTGCGCCTATATGATTTTCAAACGGAAGCCGATGACGAGTTTCTTTATTATTTGCTCTCCTCATCGTATGTGCAAAGGCAGTATGAGGCATTTGCTGCTGGAAGCGGCGTACAAAATCTGAATAAGGAAGTTGTGAAAAAGGTATCGGTGTTTCTGCCTTCTCTTCCGGAGCAAGAAGAAATCGCTCGAACCCTTTCACAGTTTGATGCCTACATTGATGACCTTTCCGATTTGATTGAAAAGAAAAAGAGCATCCGCGATGGTGCGCTGGAGGATTTGATTAGCGGCAGGACAAGGCTTGATGGATTTCATGATGATTGGGTAAAGGTGTCTTTCAATCAGGTTATTGTTCCTAAGGCAAGGATCGGGTGGCAAGGTCTCAAAAAGCATGAGTATTTGCGAAGTGGGTACAGCTATTTAATTAGTGGCACAGATTTTAAGGATGGGACAATTACCTTAAATAATATATCGTATGTTTCTAAAGAACGATATGATATGGATGTAAATATTCAAGTCACAGAGAATGATGTGCTTGTTACAAAAGATGGTACGATAGGAAAAGTCGCAATGGTCCCTGCCTTAAGCAAACCAGCTACATTGAATAGTGGGGTATTTGTTTTTAGAACGGAGCCGCAACTTGCACCTGCTTTCCTTTATAGGGTGCTTATATCGTCTGTATTCAAAGAGTTTATTGATATTCTGTCAGCAGGTTCCACTATAAAGCATTTGTACCAAAAGGATTTGAAGAACTTTAAGTTTGAGATGCCCAAAGATATTAAAGAGCAAAGAGCAATCTCCGCTGTACTGACAGCAATGGACAAAGAAATTGAAAGCTTGGAAGCTGAACGAGAAAAAATGATACAAATCCGTGAGGGCGCAATGGACGATCTCTTAACAGGCCGCGTGCGCCTGACTGTATAAGGAGGAAACAAGATGGCAACGGTTGATGCTGAGAAAAAATTGCAGAATAGAGTTCTTCACTGGCTGGTTGATGACCTTGGCTACACCTATCTCGGCAATCTGGAGGATATCGATAACACACCTGTCAAGGAAGAGCTGCTGAAAGCGAATCTGAAAAAGCGCGGGTATGGCGATGACCAGATTAAGATTGCCATCAATGAACTCATAAGCAAGATCAATAACCAGGCTGATTCGCTTTATGAGATTAACCAGAAGGTTTATTCTCTCCTTCGCTACGGTCGGCAGGGAACGAAAGATGCCAATGGACATCGCCAGACCGTGCATTATATCGATTGGGATTTGGATCATATCGACAATAATGATTTTGCCGTAGCGGAGGAAGTGTCCGTCCTTCGATATGACAAAGTAACAAGAAAGCGGCCTGATTTGGTATTGTACGTTAACGGCATCGCTATGGGTGTATTTGAGTTGAAGAGTTCCTATGTCAGCTCGGGCAAGGGCATTCGACAAATGTTAACGAATCAGAAAAAGGAAAACATACTCAATTTTTTTGGCGCCGCACAGCTTTTATTTGCAGGAAATGAAGCTGAAGGATTGCTCTATGGTACGATCAACACACCAGAAAAGTACTACCTTAAATGGAAAGAAGATAAAAAGGCGACGGACGCCTTGTCTGAAAAAATTAAAATGCTGCAGCTTAAGGAAGTAAACCGTCTGAGAGATGGTATTATTTCACTTTGCCAAAAAGAACGCTTCTTATCTCTTATACATGATTTCGTGATTTTTGATGCCGGCATTAAGAAAATTGCTCGACATAACCAGTATTTTGCTAATATCGCTGCGAGAAAGAGCATTCTTGAGAAAAAGGGCGGTATCATTTGGAATACGCAGGGTTCCGGAAAATCTCTTATTATGGTATGGCTCACAAAATGGATTATAGAAAATGTTTCTGACAGCCGCGTTGTAATTATCACGGACAGAGATGAGCTGGATGATCAGATTGAGAGTCTTTTTATAGACGTAAACGAAAAAGTACGCAGAGCAAAAAGTTGTAAGGACCTTCGTGATATTTTGGACAAAAGCGAAGACCCGATTGTTTGCTCGCTCATTCATAAATATGGTCATAATGCAGGTAAACAGGTGGATATCGACCAATATCGTAAAGAACTTCTGAAGGATCTTCCGAAGGACTTTAAGGCAAAGGGAAACATCGTTGCTTTTATTGACGAATGCCATCGTACCAATTCCGGCAAGCTGCACGAAGCAGTAAAAACGCTGATGCCGGATGCAGTCTTAATTGGCTTTACAGGAACTCCATTGCTTAAGAAAGATAAGAAAACAAGCCTTGAAATCTTTGGCCCGTATATTCATACTTATAAATTTGATGAGGGTGTGGCTGATGGTGTTGTTTTGGACTTGCGGTATGAGGCAAGAGACATTGACCAGGATTTGTCCAGTCAAGATAAAGTTGACTTGTGGTTTGAACAGAAGACAAAAGGCTTGACAGAACGCGCAAAGCTCCAGCTCAAACAAAGCTGGACTTCCATCAATAAACTATACAGTTCAAAGCAACGCTTGGAAAAGATTGCGTCTGATATAGTCTTTGATATGAGCCTCAAACCGAGATTGAAAGAAGATCGCGGTACTGCTATGCTCGTTGCAAATAGCATCTACGAAGCCTGCAAGTATTGGGAAATCTTTATGAGCATGGGCTTCACAAAATGTGCCGTCGTAACTTCCTATGAGCCAACCACGCAAAGTGTGCGGACGGCCACTTCTGATCTTTCACAGGAAAGCGAAGAAGAATACAAGAAATCCATTTATGAGCGGATGCTTGGCGGCAAGAAGCTCTCGGAATTTGAAAAAGATGCGAAGAAGCAATTTAAAGAAAATCCAGCACAAATGAAGCTTCTTATTGTGGTTGATAAATTGCTGACGGGCTTTGACGCCCCAAGTGCCACTTATCTGTATATTGATAAATCCATGCGTGACCACGATCTTTTTCAGGCCATTTGTCGTGTCAACAGACCAGACGGCGAAGATAAGGACTATGGTTATATTGTGGATTACATGGATTTATTCCGTAATCTTCAGCTTGCCGTTTCTGATTATACGACAGAGGCATTTGATGGGTTTGACAAAGAGGATGTCGAAGGGCTTATTAAAAACCGCTATGATGAAGCAAAGTCAGAAATGGAAGGAACGCTTGCATCGCTGGAGGCATTATTCGAGAATGTTCCGGCACCAAAAGCTGATATCGACTTCATTGAGTATTTCTGCGGAGATGACAGCGATGGCGATGAAAAGACGGCGCGCAGGGACACGCTGTACACGTTAACTGCGGCGCTCTCTCGTTCTTTTGCGAATTGTTGTGACAAGCTTGTATCTGAGTATGGCTATTCAGAGAATGATGTCAATCATCTGCGCGAAGAGATTTCCGGATACAACAAAATTAAAGAAATGATCAAGCTGGCAAGCTGCGACTATATCGACCTCAAGCCTTATGAGGCGGATATGCGCTATATCCTTGACACTTACATCCGCGCCGAAGATTCCAGGGTTATCAGTGAGTTGGGGAATATGTCGATTGTCGAGTTGCTCCTAAAGGGCAAAACCACCACGCCTGTCGATTTAGTAAAAGATTTGCCTGGTACTGACGAAGCAAAAGCAGAGATGATTGACAACAACTTACAGCATGAAATTGTCAAAAAAATGAGTTCAAACAGTGTGTATTACGGCAAACTGTCAGAGATGCTTAAGAAAATCATCCTGCAGCGCAAGACTGAAGCGATGAGTTATGAGGAATACCTCAGACAGGTCGTGGAGTTGGCAGAGGCTATTCTTCATCCGGAAACAACCAGCAACTATCCCGACGGGGTCAAAGATAGCGCAACAAGGCGTGCTCTGTATGATTATTTTGAAAATAATGTCGAACTGACAATTGATGTTGACAGTGCGATCCGCACTTCCATCCAGCCAGGTTGGAAAAGAAATTTTCAAAAACAGCAGCGGATTAGACTTGCTATTTATAAAAAATTATTGCTTCATATGTATACCGAAGACAGAGCCACGGAAGAAGCCAATAATGTCTTCGATATAGTACAAAGACAGGAAGAATACGATGCGTAATGAAGAAATGATAATCGGAGGATTACCGATTAAGATTATCAGAAAGAAAAATTTGAAAAATCTATATATCCGTGTAAATCCGCCAGAGGGTGATGTTACTGTCAGCACACCAGCCGGATTAAATGACGAGGATATCGAATTGTTTGTCCTTAGAAAACTGCCGGAGATCACTAAAGTCAGAGACAGGATGCTGGCACAGGAACGTCAAAGCAAGCGAGAATATGTTTCCGGAGAATCATATTATTTGTGGGGTAAGCCCTACCGTCTGCAGGTAGTATATGAGGAAACACGTCATAAAATTGTCAAGACGCCGACTAAAATAATCATGACAGTACCAGAAGGAACAAACACTAAGGCAAGAGAAAAACTGCTCATCGAATGGTACAGGCAGGAATTAAAGCGGATACTGGAGACTGTTGCAATAGACTGTGAGAAAAAGACGGGAATTCATGCCGAGGATTTCCGAATTAAAAACATGAGAACCAGGTGGGGCACATGCAATATTGATAAACGTAGGATATGGATTAACCTTCAGCTTGCTAAGAAACCAATGGAATGTCTTGAATATGTGGTGATTCATGAACTGGTACATTTAGTGGAGAAAAACCATACACACCGATTCCACGCGCTTGTTGAAGAGTTTTGCCCGACTTGGAAAGAAGTAAAAAAGATTCTGGCTACCATGCCTCTTGACTATATGGAGAAAGAAGAGAAGGATACAGATGACGAGCAGACCGACATTGAGCGATATCTTTGATGTCAATAAAAAAACCGGTGCTTTAATTCTCGGAAAGAATCGCCTTGATGATTACGCAACAAAATACCTGACAAGGCATTGTAAAGAGGCTCTTGCAACGCCGATGCCGCTGCCCGTTGATAAGATTCTGCAGGAAGTCGGCCTTACAGTAAAGGAAGTATCCCTTTCCGGAAACTTGGACATTTTTGGATGCTGCTTATTGCTTGATGGTGAAGTTGAAGTCTACAACCGCGAGTCTGGTACATTTCATCCTACCTTCTTTCCTGCTGGGACTATATTAGTCGATCCCGATTCCGAAGCACTGTATGGCGAAGGCTCTAAGCGCAATACCCTAATTCACGAGGCATTGCATTGGGAGAAGGATAAAACTTATTTTGAAATTCTGGCACTCAAAAATGCTGAGGCTTCTGAAAAACTGTATCCGATTATGTGCCGCCAATCGGAAACATTCTACGAGCCGCCGGAAGGAAAAAAGACAAAGGAGAACGAAGTAAAATGGCTGGAATGGCAGGCACACAGGTTAGCTCCGAGAGTACTGATGCCATACGAACCGTTCAAGCAAAAAGCACTGGAACTGATTGATAGTTATAAGAATCCACAGAACGATATTGTCCCCTCCTGCGATGTTTTAATTGAAGACCTAAGTGAATTTTTTATTGTATCGAGGGCATCTGTAAAATATCGTCTTATTGAGGTAGGGATTCTCGGGAAAATTTCTGAATTTGAGGATTATGATGCAGTCTTTGCCGAAATTAATAACCGCAGAGAATTCGTTGCGTTGACTCCTGCAGAAGCGTATCAATTGCTGCGCGTGGACTCTTCTCTCCAAGAGTGGGTCAGCGGTGGGCGATTCGTATTTGCCGACGGTTATTTTGTACTGGCAGATCCCAAATACATAACAACAAAGAATGGAAACCTACACTTAACCACAAAAGCAAAGAAGAACTTGGCTCAATGTGCTATTAATATACATGAGCAAAAATATACGACCTATCGGAACATTCAAAAGGACTTCATGGGGTTTGCTGTCCTGTATAGCGTTACTGGAATTGATCAGCGGATGCTGACGTTCCATCCAAAATATCAGGCAACCTTCAATTATGAGCCGAAAGAGGTTTATGCAGCATTCCACAAACATATCTTATCCTATGATGAAAACGAAGAGATAGAGCTTGTCAAGAAATTAGGAGATCCGACCACCACGCTGTGTCAATGCTTGTGGTTTTTGATGGAGAACAGGAAATGGAAGTACCCTGAAATATTTAATGAAAAAACGCTGCTCCATAAGAACTACCATGGAAAAATCAAAAATGATAAATACAACAATATGGGTACGGATGTTTTGATGGCAATATGTGTCGGTTTAAGGCTGAATCTTCGTATTATTGAAAAAATATTTGAAAAGTCTGGCAACAAATTAAATTACTATAAAGACCCGGATAGAACATACATCCATATATTAGAGAATATGCCCGGGCTGTCGATACAAGATTTTAACAGTGTTTTGGAGCAGGCAGACATACCGCAATTAGGTAGCACAATAAAAATTGATGAGAATTAATAAACTTGATAACTCGTAGAGTTGGTTTTGGACCCCGAAAGGGGTCCTTTTTTTATGCCCAAAAGCAAAAATTCCAATAATCCTCGCCATTTTTAAAGCTTTCAACCAACTCGCCGAGTTGGGCATGCAAATTTGAGAAATGTGATAATAGGGCACGGGAAGATAAAAATGGAATTAACCAGATGAAACCCAGTGAGAAAGAGTAATCCAATCAATAGCAGTGAGGAGGATTTATATGGTTGAAATCAGGAATCTGAATAAAAAGCGCATTGGCGATATGAGCGATGATGAGCGTCTGTTTGTGATTAAAATAAAAGATTGTGTCACTCGAATCACAGTAACCCCCGACGGCACATTAAACATAACGCACGAGCGTGTAGAACCTGTAGCATAGCCACACCCCAAGAACAGCTTAATACCTAAAATCCGCCAGAACGCAAGACGGCAGTGCGGAGGAACACCCCAACCGGGTGAACCTCGCCTGTCGTCTTTTCTATTTACCATGATGTACGGTGCGAGGTTCCCATAAAAAGGAGCAAACATCGTGATTACATACCTCTTGCACCTCTTCTTTGCAAATGGACGAGCCCCTCCGCTTCTGACATTTTGACTCACCATCAAGATTTCAGAAAATGGAGGACAAGCCATATGGCAGAAAAAAAGAAATATCAAATCAAGGTACAAGGTCAGCTTGTACCGGTCAGTCAAGAAGTCTACCTGACATATTACCGCATGAGGCGCCATGAGCGTCATCTGGAAGAAAAGGACATAGCACATGGCGTTTTTTACTACAGCGCTCTGGACACCGAGGAAACCAACGGCGAAGATTCGATGCCCGATCTCGTTTCCCCACGAGTAGAGGATATCATCACGGACAAGCTTATGGCAGAAAAGCTACATAAATGTCTTGCCTGCCTAAGCAAGGATGAGCGCGATTTGATCTATGCTCTGTATTTCCAGAGAAAAACGCAGGTAGAACTGGAAAAAGAGACAGGCATTAAACAGCAGACCATTAGCTATCGGGAACGTCAGATTCGGATGAAACTCAAAAAAATGATGGAGAAGTAAAAATTCTTTTTGTAGACCCCCTCACGAAACTGGATTAGTAGTGAGGGGTTTCTTTATTCCCTCAAGGGTACTTTGAAAATTTCATATCCGATGATCTGAATACGTTAGCTGACGGCTCCCAAAAGGAACAGCGACTCCGGAGGATGCGCCAAGACCACCTGTAGGATGGTGATGAGAACAAGATGAATCAGCTTTTTCTTTCTGTTCATTACGTTTCTCTTCCCAGACTATCAAAGACGGCCCAATAAGGTGCAGAGCGGTACCCATCCGACCGGGAAACAGGCTGTGGCGGCCTGTATCGCAATGACCCCGTCAGCCTATCATGATACTTCTGTCCAGTCACAGCCCCCACATATGGGGATCACGCAATGAGGGCAGCCGGCAGAGATCCTGGCGGGGGTGAAATTCCCATGATGCGGTAAAGCCAGCCGCAGTTCAGACCATTGCCTTTTGTGCTTGGGGAGTAGTGTCGAATTAAGCACCGTTATCACTAAAAACAACTTAATGTCAGAAGCAATGGGATCGCCCTGTTTTCAGCTGCTCTCACAGTGAAGCAACTACCCAAGGGCGATCCTATTTTTGTGCCATTAAGAATTTCAAAGGAGGATCGCAATTTTGAGAGATTATAAAATGAACATACAACGTGGGGATATTTTCTATGCCGATTTAAGTCCCGTTGTGGGCTCCGAACAGGGCGGAATCCGTCCGGTACTTATTTTGCAAAACAATGTCGGAAATCGTCACAGCCCTACGGTCATTGTCTGTGCGATTACCGGCAGAACCGAGAAAAACAATATTCCTACTCATGTTCGCATCGGCACTGCCTGCGGCTGCTCCAAAGAGTCTTTTGCTCTTTTAGAGCAGATACGCACCATTGACCGCATGCGCCTTAGAGAAAAGATTGGCACTCTTTCCGGTCATGAAATGAAAAAAATCAATCAGGCACTTTCCATCAGCGTTGGGCTTGACCCGGCGTTTTTTTAATGAAAGGGGATGTCATGATGAACGACAAAATCAAAATTTTTGAAAAGTACCCCGATGTAGTCGAGGTCAATCAATTAAGAGAAATGCTTGGCGGCATCAGCCGTAAACTGGCCTACAAACTGCTTGCGGAAAAGGAAATACATAGCGTTCGCGTTGGACGAACCTATAAGATTCCAAAGGCATGTGTTATTGAATATCTGCTGGGTGAAGAAATGTGCCATATCAAGCTTGGCTGATATGGATTTTTTTCTATCATTGACAATAAGGCGTAGAAAAATCATGTGGATGATTTCCGCATAAAGCAATAGCTATCTTAAGCTTTCTGTGGTATTGTGGTGCTGTCAATGGTAGGCAAATACGCTGTTATTTCGAAGGAGGATAGCAATGATAACAGGATGCCTACAGCAAAAAAATAATACTTATTACGCTGTCCTTTATACAAAAGTGGACGGCAAAAGAAAGACAAAGTGGATTCCCACCGGATTGCCGGTAGAGGGAACCAGCGAAAGAAAAGCCAAAAAAGCCTTTGACCAAATCCGTTTGGAATATGAACGGGAGCAGGAGGAAAAGGAGCGTCGGGCGGCAGAAGAACGAGCCCGAGAATTGATCGAGGAGAAAAGGAACCCGCAGGCGGATGTTCCCTTTATGGATTACCTTCAAAAATGGCTTATTCAGGCAAAACCCACCATATCCAAGACCACGTTTAAAGGCTACCGCACCATGCTGGACGGCCGAATCAGCCGGTACTTTAAAGAACTGAACATCACCTTAGCGGAAGTTACGCCGCAGCATATTCAGGATTTTCATCAATCCATTTTTGATGAAGGGTATACGGCAAATACGGTAATTCACTATCATGCGGTGCTTCGCAGGGCGCTGCAGAACGCTGTGAAAAAGGGAATTATCAGCAGTAATCCTGCTGACAGGGTGGACAGGCCGAAAAAGAATGTGTATCAGGCACAGTTTTATTCGGCGGAGGAAATGATGGCTCTCTTCGATGCGGTAGAGGACGATCCCTTGGAAGTCTGCGTAAAACTGGCCGCTTACTATGGTCTGCGGAGAAGTGAAGTGCTTGGTCTGAAATGGGATGCGATCAACCTGGAACAAAAGACCATCTCCATCAAGCACAAGGTCATTGAGGACACAGTCGATGGCAAAGCAGTGGCTGTCGGCGAGGATGTGCTCAAAACAAAATCCAGCTTCCGCACCCTTCCGCTGCTGCCATCCGTTGAAAAAATTCTGTGGGCGGAAAAAGAGAAGCAGGAAATGTACCGCAGAATGTTCAAGCGTTCTTACTGCCGGGACTATCTGGATTATATCTGCGTCGACCAAACCGGAAAGCTGATGCGTCCTAACTATGTAACGGAGCATTTTAGCTGGATACTCGAAAAAAACAACCTGAAGAAAATCAGGTTCCACGATTTAAGGCATTCATGCGCCAGCTTACTGCTCGCAAACGGGATATCCATGAAGCAAATCCAGATATGGCTTGGACATAGCACGTTCTCGACCACGGCGGATATTTACTCGCATCTGGACTTCCATGCGCAGATTGAATCCGGACTGGTTATGGATGGCATGTTTGAAAAATCCAAGCGGGAAGAACCTATCGCACTTGAAATGGCTGAGTGATTTTCTACGGACTGCTGAGTCGAAACACGGCAAAGCCTTGTAAAATAAGTATTTTATAAGCATCCGGTTTCTACAAAAGCAGGAAAAACGCCCTCAAAAGAGGGTGTAGAAAAGAGCGAAAAAAGGAAGAGCCTGCTGCGAACATTGACCGCAAACAGGCTCATGGCGGAGGCGGTGAGATTCGAACTCACGTGCCGATTGCTCGACAACCTGATTTCGAGTCAGGCTCGTTATGACCACTTCGATACGCCTCCATATTTTATTTTAATACACACAGCCTTTCGTAGAAGTCAAGGCAAAGTGTAGAAAAACCGTAGAAATCGGTAAAAAGCTAAATTTTCAAAATCCCGCAAACCCGCAGAAACTCAAGGGTTTCCCGCATTTTCAAGGCAACTGACCGAGTGGATTTCGAGTGCGGTGCCTTAGACCAACTCAGCCATCTCTCCGTAATTCTATGAAGTTAACTAACTATATTAACTAACTATTTATTATATTAATTCTATGAAGTTAATCTAACTAAATTTTAATAATGTTCTTCTTCAAGATGTTCTTTTTGTTTGAAAATACTTTTTGAGAAGAGCTAAGCACTCCTCTTCCCGGACTCCCGCAATAACTTCCACTTTATGGTTCCAGAGCTCAGGATTTAGTACCTTCATTACCGATTCGACGGCTCCTCCTTTGGGATCGCTCACGCCATATACAAGTTGCTTAATTCGGGATTGAATGATAGCTCCGGCACACATCGGACAGGGTTCCAAGGTTACATAAAGGACGGCATCTATCAAACGCCAACTCCCGTTTTTCTCTGCCGCTCTGCGGATAGCCAAAATTTCGGCATGAGCAGTCGGATCTTGGGTTTTTTCTTTTTCGTTATGAGCAAGAGCTAAAAGTTCTCCCTGGCGAACAATTACCGCCCCAACCGGAATTTCATCCAAGCTGTAAGCTTTTTCTGCTTCTTCAAGAGCTAGACGCATCCAGTCCCTGTGTTTCATCCTGCTGCGTCAGACTCCCTTCTTATAATAGGTGGCATCCCAAAAGGAAGTGTTGCAATGGTTTTGTCTCTTGATACACTGAATTGGCATTAAGAGAATTCAAAGTAGTCCAAAAATAAGAAAACTTAAGATCTTTAATCTTACACAAATTTTAAAATTTGCATAAAACTTTAGACCTTAGAATATTCCTAAAATGGTGGCCCCGGGAGGACTCGAACCCCCGCAAGACAGGGTTTAGGAAACCCCCGCTCTATCCACCTGAGCTACGAGGCCACATTTAGCTGTTAACATTTTTATTCTTAAGCATGGCGGAGGGGGTGGGATTCGAACCCACGGCACCTTGCGGTGTCACCGGTTTTCAAGACCGGCTCCTTAAACCACTCGGACACCCCTCCAATAGTCAGGCGAAAGATAGTATAACATAATCTTTTTAGTTAGACAACATGTAATATGCAGGAAAGTTTTTTTCTTATAACCCTAAAATCAAGAAATCCAATTTTATCAGGTTAGAATTACAATTTTACTACTTAAACGGTCATATAAAATATCATGATAAAGTATCGGTATTTATTTAAAGCAATAAAATTTCCCTGTATAAAATACAGCAATATTTCATGCAAATTATCATGCAAAATTATCCTCTTAATTTTCTTTTTTAATACACTAAAAAATTTGCATTAAGATTTTTCACTGGATGAGCTGGCATTAAACAAAAGTTTAGCCTATATACTCAACACCCATATAAGGCTGTAGAGCTTCAGGAATCCGAATCCGGCCGTCGGCTTCCTGGTAATTTTCCAAAATAGCGGAAACTGTTCTTCCAATAGCCAGGCCGCTGCCGTTTAAGGTATGGACATATTCCGGCTTGGCTTTCGGCTCGCGACGGAAGCGAATATTGGCTCTCCGGGCTTGGAAATCTTCAAAATTGCTGCAGGAAGATATTTCCCGATAAGCATTAAAGCTTGGCAACCAAACTTCAATGTCATAAGTTTTTGCCGAACTAAAGCCTAGGTCTCCAGTGGAAAGCGCCACCACCCGGTAAGGGAGTTCCAATTCCTGTAAAATTGCTTCGGCATCAGCTGTTAAGCTTTCCAGCTCTTGATAAGAATTTTCCGGCAAAGAAAACTTAACCAGTTCTACTTTGTTAAATTGATGTTGCCTGATTAGCCCTCGCGTATCCCGGCCGGCTGCACCGGCTTCAGCCCGGAAGCAAGCGCTGTAAGCGCAATAATAGAGAGGAAGTTTGCTGCCATCCAAGATTTCATCCCGGTATATATTAGTTACCGGCACTTCCGCAGTAGGAATAAGGAAGTAGTCAGTGTTTTCCACTTTAAAGGCATCTTCTTCAAACTTGGGCAGTTGTCCTGTCCCGGTCATGGAAGCCCGATTAACCATAAAGGGCGGGAATATTTCTACATAGCCTTTCTTAATGTGCCTGTCAAGCATAAAGTTGATTAAAGCTCTTTCCAGCCTGGCTCCCAATCCTTTATAAAAAGTAAACCTAGCTCCTGTTACCTTACCGGCCCGGCCAAAATCCAAAATGTCATGTTTTTCTCCCAGTTCAAAATGCGCCAGGGGTTGAAAACCAAAATCTCTTGGTGTCCCCCACTTGCGGACTTCTACATTATCGTTTTCATCTTTGCCTACTGGGACCGATGAATGAGGGATATTAGGAATAAGATAGAGTACCTCTTGCACCTGACGGTCAATTTCGGCCAGGTTCTCATCCAATTCTTTAACTTTTTGGTTAACTTCGCGCATTTGCAGGATTAAATCATCTGCGTTTTGCCCGCTTTTCTTCAGCCTGGCAACTTCCTCAGAGACCTTGTTACGTTCCGCTTTCAAAGTTTCCACTTCAAAAATAAGCTGTCTCCGGCGTTCCTCTTGTTGCAAAAAGTCATCAAGGTCAATATCTGCATGGCGATTAGCTAAGGCCTCTTTGACAATATCCGGATTACTGCGCACAAATATTAGATCAAGCATGCTGAGAACCTCCTATTTTCTCCTAAATGACCGATCACTGCCTCAGAGCTCAAAAATTCTTTAACAGCTCTGTTCTTTCCTATCAGCCTTATCAGGAACCATCTTTAAAAAGTATTCATGGACTCGTGTATCTTCCGTAAGTTCAGGGTGGAAGGCAGTAGCTAAAATATTGCCTTGGCGGACAAAAACAATCTTATCTTCGTACTTGGCCAATATCTCAACTTGAGGATCAGCCTCCAGTACATAAGGAGCACGGATAAATACAGCTCGCAGCTCTTTTCCCTGGAACCCTTTAACCGGAAGATCGGCTTCAAAGCTGGCAACTTGGCGGCCAAAAGCATTTCTTCTGACTAAAGTATCCAACAGTCCTAACGAATACTGCTTAGATTGCTCAATTCTTTTACTTAAAAGAATCATCCCGGCGCAAGTGCCGAAAATCGGGCAACCGGCCTGAGCCATTTGGACAATTCTTTCACCAAATCCGTCCATCTCCAGCTGCTTGCCGATAGCAGTACTTTCGCCGCCGGGAATAATGAGTCCTTCAATTCCTTCCAAATCATTTTTCGAACGGACCTCAACCACTTCTGCCCCTAGTTTTTCCAATACTTGGCGATGTTCACGAAAAGCTCCTTGAACAGCCAATACACCAATTTTTTCCTTCATTTATTACCAGCCTCGATCCTGCATTCTTTCGGCCGGAGCAATAGTGGAAATTTCCAATCCAGGCATTGCTTCGCCCAGGTCTTCGGACAGCTTAGCCAGCATATCAGGGTCATTATAATGAGTGGTAGCCAGGACTATGGCTCTGGCCCTTTTCGCCGGGTTAGAAGACTTGAAAATTCCTGATCCTACGAAAATACCGTCACAACCTAACTGCATCATCAGAGCGGCATCAGCCGGGGTGGCAATTCCGCCGGCAGCAAAATTCACAACAGGCAATTTGCCGTGCTCGGCTACATATTGGACTAAATCATAAGGGGCAGCCATTTCCTTAGCGGCGGTCATTAATTCTTCTTTAGGCATAGTGGTCAGCCGGCGAATTTCCGACATAACTGTCCGCATATGGCGGACAGCTTCTACCACGTTGCCGGTTCCCGGCTCGCCTTTAGTTCTAATCATGGCAGCGCCTTCACCTATGCGGCGCAAAGCTTCTCCCAAGTTGCGGGCGCCACAGACAAAGGGAACTTTAAATTTATGCTTGTCAATATGATAGAGTTCATCAGCTGGGGTTAAGACTTCACTTTCATCAATATAGTCTACTCCTAAAGCTTCTAAAATTTGTGCCTCTACAAAATGCCCAATCCTCGCTTTGGCCATAACCGGAATAGTAACAGCTTCCATAATTCTTTTAATTACGGTAGGATCAGCCATCCTGGCTACTCCTCCGGCGGCGCGAATATCGGCAGGTACTCTTTCCAAAGCCATTACGGCACAAGCTCCGGCTTCCTCAGCGATTTTGGCTTGTTCCGGTGTAGTTACGTCCATAATGACGCCGCCTTTAAGCATTTCGGCCAATCCTGTTTTTACTTTCCATGATGCTACTTCAGTCATATTTCATTCCTCCTATTATTATCCAAAGTAAAATGCTTATACTCCAAACTATACTTCAATTTTCTTTTGAACTTAATTATTATCATCCTTAGATGCTAGTTTGGCAATAGCAACAACTTTACTTTCACCGGTTCTCATAGCCATAACTCCTTGAGCGGCCCTCCCTTGAACAGAGATGCCGTTAACTTCCTGGCGGATTACAACACCTTCATCTGTAATCACCATTATTTCGTCTTCGGCCGTTACTACTTTAATTCCAGCCAAAGGCCCGGTCTTAGAGTTAACTTTATGTCCGATAACTCCTTTCCCGCTCCGGTTTTGACGACGGAACAATTCCAATGATGTCCTTTTAGCGAAACCGTTTTCAGTCACGGTTAGTATTTCTAAATTCTCATTTTCGTTGTCCACCACATCCATGGCAATCACAAAATCTTCAGCATCCAGAGTAATGCCTTTAACGCCCTTTGCCGCCCGGCCCATAGCCCGGACATCATTTTCCGAAAAACGAATTATTAAGCCGCGGCTGGTAGCCAGTAAAATATCGTCATTTTCTTTGGTCAATTTAACCCCGATTAACTCATCATTGTCATCAAGAGTTAAGGCAATTAATCCATCTTTTCTATTGGTATCATATTCCTTTAAGGACGTTTTTTTGATAATACCCTTTCTTGTGGCCGTTACCAGGTTATAGTCATCTTGGAATTCTTTGATGGCGATAGTTGCCGTTACTTTCTCGTCCTGGTCAAGGTTTAAAAGGTTAACAATAGCCGTTCCTTTGGCTGTCCGGCTTGCTTCAGGAATTTCATAAGCACGTAAGCGGTACATTTTGCCTTTGGAAGTAAAGACCAAAATATAATGATGGGTTGAAGCAATAAACAAACCTTCCACAAAATCATTTTCCCCAGTTGTCATGCCGCTTACTCCCCTGCCGCCCCGTCTTTGGCTGTGATAGGTTGTAAGTGGGAGCCTTTTAATGTAACCCCGGTGGGAGACAGTAATGACAACATCTTCTTCGGCTATCAAGTCTTCAATTTCCATTTTTGTATCATCAAAGCTTATTTCTGTACGCCGTTGGTCAGCAAATTTATCCCTTATTTCTTTAAGCTCTGTCTTAATAATTTCCCGGACCATTTTGTCGGAAGCAAGAACCGCTCTGAGATAAGCAATTTCGTCTAATAATTTCTGGTATTGCTCATCTAATTTTTCTCTTTCCAGGCCGGTCAATCTCCTGAGGCGCATATCCAAAATGGCCTGAGCTTGCCTTTCGCTGAAACCAAAGTCATTAATAAGCCTGGTTCTCGCTGTGTCATCATCTTTGGAAGAACGAATTGTTTCTATGATTTCATCAATAATATCCAAGGCTTTGCGCAAGCCTTCGACGATATGGGCCTCATCTTCAGCTTTCTTCAGTTCAAACTTGGTACGCCTGGTAATGACATTCTTTTGGTGGGCAATAAAATACTCCAGCAATTCCATCAGTGTTAAAACTTTGGGAGTGCCGTCCACCAAAGCTAAAAGAATGATACCAAAGCTGTCTTCCATCTGGGTATGCTTATAAAGCTGATTTAAAATGACTTGGGGGTTAACATCCCTTTTAAGCTCAATAACAATCCGCATACCTTTCCTGGTGGATTCATCACGCAGGTCGGTAATACCCTCGATTTTCTTTTCATGCACAAGGCTGGCTATTTTTTCAATAAGTTTGGCCTTATTGACCATATAGGGTATTTCTGTTACCACAATTTGCATTTTCCCGGACTTTTCCATTTTTTCGATACTGGCTTTGGCCCTGGTTTTAATACTGCCCTTGCCGGTTGCATAGGCCGAGATAATTCCTTCTGTTCCCATAATCTTGCCACCGGTGGGAAAATCCGGCCCTTTAATGTATTTCATTATTTCCTTCAGAGTAGGCTTGGGTTTATCCGTACCTTCATCCTGACGATCAAGCAAAAAAATTACAGCATTAATTACTTCACCGAGGTTATGGGGCGGTATGTTAGTGGCCATACCTACGGCTATGCCTGAAGAACCGTTAACCAAAAGGTTAGGGAATTTGGCCGGCAATACTGTCGGTTCCTTTTCCTTTTCATCGTAATTGGGGACAAAATCAACGGTGTCTTTTTCTAAGTCTGCCAGCATATAAGTAGCCAGTGGAGCCATACGAACTTCAGTATAACGCATGGCTGCCGCAGCATCACCGTCAATTGAACCAAAATTGCCGTGCCCGTCCACCAGCGGGTAACGGCTGGAGAAATCCTGAGCCATCCGCACAACGGCATCATAAATTGCAGCATCACCGTGGGGATGGAATTTTGCCATGGTGTCCCCCACCAACCTGGCCGACTTGCTATACCCTTTATTGGGAGTCATTCCGGATTGGTGCATAGAATAGAGAATCCGCCTGTGGACAGGCTTCAGCCCATCACGGACATCAGGCAGAGCACGGCTTACAATAACACTCATTGAGTAATCTATAAATGACTTCTTAAGTTCTTCCGAAATATCAATCGGTAGAACCTTGCCACCAAAAAATTCCGTAGACATTTTTTTCGCTCCTTTTCTTAGGTATCCAGATTACGGACATCCTTAGCGTGTTTTTGGATATATTCTCGGCGAGGTTCAACCTTATCACCCATCAGAATGGTGAATAACTCATCCGCTTTTATGGCGTCTTCCATCTGAACCTGGAGGATGGTTCTTCTTTCAGGGTCCATGGTTGTTTCCCAAAGCTGTTCGGCATTCATTTCCCCTAGGCCTTTATAGCGTTGAATTTCAACTTTGTCTCGGCCTATCTTATCAAGAATTGCATTCAGTTCTTGATCACTATAAGCATATTTAATATCTTTACCTTTTTTGATTTTAAACAGAGGCGGTTGGGCAATATAAACAAAGCGATTCTCGATTAATGGCCTCATATAGCGGTAAAAGAAAGTTAACAGCAAGATTCGGATATGTGCGCCGTCAACGTCGGCATCGGTCATAATTATTATTTTATGATAACGAGCTTTTTCAATATCAAAGTCGTCGGAAATCCCTGTGCCAAAGGCGGTGACCATTGCTTTAATTTCGCTGTTTATTAATATCTTATCTAAACGAGCCTTCTCCACATTAAGGATTTTTCCCCGGAGAGGTAAAATGGCCTGAAACTTTTGGTCCCTGCCTTGCTTAGCTGAACCGCCGGCGCTGTCCCCTTCTACAAGATAGATTTCGCAATAGCGTGGATCTTTCCAAGTACAATCGGCAAGTTTTCCTGGAAGAGACGTGCTTTCCAAAGCGTTTTTTCTGCGGGTTAGTTCTCTTGCTTTCCTGGCCGCCAAGCGAGCCCGGCAAGCTTGCAGGCTCTTTTCAACTATTTTTTTGGCAACTGACGGGTTTTCCTCTAAGTAAGCTGTTAAACCTTCGCCAACTACATTATCCACTATTGAGCGCACTTCGCTGTTACCCAGCTTGGTTTTGGTTTGGCCTTCAAATTGCGGCTCTTTTACTTTGACAGAAATAATGGCCGTTAAACCTTCCCGCACATCTTCGCCGCTTAAATTGTTTTCATTGGCTTTTAAAATGTTAGATTTCCGGGCATAATCATTGATAACCCGGGTAAGTGCCGCTTTAAAGCCGGCTTCATGAGTACCCCCTTCAGTTGTATTAATGTTATTGGCGTAAGAAAACAAATTCTCAGTGTAGCCGTCATTATACTGAAGGGCAATCTCTACCTGGGTATTATCCTTTATAGCTTCAAAAACAATAGGCTTGGGGTGGATAACATCTTTGTTTTTATTAATGTATTTAACAAAATCAACTATTCCACCACTATGCCGGTAAACTTCTTTAGTGTTGGTCCGTTCATCCGTCAAAGTTATTGTCACGTTTTTATTTAAAAAGGACAATTCCCGTAAGCGATGGGATAAAATTTCAAAGTCGTAAACTAAATCTTCAAAGATTTCCGGATCAGGTTTAAAAGTTATAGTAGTACCGGACCTTCCTTTGTAGGTGCCTATTTCTTTAAGAGCAGTCACAGGTTTGCCCCGTGAGTATTCCTGTACATATTTTTTGCCGTCTTTTTTGACTTGAACTTTAAGGAAAACAGACAAAGCGTTGACAACACTCATCCCTACACCGTGAAGGCCGCCTGATACTTTATAAGCTTCACTATTAAATTTGCCGCCGGCGTGAAGGACAGTAAGAGCGACTTCTAAAGCAGGTTTATTCATCTTGGGGTGAATGTCAACAGGAATACCCCTGCCGTTATCTTTAACGGTAATACTGTTATCCTCGTGAATAAAAACCTGGATATCATCGCAAAAACCAGCCATGGCTTCATCAATGCTATTGTCTACAATTTCATAAACCAAGTGATGAAGTCCTCTGCTGCTGGTTGAACCAATATACATGCCGGGGCGTTTACGAACGGCTTCTAATCCTTCCAAAACTTCAATTTGTTCAGCGTTATATTCAAAGGCAGATCCTTTAAGTGCCTCAAGTTGTTCAACTGTTTTTTGCAAAGCAGTTTCCTCCCAAATTTATCCTTTAACCTTAGTATTATACTACAAATAAGTCCTATTTTCAATTGTAGGGCCAAAACGCCTATTTGCCCGCAAAGCCACGGCGTGTTCCAACTACTGTTCAATTAAGTCTTCCAATGCTGAAGACCTTTTTAATAAAGTGCTGGAGGAGATTGGTGATAAGTAAACTCCTTCTTCTGTTATAACCAAGGATTTTTCTTTTCTTTCTTCCGCTATCCTATGAACTTTACCTTTCTGGAAAATGTTCTGAACCAAATTATGTGTCAAGGGCGAATTCCCGATTGTCTCCAAATTTAAAATTGCTATTATTTTGTCTTTTCGCAACATGTGGTTATTGCCTAAATGCAAAAACAATTACCGTTCCCT
Organism: Peptococcaceae bacterium; assembly: GCA_012839895.1. Taxonomy (GTDB): domain Bacteria; phylum Bacillota; class Desulfitobacteriia; order Desulfitobacteriales; family Syntrophobotulaceae; genus DUML01. The sequence continues at coordinate 10,968 of DUML01000022.1, read as the reverse complement.
CCTTATATTTCCTTTAAAAACTCTGTAAACCGCTGTTTTTTCCTTTATTATTTTTTCGTCTGCTTCTGTCATGGTGATAAGAGTTTGTTTTTTAAAGGTATTAATATAAGCTAGAAGATAGCGACGACGCTCTTCATCTAGCTCTGACAAAACATCATCTAAGAGCAATATCGGATATTCACCTTTTTTGTTAAATATTATTTCCATTTCTGCCAGCTTCAAACAAAGAACCAAAGATCTCTGCTGGCCTTGAGAAGCAAATAAGCGGGCCGGCTTGTCGTTTAAATTAATAAGCAGCTCATCCCTGTGGGGACCAATTAAGACTGTCTTACGCTCTATTTCCTGATTCATTTTTTTGTCTAAGATTTCAGGAAATGTCTCAAGCGCTTCTTCCAAGCTATTTTTATTTAAGGCCAGATAATATAAGTCCATATTATCTTCTTGAGAAAAAATGCTTTTAAAAATTGGCCTGCAATAACTGTTCAGAGTGACAGTTAACTCCCAACGGTTGGCAATTATCTTTGAGCCGACCGCAACCAGTTGTTCATTCCATATGGGAAGCTGGCTTTTTAGAGCCGTCGAGTTTTTCACTGTTTTCAATAAATTATTTTTCTGTTTAATTATTTTTATATAGTCATTAAGCAAGGCTATGTGACTGGGCCTAATTTGGGCCAGAAGCAAATCTAAAAAGCGCCGGCGTTCGCTGGGCCCTTTTTTGACAATATTTAGATCTTCAGGTGAAAAAAAAACTGCGTTTATAGTTCCAACGTAGTCTGAAAGTCGTCTGCAGGCCAGCTGATTTATTTTCATTACCTTTTTGCCTGCTTCATAATAACTTTCTAAAGTAAGAAGGCGATCCGCTGTTTGGAAAGATCCTTTGAGGTAAAAATTTTTTTTACCCCAAAGGATCAGTTCACTTTCTTGTTTAACCCGGTAAGATTTACCTGTCGCTAAATAATGAATACTTTCCAGGGCATTAGTTTTACCTTGGCCGTTAGCCCCAACGAGAAGGTTTATTCCGGCCTCAAATTCAATTTTTTGCTGACTGTAATTTCTAAAATTATGCAGTTCAATTTGTTTAATTTCCATTTTCTTGCTTAATTACGTAAGGGAAGAACCAAGCATAAATAATCTTCGTTATTTTCCGGTCGGAAAACACATGGACTGTATGGACCTGAAGTCTCTAATATAACCTTATCAGTTTCAATAATTTTTAGCAAGTCGATGATATACTTGGCATTGAAAGAGATGGCTACGTCTTCCCCTTCTTGTTCAATCTCCAGTTGTTCTGATATTTTTCCCAGTTCAGAATATTGGTTTATGTTAATTGAAGAATTTTCGATGTTAAAACGGACGGTGTTAGTCTTTAAATAATTATCTCTGGATAGGAGAGATGCTCTTTCTACGGTATCTAAAAGTTTGCGCGTATTAATTAATAATTTGGTATTACAAGTTTGGGGTATAACCTGCTTATAATTTGGAAATTGACCTTCTATTAAACGGGTCAAAACTTGAATGTTATTGAAGTTAAAAATAACCCTGCTTTTACTTACTTTAATATTTAAAAATTCCTCATCGCCCACTAGCCTGTAAATTTCCTGCATAGTCTTGCTGGGAATAATTCCGCTAAATTCTTTTTCATTACCATTTAACAAAGATTTGCTATAAGCCAAGCGATGAGTGTCGGTGCTGACCAAAGAAATTTTTTCTTTCTCAATTTGAAGTAGCAAACCGGTAAAAACCGGCCTGGTTTCTTCTACGGCACAAGCGAAAACAGTTTGTTTGATCATATTTTTAAAAGTAGGGCCTGGCAGTTCAATAACATCCCCGGAGGGGATATCTGCCATTTCCGGGTACTCTTCAGGGTCATAGCCATTAAGCTCAAAATGGGAGTCATTGTAAAAGATATTAATATTATGACCTGAGCTTTCAATACGAATAGAAGAATCTGGTAAACGGCGGACAACTTCTGCAAATAGCCTGGCTGGAAGAACAACTTCACCCTCTTCTTGAATATTAACCGGCAGTAGAATGCGAATACCAAGCTCCAAGTCTGTTGCTTCAAACCATAGTCCTTCTTTTGTAGCACTTAATTTTATTCCTTGCAGAATAGGTAAAGTGCTTTTGGTGGAAACCGCTCTTTGTACTGTATTAACTCCGCTCAGTAAATCCTCTTTCGTACATAAGATTATCATCTTAACCTCCTAATATTCCCTATGTAGGGATTATGTTGGATCTGGCCTTCGTAAATTTTTTCCTTAATTCTTTAATTTTTAAGTTCTATTTGCACTTAGTTATTAATAAGATATTAATTTAGTAGATATAGTAGTAGTATAGCCTGAAAAAATGTGGATAGGATATCTTAAGCGGCTTAAGTCTTGTTCTTTAGGCTAGGGATAAAAAGTTGGATATCTTGTGGAAAGGTCTGAATTTTATCCACAGAGTTAGAGAAAAGGGCCTTCTTTTAAGGCCGTGTTTTAAAGGGCTTTAATTTTGGCAATAATATCATTAATACTTCTTTCGATAGACGGGTCATTTTTCTTTAGTTCATTTATTTTTTCACAGGCATGGATAACAGTTGTATGGTCACGTCCGCCAAATTTTTCTCCGATTTGAGGTAAAGACAATTCGGTTAATTCCCGGCATAAATACATGGCGACTTGTCTGGGAAAAGCAATAACTCTGGTCCGCTTTTTTTGTTTTAAATCTTGGACCGGCATTTTGTAATGCTCAGCTACTGCTTTTTGAATCATTTCAATAGTTATTACCCTATTATTCTTTTGTGGAATCATGTCTTTTAATATTTCTTCTGCCAAACTAATGGTAATTGGCTGGTTGGTAAGCATGCAATATGCCGTGATTTTACTTAGGGCGCCTTCTAATTCTCTAATATTGGAGTGAATATGGCTGGCAATAAAATGATTAATTTCATCCGGAACGCTAAAGTTTTCAAGTTCAGCTTTTTTCCTTAATATAGCTATGCGTGTTTCATAATCAGGAGGATTAATATCTGTTGTTAGGCCCCATTCGAACCTGGAGCGAAGTCTTTCTTCCAAAGTGGGTATTTCTTTGGGCGGCCGGTCGGAAGAGATTATTATTTGTTTATTGGCTTCATATAGAGTATTAAAGGTATGGAAAAATTCCTCTTGAGTTCCTTCTTTACCGGCTAAAAATTGAATATCGTCAATCAAGAGGACATCAATTTTGCGATAGGTATTGCGGAATTCCACTTGTTTTTCGTAGCGAATGGAATCAATCAATTCATTAGTAAATTGTTCGCCGGTGACATAGAGAAGTTTAAGGTTGGGAAATTTTTTGGTTATAACATGACTGATAGCGTGCATGAGATGGGTTTTACCCAGTCCGCTGCCTCCATAAATGAATAGAGGATTGTATGACTTTGCCGGGGATTCGGCAACTGCCAAAGCGGCTGCATGAGCAAATCTATTGCCATTGCCGATAACGAAGGTATCAAATGTGTATTTGGGGTTAAGGGAATGGGATAAAGTGCCAAAATTTAAACTGTTAAATTGGAAAAGCATTCCGTCTCCAGATTCTTCGTCGGCTACGAATGTTATTGTAACTGGAATGTTTAAGTAGTTTTGGACTGTAGTTTTGATTAAAGAAGCATATCTATTAACCAACCAATTCTTGGCAAATTCATTGCAAGCGCAAATAGTAAGGTTGTTATTGGAAAAATCAATTAATTTAGTTGAAGAAAGCCAAGTGTCAAAACTTGCTCTCGGAAGTTCACTTTTTAACTTTTCTAGAATGTTTTCCCAAAAAGCATTTAAGTAGATTGAATTAGGAGACATTTTATGAACCTCCTGATATATAATTCAAAAAACACACTTGTTATAGTGTGATTATCGTACATTATTAAGGAAAAAATAAGAAAGTTAGACAAGGCAGATTTTGACCTCGACTGTAAACTAATCATAACAAGTTTTCCAATGGTTATCAACAGGAATTTAAATGGCCATGAGTTTGTCCACCGGCTATAAAGAGTTAATTCAAAAATTATGCAGAGTTTATAAACAAATTTATAGACAGACTTTATGTAAAGACGTAATTTTTCTACTTAAATAAATATATCGAACATCATATATATCGAACTTATCAAAGAATTAAATTAAACAGAAAGCATGGTAAGAAATGCGAATTCCTTGACACAGTAAAAAAACTTAGAGTATAATTTCCCTAGTCTCTTTATAATTTTTTTTGTGCTAATGGTGGTCATTAAGGGGGTGTTTGCTTTGAAAAGGACATACCAGCCAAAAACCCGTCGTCATAAAAGAGTTCATGGCTTTTTAGCCAGAATGAAATCTAATTCAGGCAGAAATGTTTTAAAACGCCGTCGTTTAAAGGGTCGTAAAAGATTAACAGTTTAGGGCCGCATGCTTTTGTGGCCTTTTTTATACAAGATGATAATTGCCCTTAGTTTAAGGAGGGCGCTATGCTTAAAAAAAAGTATAGAATGCGAAAAAAGGCCGAATTTCAGACTGTTTTTGCCAAGGGAAAAAGTTACTCTTCGAAGCATGTTGTCATCTATATTTTTCAAGGTTTGCCTGTTAAATTTGGAATAGTTGTTTCCAAAAGAATTGGCAATGCCGTACAACGTAATCGGGCCAAAAGGTTATTACGGGAAGTTATACGTTTAAATCAAGACGGGTTAATTGTTGATTGCCAGATGATTTTGCTTGCGCGGAGATTTATTATTGGAGCTACATTTCGTGAGGTGGAAAAATCCGTGCTTTATATTTGGAGAAAAGCAGGAATTTATGGTGGAAAGAATAGCTAATTTTTTGGAAAAATTACTTATAGGGCTAATTCGTTTTTACCAAAAGTTTATTTCACCTCTTAAGCCGCGCACTTGCCGGTTTTATCCAACTTGTTCGGAATATGCTTTACAAGCGATAAAAAAATATGGAATACTGCAAGGGACAGGGAAAGCCATTATCAGGATTTTAAAGTGCAATCCTTTTCATCCCGGAGGGTATGATCCTGTTTAAGGAGGGTTTTTGTGAGTACAGTCGTTCAAGGGATGACTACTTTTTTAGTCTGGTTATTTAATCTTTCTTCAATGATCGGTTTGCCGTACTATGGTGTGGCTATTATTATCTTTACAATTTTAATCAAAATTTTAACTTATCCCTTAACATGGAAGCAAATGACTTCCATGCGGAAAATGACCGCCCTACAACCTAAAATGCAAGAATTGCAGAGGAAATATGGACATGATAAAGCCAAACTTAACCAGAAGATTATGGAGCTCTACAGCAAAGAGAAAGTAAACCCTTATGCCGGATGTTTGCCTATTTTAGTCCAACTCCCCATTCTATGGGCTTTTTACCGAACTTTATACGAGATGCCCAAAACACTAGGATTACAAGGGAACGAGCCTTCGGTTCAATTTTTAGGCTTTAATATTACTCAAACTTACGGTTTCGCGTTAGATTACCATTTGCTATTGCCTATTTTAGCCGGTGTTACCACTTATTTAATGTCAAAAGTATCAATGGCAACTTCCCCTAAAACCGGATCTGTTCCTTCTTCGGCAGAGAAAACGCAAAAAATGATGCTTTTATTTATGCCGTTTTTCCTAGCCTATATTGTTGCCAGCCTTCCATCCGGCTTAGGGATATATATTTTAACAATGAATATCGTCTCTATCTTCCAAACAATTTATATTAATAAAAAGATAGCTGCGGAGATGGCCGGTGCCAAGGCTGCTGAAGCTGATATAAAACCCGCTGCAGCCAAAGCCCAAAAGGGCGAGAAAGAAAAAAGCGCTAAAGATACTAAAGCTAAAGCTAAAGATAAAGAAGAAAAAACAAAAGTAAAAGAAGAGAAAACAAAAAAGTCCAAAGAAAATAAATCAAAGTCAACTGCTGACGAGAAAAACAAAAAAATTGAGCACCAGGTAAAAGGTAGAAAAATTGTAGCGAGAAAAAAAGTCAGCAGAGCGGAATTAAAAAAGGGTAAATAATTTTCGCTGGAGGGGTAACCAATGAAGGTAGCTGAAAAAACCGCTAGGACTATAGAAGAAGCTATAGAAGCCTGCCTGGTGGAACTTGGCGCCAAAAGAAATCAAGTATGTATAGAAGTATTAGAAGAGCCGGGAAAAAAGGGTTTGTTTGGTTTGTTTGGTACTAAGTTGGCAAAAGTAAGAGTTAGCTATGAGGATGATCCCGGTGTGTTGGCTTGTAATTTCTTGAAAAAACTTACTGAAGCTATGAAAATAACTGCTGATTTTGAAGTTTTTCGGCGTGAGGATCAAATCATTATTAATATTACCGGTTCGGATTTGGGAATACTTATTGGTCGTCGCGGTGATACACTGGAAGCTATTCAATTTTTGACTAATTTGGCCGTAGCCAAAAAATTGTCAGACCGCAGCCGCATTATAATAGATGTGGAAGGATACAGGAAAAGACGTGAAGAAACATTAATCAAGTTGGCTAAAAGATTGGCTGAAAAAGTTAAAAAAACTGGGCACCGCATAGTATTGGAGCCAATGAGCCCTCAGGAAAGACGCATAATTCATACAGCCTTACAACATGAATGGCGAATTACAACCTTCAGTGAAGGTGAAGAACCCCACCGAAGAGTAGTTATTTCTCCAAAACGCAATGCTTCTTAAATATAAAGAAACTTGGCCTTAGGTCAAGTTTTTCTTCTATTTAGACCTAAAGAAAAATTTTGCTTAAAAATTAATCTTTAGTATACTATAAAAATGAGAAGATTTTTGAGTGTTGTTATCTTGGAGTGAAATAATAATGAATGATGAGACTATGGATACTATAGTGGCTTTAGCCACTCCCCCTGGTGAAGGAGCTATCCATATTATCCGCTTGAGCGGCAAACAGGCAGGTGAAATAGTTAAAGCTTGTTTCCAGCCTAAAAATAAAGAAAAGTGGTTGTCAGGATCTAATTATACTTTGCATCTTGGTTGGTTTTATGATGGAAATATGAAAATAGACCAAGTTTTAATAAGCAGGATGAAGGCGCCTTATTCTTATACAGGCGAAGATGTTTATGAAATTAATTGTCATGGAGGAATGATCCCGGTACGCAGGATTATCGAAGCTTGCCTGCATCAAGGCGCCCGTTTGGCAGAAGCCGGAGAGTTTAGCAAAAGGGCATTTTTAAATGGTAAGATGGATTTAGTACAAGCTGAAGCTATTGTGGATTTAATAGAAGCTCGTACCGAACTTTCCGCCAATTTAGCTGTAAGGCAATTAGAAGGGGGACTTTCTTCCCGAATTGAAGAAGTCCGGCAGGACATTTTAGATGTATTGGCTTATATTGAAGCAACGGTGGATTTCCCGGAGGACGAAATAGATGATTTGGCTTTATCTGAGCTCTATGAAAAACTAATAAAAGTGAAAGGAAAAGCCATAGAAATTTTTAAAGGGAGTAAAACGGGTAAAATAATTCGGGAAGGCTTGGCTACAGTGATTGCCGGCCGGCCTAATGTCGGTAAATCCAGTTTGCTTAACGCTTTTTTGAAAGAAGAAAGAGCGATTGTTACAGATATTCCCGGAACAACAAGAGATGAAATTCATGAATATGTTAAAGTTGGAGAGATCCTTCTGCATTTAATTGATACAGCCGGGATCAGGGAAAGTGAAGATCCCGTTGAAATGATTGGGATTGAAAGGGCTTGGAAAGCCTTAAATATGGCAGATATAATACTCTTATTACTGGAAGCTCCCGAATTGCAAGTTAAGAGATTATCCAAAGAAGAAAGAAATATCTTGGAAGAATATGCTGATAAAACAATAGTTCTAATAAATAAAATAGATTTACAACCTGATTTTCATTTGGATCCGGCTTTATTGCCGGATGGAGTTTTTGCTTTACCTTTCTCGGTAAAAAATCATATTGGTTTTACCGAATTGGAAGATGAAATATTGCGCCGTGTCTTTGAAGGCAAATTAGCCTTGACCACGGAGCCTTTTCTCTCCAATATCCGCCAGATCCAGGCTTTAGAAAATAGTATTCATTCTTTGGAAAAAGCAATCGAGGCTGTTTATGCTAATGTCCCCTTTGATTTGGTTTCCATTGATGTTCGTTCAGCTTTGGAAGAAGTTTCTTCAATAACGGGGCATAATGTCCAAGAGGATTTATTAGAAACTATTTTTTCTAGATTTTGTATAGGGAAGTAGGCTAAATGGAATATTTCGCAGGTAAATATGATGTAATTGTAGTCGGAGCCGGCCATGCGGGCTGTGAAGCCGCTCTTGCCGCAGCACGTTTAGGTTGTGAAACGTTGCTTGTTACTATTAATTTGGATAAGGTTGCGAGTATGCCTTGTAACCCTTCTGTAGGAGGTCCGGCCAAAGGGCATCTTGTTAAAGAAATAGATGCTCTCGGCGGACAAATGGGGATTGTCGCCGATAAAACATCCTTGCAGGCTAGGATGTTAAATACAGGAAAAGGCCCGGCTGTGCAAGCTCTAAGAGTGCAGTCCGATAAAAAAGCTTACCATCAACAAATGCTTAAAGTGCTCTTTGAGCAGCCGCGACTGACTTTAATTCAAGCTCTGGTGGAAAAGCTTTACTTAATAAACAACCAAGTTAAGGGGGTCATCACCCGTACAGGGGCTCGTTTTGAAGCTGAAAGCGTAGTTCTAACCAGTGGCACCTATTTAAACAGCAGAATAATAATCGGTGAAGCCGTTTATCAAGGAGGTCCTGGTGGAGATATTCCATCAACTGCCCTTTCTAACTTTTTAAAAGAAATGGGAATAGAATTAGGTCGTTTTAAAACCGGTACACCTCCCAGAATTCTCAAAAGTTCTGTGGATTTTAGCAAATTTGTTATCCAACCGGGTGACTCTATTCCCCGCAGGTTTTCTTTTTTACCTACGGAGAGTATGTTTTGGGGACGTGACCCGGAAAAACAATGGCCTTGTTGGTTAGGTTATACAACGCCGGAAACCCATGCCATTATTCGGGAAAACCTCCATCGCGCGCCTCTTTTTACCGGTGTTGTAGAAGGTATTGGAACTCGTTATTGTCCTTCCATTGAAGATAAGGTAGTTCGTTTTGCCCAAAGAGAAGCCCATCAGATATTTTTGGAGCCGGAAGGACATAACAGTGAGGAGCTTTATGTAGCCGGTCTTTCCACAAGCTTGCCGGAAGAAATCCAAATTAAAATCTTCCGGAGTGTACCGGGGTTGGAGCAGGTAAAAATTCTACGGCCGGGCTATGCTATTGAGTATGATTATGTTAAGCCGTATCAACTGGCTTTGAACTTGGAAGTCCGCAGCTGGCCGGGGCTCTTTACGGCAGGGCAATTAAACGGCACTTCCGGCTACGAAGAAGCAGCCGGACAGGGACTAATTGCCGGAATAAACGCGGCTTTAAAGGTTAAAGAGAAAGAGCCTTTTATAGTGAAACGTTCCGATGGTTACATCGGAGTCTTAATTGATGATTTGGTTAATAAAGATTTAAAAGAACCTTACCGCTTGCTGACTTCGAGAGCTGAATACCGCTTGTTGTTAAGGCAAAGTAATGCGGATCTGCGCTTAACGGAAAAAGGTTACCAGCTTGGTCTAGTAGATGATTTTCGCTGGCAGCAGTTTCAAACCAAAGTCAGACAACTGGAAGAAATTAGCAATATTTGGAATACTACTACCTATTCGCCAACTAATTACAGTATCCAGGAACTGCTTATAAAAATTGGGTCCTCGCCTTTAAAGAGTGGGGCAAAAGCCGAGGAATTAATCAAAAGACCTGAAATTACAATAGAAAACATTCTTGAGCTTTTACCTGAAATGGCTAATTATGACTACGATATTTTAGAAGAGGCTGTTGTGAAATTGAAATATAGCGGCTACATTGCTAAACAAGAGGAAGAAGTTAAGCGCTTTATTAATATGGAAGAAAAGCTCTTGCCCCCGGATATTGATTACCATACTATAAGGGGATTATCCAACGAAGCCAAAGAGCGCCTGACAGAAGTACAGCCCCGGAATATAGGCCAGGCTTCACGTATTAATGGTGTAAATCCAACGGATATTTCCGTACTTCTCGTTTATTTGGAGCAAAGACGGAGGAATTCCATAGATGGAGGAACATAATCTCGAGCCAGAATTAAATTTACAGATGGAAATGCTAAGCCTGCAGGCTTTAGAAGAACTTAAAATAAAGCTTAGCCCCAATCAACTGGAGCAGTTTTCAGTCTATACTAAATTAATCTTAGATTGGAATGAGCGCATTAACCTTACTGCGATTACCAATCCGGAAGAAATAAGGGTTAAACATTTTTTAGATTCTTTAGTGTTTGTAAAAAAGTTGCAAGAGCATTACCAAGAACAGAGTATTTACCTGGGAGATTTGGGGACAGGAGCGGGGTTTCCGGGGATACCTCTTAAAATTGTCAAACCTGAGCTTGAGGTTGTTTTAATTGACGCTTTGGCTAAGAGAATTAATTTCTTAACGGAAGTGATTGAAACCTTAAAATTAACCGGTATAAGAGTTTTACATGCCCGTGCTGAAGATATCGGCAAGGACCCAAAATTTCGCGAAAAGTTTGATGTTATTACTGCCCGGGCTGTAGCTGAGCTACCTGTTTTGCTGGAGTACGCAATACCTTTACTAAAAGTTGGCGGCCGTCTTTTGGCGGCGAAAGGAATGGAACCAGAAAAAGAGTTACAGGCTGCGGCAAAGGCTATGGATATTTTAAATTGCCGTGAAGAACAACTTGAAAAATACACTTTAGGTCAAGGTGCCGATTACCGTTCAATGATAATTATTCAAAAGTTGGGCCTTACTCCTGCCAAGTATCCCCGTCCGGCGGGTAAACCTAAGAAAAATCCGCTATAAATTTTTTGGATGAAGTACAATTAAGTTCGCAAAAGTAAAAGGAAAAACCATCGGTAACTCCGAAATTGGTAAGTGAAGAGCAAACCAAGAAGGAGTGTTTACCGATGGTCTACTCTAATACTAACCGAAATTT
>DUML01000002.1 GCA_012839895.1 Peptococcaceae bacterium | reverse complement strand
GGTAAAACATGACCGGTCCCTCTAAAGCTATCCGCCGGGCTAAGGACTCCATCACTTCTATCGGCACACCGGTAATCTCCGCTGCCTTTTCCGGCGGGTATTCCCGGACCAAAGGAACAAATGAACCGAAATTTTTTACATAATCCTTCACGAAGTCAAAATTCATCCAACGTTCCCTGAGGATTATATAGCAAAGGCCTAAGGCTAAAACCCCGTCTGTGCCAGGATTTACTCTGATATACTCCTGGGCGAATACGGCGCTTTTGCATTGCAGAGGGTTAATGACCACAACCTGGGCGCCTTGCTCAACCGCCTTACGCAAAATAGGAATCAAGTGTTTATTTGTAACCGCCGGATCTCTTCCCCAGAGAATAATAAGTTTAGACTGGAGCAGTTCCTGCCAGTCGCTGGAGTAGACAGCCCCAAAATCCCGGAGCTGGGCCTCATAGCCTGCCCCCCAGCACATACTGCCCCTGGGCTCGGTTACTCCGCCTAAAGCTTGGAAAAAACGGCGATCCAAATTTTTAAGCCAACCGTTATGCCCGCTGTCAAACAAGTGCAAAATAGCTTGGGAACCTGAACGGGCGACGGTTTGGCTTATTTTTTCGGCAAGTATATCGTAGGCTTTTTCCCAGCTTATTTGCTTCCAACCTGACTGATTTTTCAACCAGGGATACAGTATCCTGTCCGAAGAGAATACACTGTCCCCCAAAGCCCGGGCTTTAGCGCAAATAAACCCGCTAACACCTGCGCGGAGGTCTCCCTGAACTTTAATTCCCTGTTCCGAAACTTCTACCAAAAGACTGCAACAGTCCGGGCAGTTTAAAGGACAGACCGTCCTTAGAGTTGACATAAGTATTCTCCTCCTTGCTGTTCCTCTTATAGAATAATAGTAAATCTTTAATTTTTCCTGAGAATTAAAAATTGTCAGCCAACAGGGCTTTAGCCTGGGCTTCTTTAATTTTTAGGTAATAAGCAATCTCCAGCCTTTTCTTTTGCAAGGCACAATTTAGGGGATAGACTTTAGTTAGCTCACCGCTGTAGGCTACGTTAGCGGCATGGCACCCCCCGCTGCAGGAAAAACGGGCCCAACAGTATACGCACTCTTCTTTGGCATAAATATTGGCCTGGCGGAACTTTTCCACAAGAGCCGGTAACAGTTCTTGACCGGGATGAACTAAAGTTCCCAACCGGTATTTTTCCTGCCCAACAAACTGATGACAGGGATAAATATCTCCTTCCGGGGAAATTGCCACATATTCATGCCCGGCGCCGCAGCCGCTTAACCTTTTGGGCAGGCATGGGCCTTCGTCCAAGCCGGCATTAAAATGGAAGAAGGAAAATTCCCGGCCTTGCTGTTTATATTCCAGGACTTTCTCCCCGAGAATATCATAACTGTCCATTACCATGGGGATATCTTCTTCCTTTAATGCATAATCTTCTCCACTTAAGGCTACCACAGGTTCCAGAGAGATCCTTTTTATACCCAGATCGGCAAGGTGGAGGACATCCTGGTAGAAATCAGGATTATAGTGGGTATAAGTACCACGTACATAATAATATTTACCAAGGGCATAGGGGGATGTGTCCGGCCTTTTTTTAATAAACTCCTGAATTAAAGGCACTATTTGTTCATAACTTCCTTGGCCGTTGGCAAAACTACGCATCCGGTCGTTGATTTCTTGCCGCCCGTCCAAACTTAAGACCACAGCGACTTCTTCTTTTTCCAGGAAATCCGCTATATCCTCATTAAGGAGCACCGCATTGGTGGTAAGGGTAAACTTAATTTTTTTACCTGCTTTCCGGGCAATTTCTCGGCCATAGGCAACGAGTTCCCGCACAACTGGAAAATTAAGCAAGGGCTCCCCGCCAAAGAAGTCCACCTCGCATTGGGGTCTGTCTCCACTGTGCTCCAGTAAAAAAGCCAAAGCAAGTTTGCCTGTTTCCAGGCTCATTAGCTTCCTTTTCCCGCCAAAGGAACCGGTACCGGCAAAACAGTAGCGGCAGCGTAAGTTGCAGTCGTGGGCTACATGCAAACACATAGCTTTAATAATAGGCTCTTTAGGGTAGTTAAGGTCTACTTTGTTTATTTCCGGCGAAAACAAAAGATGCTGGGCTTGAAGTTCTCCCAGTTCCTGAAGTATTTCCATTCGCTCCGCCGGATTAAGCCAGCTCCCGGCGCATTCCAAAATATTCTGAGTTTCACAGGGATTATTTACGCTCCTATTCTGCAGATCAACCATTTCCTGAATATAGTTGTAGGTCTTGGTATCCAGCAAATGCAAAGAGCCGGAATTAACATCATAAGCGATATTTAAACCTTGATGTTGGTAAAGATGGACGTTTTTGGCTATCTGATAATTCTCTAAATTCAACATTTTTCCCTCGTCTCCACTAAAAGCGTAGTTAAATATTACAGCATTTCTTATCCCATGTTTTATGATCTCCTGCTTTATTATAACATTCTTTCCCTTTCAAACTAAAGGAAATATTAAACTCCGGCCGGATATTCAGGCAATATTCACTTGGTTTTCAGCCAAAATTCAAAGCTTATATCCAGCAGAGCATAAAAAGAGGACCTTGTTTTAAAACAGGGTCCTTGAATAGTCTCCTAATAAACTATTTCTCGCATATCTGGTTTCCTACTGTGCAGGAAGTCTTACAAGCCGATTGGCAGGAAGTCTGGCACTTGCCGCAACCTCCGTTTTGCACTGTCCGGCTTAAGTTGCCTTTAATAACTGTTTCAATATGTTTAGCCATTATTTATCCTCCTTACTGTCCTTCTTTGGGGTGACTGAATAAATACAGCAGCTGAGAGTCTTCGGAGTAACCGGCAATAACTGCATTGACTGAAGGTATTTGCGGTTCGCTGACAAATGCATACCAGAGCTTAAGCTCCTCGGTATCCACTATTTTCCCTTCCACAGTCTCCCCGCTAGGTGTAGTAACTGTAACCTTTGCTATATCTTTATTATCAACTAAGCCATAATATACTGAATACTGTTGTTTCTTCCCTTTATCCACTAAGTCGGCGTAACGCCAGCGCAGGCCTTCAGGATAAGTAACCAGCTTGCCGATACTGCAGCCGATCCAGTCCCAGCCAAAATTGTTTTTTGTAAAGATGCCCACGCTTATTTCTTTTTCATAAGTATAAAAAACTATCCCGGAATTCTCACTGACTTGCTCAATATGCACTAACTCATATCCTTTAGGTATTAAAGGTTTAGCTTTCTCTACCGCATCTTCCAAAGTATTGCACCCGGCTAATAGCAGTATCAGAATTAGTAAGGCAAAAAGGAGGACATGCTTCATCTTCCTGGAACCTTCCTGCCTGCTTAAGCCAGAGAGCATCTAACTCAGCTCCTTTCGGTCTTTAGCAGACCTATATAGCTCTCTATATACTTATTCGCTTGTCAGAGAATTACTACCTTGTCGGCAAAATAACAAGGTCACTTATACCTTTTGCCAAAAAGCTTGTCAACAAAAGCCAACTAAGCTAGAAAAACCAGCTTCCAAGCTGGCTGATAGGCTTGATTGGAGCGGAAGACGGGATTCGAACCCGCGACCCTCGGCTTGGGAAGCCAATGCTCTACCACTGAGCCACTTCCGCTCGTAATATTTTGGCGAAGATATTTTATTTAAAGAGGTATTTTTTATTATATTTACTCTGTCTCTCTTAGTCAAGTCCCGTTTTTATCCCCGCTATACCCGGAACTTTCCTTCTAACCTCTGTCCAAAACTCCATGAAAAACTCCTGTAAAACTCTACAGGAGATTCTTTGTTTAATATGGTGCCTCAGGACGGAATCGAACCGCCGACACGAGGATTTTCAGTCCTCTGCTCTACCAACTGAGCTACCGAGGCAAATAGTAAAATACACTGTTCAAAATCCTCGAATTGCAAACAACTAATGTTGGAAGTGGTGACCCCTACGGGATTCTAACCCGTGTTACCGCCGTGAAAGGGCGGTGTCTTAAACCGCTTGACCAAGGGGCCGCAATGCATTTTATTGGTGAGCCATCCGCGACTCGAACGCGGGACACCCTGATTAAAAGTCAGGTGCTCTACCTACTGAGCTAATGGCCCACATCACGATTTTAGATTTTACACGATTACCGGGTGGCTGTCAAGAAAAAATAAATTTACAATTTATACAATAAATTAGATATCTTAAAGAGACCTTAGCGAAGCTTACGAGCCAATGCTTCAAGTAATTAAAACCTCAAATTAGCCAATAAGCAACAATGAATAAAGCCAATTAATAAAGTCAATTAATCAAGAGATATTATGCCTTTTATCCAAATTAACAAATTTTGTGAATTCTTTAAGATACCCAAGTTCTACCGTGCCTACCGGCCCGTTACGGTGCTTGGCAATAATGATTTCAGCAATACCTTTTTTATCCGATTCAGGATGATAATACTCGTCACGGTAGATGAAAGAGACAACATCTGCATCCGCTTCGATTGAGCCGGATTCCAGAAGGTCAGACATAAGGGGGCGCTTGTCCTGACGCTGCTCAACACCCCTGTTCAACTGCGAAAGGGCAATAACCGGCACATTGAGTTCCCTGGCAACCCCTTTTAACCCTCGGGAGATAGCGGCAACTTCCTGCTGACGGCTTTCTGCTTTGCGGCCTAAAGTCATTAATTGGAGGTAATCAATCACTATTAACCCTAAACCTTGTTCCATTTTTAGTTTGCGAGCTTTGGAACGAAGTTCGGCCAAAGAAATGCCTACCGTATCATCAATAAAAATTGGTGCCTCGGAAAGAGGTCCAACCGCTTGGGAAAGTTTTGGCCAGTCCGAATCCAATAGTTCACCAGTTCTTACCCTTTGTTGGTCAACCATAGCTTCAGAACAAAGCAACCGCTGGACAAGCTGTTCTTTCGACATTTCCAAGCTGAAGATGGCAACAGGAATCCCGGCGCGGACAGCGGCATTCTGGGCCATGTTTAAAGCTAAGGCTGTTTTACCCATCGAAGGCCTGGCAGCAATTATAATTAAATCCGCAGGCTGCCAGCCTGAAGTGATGCGGTCCAACTCTTTAAAGAAAGTCGGAACCCCTGTCAAATTTCCTTTATTGGAGTAGAGGTATTCAATCTTCTCAAATGTTTTTAAAAGAATACTGCGGATAGTGGCAAATCCTTCTTTAGTTTGCCGTTGCGATATCTCCAGGATTAATCTTTCGGCTTCGTCCAAAAGGTTTAGAGCGTCTTCGCTTGCTTCATACCCTTTTTCCTGCAGGTAACCTCCCATTTTAATCAGCTGCCGAAGCAGTGATTTTTCAGCTACAATTCGCGCATAGTGCTCAATGTTAGCTGCGGAAGGCACAGAAGCGGCAATTTGGGAAATAGTGCCTATTCCCCCGATGCTCTCCAGCCTGCCGGCCTGCCTTAAGCTTTCGGCAACAGTAACCAGGTCAACAGGGTCACCCCGTTCATAGATGTCCCTGATTACCATATAAATATATTTGTGACCATCCCGGTAAAAATCTTCAGGTTGCAGAATCTCAAATACTATACTTCCTTTTTGAGGGTCAAGCATTAGAGCGCCTAAAACAGCTTGTTCTGCCTCCAAATTATGGGGAGGAACTTTGGCCAGTTCCATTCTTTTCTCCTCGCTTCTTTCTATCAAGCTTGAGCTGCTTGTAAAGCCTCTTCAATATTTTCGACAGGGATTACTTCTATTCCTTTCAGTCCGGAAGGTACTTGGGAGAGGTTTTCCTCCGGTATGATCACGGTCCGCACACCGGCCTGTTTGGCTCCAAATATTTTTTCATATATACCGCCTACCGGTTTAACCTTCCCTTGGATGGATATCTCACCGGTAACAGCCACATCTTTTCTTAAAGGTATTTCTTTCAAAGCGCTGTAGATAGCCATTGTAGTGGCCAAGCCGGCTGAAGGCCCATCTATGCGGCCGCCGCCCACAACATTAACGTGCAGGTCATAATTCTTCAAGTCCAGCCCAGTCAGGCTACGGATTACTGCCGTAGCATTAAAAACGGCATCTCTGGCCATGCTGCCGGCAGTTTCATTAAAGCGGATACTGCCTTTCCCGGGAGCCCCTGGAAATACTTTGACTTCTATTTCCAGTACTGAACCTAGGAACCCGGACACTCCCAAGCCCAGTATCCTGCCAATGTCTTCACCGGGGACAACTTTTTTGTGGACATAGGGAGTTAAGCGGGCTGAGCGCAGAACTTCCCTGACATCGTTTTCGGTAATCACTACGTCCTTTTTCCCGCCTGTCCTAAACCTGGCCAAACCGTAAGCGTCCAACAAAATGTTGTTGGCCTTGCGCCCTTCAATGACGTATTCGCTGATAATGTCCGGAACGTTGTCTTCAATCTCAACTTCCAGTTTCCGGGCGGCAAGCCGGACAATACTGGCAATGTGCGCAGGTTCTAAAGGTTCAAAATAAACTTCCGCACAGCGGGAACGCAGAGCGGGATTTAATTCCTCCGGATCCCTTGTAGTAGCACCGATTAAGACAAAATCAGCCGGGACGCCCTCCTCGAAAATTTTCTTAATATAGAGGGGCACCCGCTCATCATGAGGATCATAATATGAGGATTCAAAATAGACTCTCTTGTCTTCCAATACTTTTAAAAGTTTATTTAACAGAATTGGGTCCATTTCCCCAATTTCATCAATAAAGAGGACACCGCCATGGGCATCATTGACCAAACCCAATTTGGGTTCGGGAATTCCTGTATCGGCCAAATCCCTTTTGGCGCCTTGATAAATGGGGTCATGCACCGAACCTATGAGGGGATTGGTTACATCTCGCGGATCCCAGCGCAATGTAGTGCCGTCCACTTCTATAAAGGGCGCATCCGGAGCAAAGGGAGAATTGGGGAAACCTTTTACTTTTTCCAGGGCTACCCGTGCGGCGGAAGTCTTGCCGACTCCCGGGGGCCCGTAAATCAGGATATGCTGGGGAAACGGAGTCGCTAATTTAGCCATTAATGCTTGCAGAGCTTTTTCTTGCCCGATGATTTCCTCCGGAGCCTGGGGCCTTAAGGCTTGAATTGCCGTTGAAAGGGGTTTGCTGGCATACATTTTTTCCAGCTGGGCAAGTTTCTTGAGGGTCTGGGCATTTTCAGGCCCGGCAGTTTCCTTTAAGACTTGGGTTTTAATTTCTTTCACATATTCTTCATGACGCTCTTGCAATTTTTCAGCCACAGCTTGATTGAGCCGGTCCTCAACAGCCCGTTTGGCCACGAATTCAGCAATTTGCTCTTCAATCTCGGCCAGTATTTCCGGTATTTTATCCGGCGCAGGTATGGGCTTGTCCGTAGGGTCGTCTTTAACCAGCTTTTGCAGCCCAAGAACCCTTTCCCCCAAGTTTTCGGAGCGCATTAAATTTAAGGCTTCCAGCTTACTGGCTTTCAGAATTAATTTATCCGAGCCGTAAAGGTTGGCCAAGACTACATAAAGGGCATCAATTTCTAATTTGAGCTGCTCCTCCGAAAACTCATTTGACTCTACTTTTGACTTTTGCAAATACTTCTTCAATAAGTCTTTCATGGGGCACTTCCTTGTATCATACTTAATTAGTCAAGGGCTTCCACCCGGATTTTTATTTTAGTGTTAACTTCAGGGTGAAGTTTTATGGTGATGAAATGCTCACCAATAGTTTTAATAGGTTCTTTCAACTCTATTTTTCTCTTATCTAGTTTAAGCCTGTAATCCTTTTCTAACACTTCAGAAATTTCTTTGTTAGTTACAGAACCAAAAAGCCTTCCTTTTTCGCCGACTTTAACTTTCAAAACTACATTCGTAGCCTCCAGTTGCGCGGCCAATTTCAAAGCCTCATCTTTTTCTTTCTTTTTTCTCTGTTCTTCCAACTTTTGTTTATGAGCCAAGTCCTGCATATTTCCCTCGGTGGCTTCCACCGCCAGCCCTCTGGGAATCAAAAAATTACGGGCATACCCATCGGATACTTCGCAGACTTTGCCTTTTTTCCCCAAAGCTTTAACATCTTCTTTGAGAATCACTTTCATTGTTTACCCCCCTCACTTTTTTCGGGAATCTTCCTTAAATTCAGGACGGGATCAAATAAGCCGACAATTACCAGCCCACCTAATAATAAATAAGGAAAGAATACCCCAATCAGAATAAAAATCCAAACCATAAAACGCGGCAATTTAGGATGTTTCATAAGGTATACCAGACAAGCAAAGCCCAATACCAAAGAGATAGCAGCCATCACCGCCATAATGTTTATGCCGGCTATTCTTAAGGCTTCAACTCCCAAGTAATCTCCGCCTAAATAAGCTGCCAAACCGCATATTGTAAACCAAACTTCATACCAAGGCAACCTAAAGTGATCAAAGGGTTCGGTTTTTTGGATTTTTTTCAACGAAAACCTAATTGTAAGGTAAGCAACTCCGAATTCCAAAAAACCGATTATGGAGGAAAAGGCAGGCATAAGCTGGTAGTAAATCGGCATTGCCAGTTGCAGGTACTTTTTCAATTCTGCCAAAGAAACCCCTTGTTCCTCCAAACTATTTAGAGTACCCTGCTCTTTATAAAGTTGAAGTAAGGAATCAATATTTTTTTGTATTACTTCCGGCTGCAGGAATTCTTTTAGCATTGGAATAACGGGTAAAGCGCTCAATAAAGCAGCTGCTATTAGCCCCCAAAATATGCTGTGGCTAAAGTCGAAACCTTTTTCCTTTAAAGCAAGAAAAATAACCCCTGCCCACGGTACAAAGCCAATTTGACTGAAACCGCTAACCCCAACGGGAATAAAGGCGGCTAAATACCCCAGCCCCAAAAAAAGAGCGGATAAGCGAAGCCCCGAATTTCTACAGTGAATAAACAAGGCAACAAGAAGCAGAATCTCTATTAGCCAACTCCAAGTAGTAAAAAAAGAAGAAAAAAAAGGTACCAGTAGTAATAGCAAGCGGGATGCGTAGAGCAAAGCATCCTTGTCACTAATATACATTTTATAATAACACCTCTATCAGTTTTCCTCCGGAACTAAATAAGAGAGCAAGAGACTTAAATCTCCCCATTCCGATTCCAAATTCAGATAATTTTCTTTTTGCCACAGGGTTATTTCTTTATATAATACCCTATCTAACCTGGAAAAATCAAAACCTAAGCGGCGAGTAAGTAAATAACTTGCTCCTACCAACCTGGCTATAGCGCTCAAAATTTGTTCTTCAGAGGCGTTAAGCTGGGCTTGCTGGATTTGCCATTGAGCTTTTAGCAGTTCCACTTTCAGTTCTTCAATAGCTTTGGATGATTTAATTACATCGACAGCTAGAGATTCCACTTCTTTCTTACCTCCTCTTGACTATTATCTATAAAAAAAAGGAGCATAGGCTCCCTGGAGAGCGTGCTCCCTTTTGTAGCTTACTCAATGATATAGGGCAACAGCGCAATATTGCGAGCCCGTTTAATTGCAATTGTAACTTGACGTTGGTGTTTGGCACAGTTGCCGGATATCCTGCGAGGTAAAATTTTACCTCTTTCCGTTATATACTTACGCAATTTTTGGGTATCTTTATAATCAATGGTTTCAACCTTATCCACACAAAAACTGCACACTCTTTTGCGCGGGCGGCGTGCCTTTTCTTTCTTTACAGCAGGTGCGTTAGCCATTAAACGCTCCTCCTTTCTACACTAAAATGGTATATCATCATCGAGACTTACTTCATGGGCTAAAGAGCCAAAACTGTCATCAGTAATTGATGGGGCAGAAGAGAAACCGTTGTCTTTCGGGCTTAAAAACCTAACATTCTCCCCTAAAACCTCTGTCACCCATCTTCTTTGCCCATCCTGACCTTCATAAGAGCGAACCTGGATCCTGCCGTCGACAGCCGCTAATTTACCCTTAGCTAAATAGTTGGCACAATGCTCAGCTAATTGCCGGAAAACAACGCAGGGAATAAAGTCTGTCTCCCTTTCACCCTGAGCATTCTTGTAATTCCTGTCCACAGCCAAGGTAAAAGAAGTCACGGCAATTCCGTTCTGGGTATAACGTAATTCAGGGTCTTTAGTTAAGCGCCCTATTAAGACAACCCGATTTAACACTCTTAACCCCTCCGGTTTATCTAATCATTTTTGGTTGTCAGGAAACGGATAACGGCATCGGAAATTTTCATCAGCCTTTCCAATTCCTGAACCGTACGAGCTTCACCGTTAAAGTTCATTAAGACATAATAGCCTTCTTTAAACTTTTTGACCTCGTAAGCCAACCGTCTCTTGCCCCAGAAATCAACCTTAAGGTCTGAACCCCCGTTAGCAGTGACGATTTCCGCAAACTTATCCACGTTTGCTTTCACGGCGTCTTCTTCAAGGTCCGGTCTGATAATGTACAATACTTCGTACGCTTGCATTTTTGCACCTCCCCTCGGATTAAGCCCTACAGCCAGTGTAGAGCAGGGACTACCTAATACGTCGTTATATTATAGCATTTCCTTCGCTAAGATGCAATTCCTAATAGCTTCTTTCAATTCCCTTAAATAAAGCCAATATGCTAAACATCATCGGTGCCTGGAAATCCGTGTAAAAGCCGCCCCAGCAATTTTATTTTGTATGATGAAACACTTAAGTTAAGCCTGAGGCGTATCCTGGCGGAGCAGTATCTCTTTTATATTTCTTTCCAGTTTAACCCGGGTAATCCAAGCCTGATGCCCGCATTTCAAGCACTCGATTCTAAAGTCCATACCTGTCCGCTTAATTTCAAATTCATTATTACCACAGGGATGTGGTTTGCGTAGACGGACAATGTCGCCGACATTTAGTTTCATACTCATTTTCCTACCTCACCGACAAGTCTATTCATGCTGTTTTGGAAATACCGGAGCTTTTTAAAGGAATGTGCCCGTAAAGGCAGGAATGGTTTCCAAAGGATTTTGGAAAATATCCCCGGCCCACACAGCAATGACAGCTCTTAAAAATTCATACCCTTGCCACAGCCAGGGAAATAGCTTTGATGTGCCGGTATTAAATAAATCTGCCGCAGTGATAAAAGGAGCGATTAAGCCGATTATCAGGCAAAGGCCAATTAGCATACTTAAGGAGCCAAAAAGGAAACCGACTCCCCGGTTTAAAAGGCTCAAATTTTTGGCCAGCGGCGTGACAA
The DNA here is from genome assembly GCA_012839895.1 of Peptococcaceae bacterium. Lineage (GTDB taxonomy): Bacteria > Bacillota > Desulfitobacteriia > Desulfitobacteriales > Syntrophobotulaceae > DUML01. The sequence goes on along the minus strand of DUML01000002.1, from coordinate 13,547 downwards.
TTAAGGAAATTAGAAGATTAATTAGTATGGTAACGGCTATAAAAACAACCAAAAAAGCGGCAATCTTTAAAACATAATTGGTAACGAGTACAGTGGCTTCAGCAAGCAGCGGTTCCGTTATATCCTCCGCAATATTGGTTGAAGCGTACTTGGCCAGTATCGAGGTTAAAAAGGAACCAATCTTAGGTTCAATTAGCGCTCTTAAATCTAAGACCGGTTCCATGATTTGCAAAAAGTCAGTATGAAAAACCACTGCCAAAACAAGAGCCGCCAGATTGCCGAAAAATTTCGCCAAACCGGTAAAAAGCCCTTTCTGAAAGCCGACCAAGCCCCCAAAAGCCAGCAGGCCGAGCACTGCATAATCAAAAGTATTCAAATATCTCCCTCCAGAAAGAGGAATGGCGGGGACGTGTGCGAATCGAACACACCTCGGGACGTTCTGCGCCCCGACACACGGATTTGAAGTCCGGGGACAGCACCAGCTGTCATACATCCCCATTTTTTGTCAACTATCAGCTCCCGCTGATTTAATCAGGCTATATAGCACATAGTTTAAAACGAATTGGTATCATTGCAAATTATTTTAGCATAGAAAGGAGATAATTCAAATACCGGTAGATAATAGCCGTTAAGAAGAAAACAGGCTTCCCAAACCCGGTAAAAGGTTTAAGCCGCCTGCTTAAATTCGTTGCCAGTAAACTCGATTAATAATTTGGAATAAAACCTTAACGAGTGACATCAAAACCCTTTTGGATTAAGGCCTGAACCGCTTCTTCCGCCCGTTCCCCGTCCAGATGGCAGAGAATTCGTGCTTTCCTGTTAGGGAGATGGTATACGGCCAAACTGGTAAAATCAACTTCATGCTCTTTAATCACTGTGGATATTTGATGGATTATACCAACTTCGTCCCGTACTTCAATCATAATACGTTTTCCTGGGCTACGCGCACCAACAATATCAAGAAAAGCGTCCAATATGTCAGTTTGGGTGATAATCCCTACCAATTTATCCCCTTCCATGACCGGAAGAGCTCCAATTTTATTCTCTCTCATTAGTAAAGCCGCATCTTCAATCAAAGTCCGGGGTGTACAAGTAATAACCTTTTTAACAGCTACATCTCTAATGCTAACTTTGGACAAGAGCTCATTCATTTCAAATTTGCTAAGAGTAGTAATTGGAGACGGAGATGCTGCCCTTAAGTCACCGTCGGTTACAAGTCCCACTAACTTTCCGCCGCTTACCACCGGTAGCCGGTTAATACCCTTGGTTTTCATGATATTCATAGCGTTAAGAATACTTTCGTTGGGATGAACCGTAATGACCCGGGAAGTCATAAATTGCTCAACATACATTAATATTCGCCCCCTTTACTTTAACAATAGAGTGCTCCTGCTTTTTTAATTCTACATGGAACCAGCAATTTCCTTTTAATGCTAAGGGATTTACCAAAACAATTATATACATCCAGGAAAAAATTATGCTGCGGTCATGCCTATCAGAAACTCAAAGTCTCTCGGAGAATATTAACCTCCCAGGTAAGCCTTTTTGATTTCTTCGCTCTCCATTAATTCCTTAGCGTCGCCGGCTAGGACAATCTTACCGGTCTCCAGAACATAAGCTCTATTAGCTATAGAAAGAGCCATACGGGCATTCTGTTCAACCAAAAGAATAGTTGTGCCGTTTTGATTAATCTCTTGAATAATCTCAAAAATCTGCTTAACGAGGATTGGCGCTAAACCCATAGAGGGTTCATCCAAGAGTAACAGCTCGGGTTTGGACATTAAAGCGCGACCCATGGCCAGCATCTGCTGTTCCCCGCCGGAGAGTGTACCGGCAACCTGGCGGCGACGTTCTTTAAGGCGCGGAAAGATTTCAAACACTTTATCCATATCATCCTTAATCCTGGCTTTGTCTTTACGGAGGTAAGCGCCCAGATCCAAATTTTCGGCAACAGTCATATTGGCAAAAATTCTTCGCCCTTCAGGCACATGGGAAATCCCTCTGGCTACAATATCGGGAGCACTAACTTTTGTTAAGTCGTCATTATTAAATGTTAAAGTACCCTCTCTAGGCCGCAAAAGCCCGGAAATAGTCTTAAGACAGGTGCTTTTCCCGGCGCCGTTGGAACCAATTAAGGTCACAATCTCACCTTTCTTAACTTCAAAAGAAATACCTTTAAGAGCATGGATTGCCCCGTAATAAACATGAACGTTATTCAGTACCAGCATCAGATAGCCCCTCCCCCAGGTATGCTTCGATGACTCGTGGATTTTGCTTAATCTCTTCCGGCGTTCCATGGGCAATTACCATACCGTAGTCCAAAACATAAATCCGCTCACAAACACCCATTACCAAGGACATATCATGCTCAATTAAAAGAATGGTAAGCTTAAATTCCTCCCGTATCCAACGAATAAGTTCCATCAGATTGTGTGTTTCCTGAGGGTTCATACCCGCCGCCGGCTCATCCAATAAGAGAAGGGAAGGCTTAGTAGCTAAAGCCCTGGCTATTTCTAAACGCCGTTGCTGACCGTAGGGAAGATTCTTAGCCAGTTCGCCCGCTTTATCGTCCAAATCAAAAATCTTCAAAAAGTTTAAAGCCTTGTTTTTCATTTCCCGCTCCCCTTTAAAATACTGGGGAAGCCTTAAAATCCCTGTTATGGTATTGTAGGTAACATGTTGATGATAAGCGATGCGTACATTATCCAGGACAGTTAAGTCGCCAAAGAGGCGGATATTTTGGAAAGTCCTACCAATACCCCGCTGGCATATTTTATAAGGAGGTAGGCCATTAATTTTCTTGCCTTGGAAATAGATTGACCCTTCCGTGGGAGCATAAACTCCGGTTAAAAGGTTGAATACGGTTGTTTTACCGGCTCCGTTAGGACCGATGAGCCCGATAAGTTCTCCTTCATTTATCTCTAAATCAAGATTAGAAACAGCCTTAAGCCCGCTAAAGGATTTGGAAAGGTTTTCGGTTTTAAGTAGTGCCATTTTCTTCACCTTTCTTCTTTAAATCCAAGAAGTTTAACTTAAACTCCTTGTTTCCCATGATTCCGTTCGGCCGGAAAACCATTATCAAAATCAGCAGAACAGCAATGATAACCATGCGCATCTCCGGATAATCAGCGAGAAGCGCTGAGCCAATGGTCATAATGCCGGCCCCGAGTATGCTGCCGGTAATACTGCCGAGTCCTCCCAAGACAACCATAACCAGAATCTCGAATGACTTTAGGAAACTAAAAGTACCCGGCTGGATAAAGTACATATAATTGGCATAGATACCTCCCGCCAGTCCGGCAAACATTGCACCAATGGTAAAAGCCAATACTTTGTATTTAGTTGTATTAATACCCATGGCTTCCGCCGCAATTTCATTTTCCCGTACCGATATGCAAGCTCTACCATGAGAAGAATTGATAAAGTTGGTGATAACAACAACGCTTAAAACCATCAACCAAAATGCCCAGGTCCAGTTAATTGTTTTGCTGACTTGAAAGCCTGTAGCCCCACCCATGTAGTTAAAATTAAGAAAGAAAATCCGGACAATTTCTCCCAGGCCCAAAGTTGCTATTGCCAAATAATCCCCTCTTAAACGGAGAGTAGGAATGCCAACCATAATCCCTGCCAAGGCCGCCATCAAAGCCCCGAAAATGAGGCCGGCAACCAAGTGGCCTTCTAATTTCATTGTGACAAAAGCCGACATATAAGCGCCGATAGCCATAAACCCGGCGTGTCCAATCGCCAGCTGCCCGGTAAAGCCCGTGATAAGATTCTGGCTGACCGCTAAGATAATATAAATACATACCAGAATCAAGGTCATCATATAAAAATTACCCAGAACCCCGATATTAAATAGTCCCTGAACCACTCCGTACACCGCCAGGAGCAGGAAGAGCACTATGATATTTTTACGGTTAATCAACTGATTCCTATATTTCTCCATATTGCTCACCTACACTTTCTCCCGAATATTTTTGCCCAGCAGACCGGATGGCTTAACAATCAGTACAATAATTAAGATTAGAAAGGCCACTGCATCTCGCCAAGTAGAAAATCCCAGCCCGCTGACAAAAGCTTCAATTAAACCCATGGCATACCCACCAAGCATTGCTCCTGGTATAAGTCCTATACCGCCAAGCACAGCGGCAACAAAAGCTTTCAAACCGGGCATAATACCCATTAAGGGGTCAATCTGGTTAAAATACACTCCCAACAGGACACCTGCGGCAGCAGCCAAAGCAGAACCAATGGCAAAAGTAGCTGAAATTGTGTTATCAACATTAATTCCCATTAAATTCGCTGCTTCTTTATCGAAGGATACAGCCCGCATGGCTTTACCGACCCGGGTGTACTTAATCACAAATTGCAAAAGTAGCATGAGCATTATTGTTATCAGGATAATTACTATATCGCCGTATTTAAAAGTCACATTCCCAAATTCATAAACTGTCTGGGGGAACACATCGGGGAAAGTTCGCTTCTGGGGACCTACGACCAAAATTCCTCCATACTCAAGGAAAAAAGACATCCCGATAGCTGTAATTAAGGCAGCCAATCTTGTAGCATTTCTTAAGGGTTTGTAGGCTATTCTTTCAATTATCATACCCAAGATAGCTGTTAGAGCCATAGATATAATAAGTGCGGGAAGAAAAGGTAGATTTAGGCGAGTAGTACAAAACCAACCCAGATAAGCCCCAACCATCATGACATCGCCATGAGCAAAGTTAATTAACTGGATAATACCATAGACCATGGTATAGCCTAAAGCAATTAAGGCATAAATACTGCCCAAGGATATTCCGTTAATTAACTGTTGGATAATCAATTCGGCGCTTTCCATATCTTCACTCCTATTCTTTTTAGTATATTGTTAGTATATTAATTTAGCATCAAAAAAGGGGGTTTCCCCCCTCTTGCGTCAATATATATATGGGACAGCAGTATAAACGATACTTTTATTGTCGTAATTTTGCCAATCCTTTTTTTATTTAGGATCAACCCTGGTGGCAAATTCTTTCTTGCCGTCAACAAACTTCAGGATGGTAGCGCTCTTCTTAGGATTATGAGTAGCCGGATCAATATTAATCTCACCGCTTACGCCTACAAATCCTTTAGTTTCTTCTAAAGCCTTTCTAATTGCTTCAGGATCAGTACTGCCGGCTCTTTCAATAGCGTCAAGAAGTATTTTGGCTGCATCATAGCCTAAGACTGCAAAGCTGTCTACGTCTTGATTGTATTCAGCTTTATAAGCGGCGGCAAACTCGGCTAAGCTGGGATCATCCGCAGCAACGTGGTCGGAATAATAGGTATTATTCATGGCTTCTGCACCTGCAACTTCTACCATCGGACCGGTACCCCAGCCGTCGCCGCCAATCATCGCGGCATTAATTTTTAATTCCCTAGCTTGTTTCACAATCAGTCCTGCTTCACCGTAGTAACCGGGGACAAAAATTACATCCGGATTCGCAGCACGGATATTTGTTAAGATGGCACGAAAGTCTTTATCTTGCCCGGCAACATATTGCTCAGAAGCTACTACCTTGCCGCCGGCGGCTTCAAAAGTTTTCTTGAAGTTTTCCGCCAAACCTTTAGCATAGTCGCCCTTTTGGTCAACTACCATAGCGGCAGTCTTGGCGTTAAGTGTTTCTAAAGCGAAGTTAGCGGCTACTTCCCCTTGGAAAGGATCAATGAAGCAAGCCCGGAATATCCACTCGTTCAGCTTACCGTTTTCGGCAACGGTAATGGTTGCATTGGTTGCGGTAGGAGTAACCAGCGGAATTTTATTCTCAGTTACAACCGGGATAACCGCCAAGGTATTACCGGTAGTCATTGGTCCCACAATTGCGATTACATTATCCTGGGTAATCAGCTTAGTTGCGGCAGCAGTGGATTCCCCGGCTTCGGATTTATTGTCAGCGCTGATATATTCGATTTGTTTGCCAAGAATACCGCCTTTTTCATTAGCTTCTTTAATGGCCAGTCTGACGCCGTTTTCGCCCTTCTTGCCAAACTCGGCAACCTCACCGGTAAGTTCAAAAATACCGCCGATCTTAATCGTCTCTACTTTCGCCGGTGCTTGGGTCTTCGAGCTGCAGCCGATTACCAAGGCAAAGCTTAGCAGTGCAACCAGAGCATAAGTGAAAATTTTTTTTGTTCTCATCTCTTTAACCCTCCTAGAATTTTTTATAATAAGCCTAAAAAAAAAGATAAGTTGGAGACAAGTAAAACCAACAATTTCAGTTTTTCCTTTAGTTTGGTATACTGCCCTTAATATTGTATCAATTATGTAGAACTACATTTTTATCATATAAAGTTAATGGTAAATACTGCCCTTAATATTGTGTGTCAATTATTCCAAGGTTACTTCCACAAAAAAGGAAAAACTAAATATGTAGATACGGTTACTTTCTCTCAGTGATTTATGTTCTATATAATAAAAGTCAAAGTGTCAATATTATTATATAATAACTTGACAGCTTATTATTATATAGTTATTTGCTGATTTCAAGCGGTTTAAGCCATTCAAAAACCAATACCAGCGAGCACTTACCAAAATTATTGAAAATTATATTAATCTGCACTATAACAGTCTATATAACAGCAGGATAAATAAACTCCTAAAAACACTTTAGGAGTACTCTTAATCAAACTTGAAAGGATGGGGGCTATTGAACTACTTAGCCTTGTTTTCCTCAACTACCGCTGCTGTCAAATTTTACAGAAAGTTGTCAAAACTAACAATCCCTGTGGAAATGTTGCCTGTACCACGCCAGTTAAGTGCCAGCTGCGGCGTTGCTGTCAGCTTTGCCTGGGCACAAAACCCACAGCCCTTGTTAGATGAAACTATAAGCAGGTTGTATAAGATTAGGAATAATGAGTATGAACTTATTTATGAAAATTTGCCGGGAAAAGACTCACAGGAGTATTAGGGAACTGCCAGGACTCGAACGTCCCCCTGGCGTTTAGTGAAGTGAATGGCATCAAAGTATTCCAAGAGTGGCAGGGCAAATTTCCGGGATGTCTGCCAAAGATCCCGAGCTTCTCCTACCGTAACCTTCCCTTGTTCTCGCAGGTATTGTTCCAAAATGCTTTTAGCCCGGGCAACAGCCGTGGAAGACAAGTAATTTTCGCCTATTTTCAGCCAAAACCCCTTGGCTACCAAATAAGCAGCCATTTCTTGAAACTTCTCCTGGCCACCGCTCTGATTTTTCCCGGGTTTATTTTCCGGCTTTAGGCCGCAAGCTTTCATTCCTTCTTCCCAAGCAGGCGGGTTTAGCCCCCCTTTCTCCCAAAGGTCCATAAGGGATTCAAGCTCCTTTCGTATGCTCTCCGGCAATGGAATCTCCGGCAAAGCTTCAACCAGATTGCCGGTTAACCGAAGAAAACCGTTATTGGCCGCCCAATCCAAGCTTAGCTGCCAGTTTTTTAAAGGAATCTCCATCCCCAATTTTCTCTTTAACTCCTCCCGGTTTATTCCTCCCCGCAGAGGAAACAATTCCTGAAAGCGGGCAACCTCGGCGGAAACTTTCTTTCCCCAAGCTAGAGCAGCTTCCTTTAGCCAGTAGTATTCCGAACCCTCTCCTTTCAAACTTATTAATCTGCCCGCTGCTGCCAATTCGTTCAAAACATGTTTAACTTCCTCTTCGCCTGCTCCGCAGGCTTTTCTAATTTCCTCTCTGGTCAAAGGATACTTTAATTCCAAGGCAATGAGCTCCTGTTTGCGGCCTTCAGCCAAGAGACGCAGATCTGAAATATCTTTTTCTTTAAACCTCTTTCTTTTAACTGGAGCTATCCCCAGGACTCTCCCTCCGCCAATAGTAATTACCGGTGAATAATAGCGGATAACAAACCGGTCTCCATAAGCCGCTACTAAAGGTTCTTCCAGAATAATTTGGGCTAAAGCGTTTTCCCCCGGTAGAAGTTCCTCCTTAGTTAAAAGGTGGATTCTCCCGATTGTTTCCGCTGTACCCAAGTGGAAATGAATCCTCTGCCGCTGTTTAATACCCCTTTTTTCCCTGGCTATATTAGTTAATTCCACATCCAAAACTTGACCTACTTGATAATAGCCTGGAAGAACCAGGTTGGAGCCCCGTTTAATATCCTTGACAGCCAAATTGCTGATATTAATAGCCGCTCTTTGCCCTGCTGAAGCCCTGGCTACTTGTTCCCCGTGGACCTGAATATTTCTGATCTTGGCTAACTTTCCACCCGGTTCCAACATTACTTCCTGGCCCTTTTCCAGATAACCGCTGTATAAAGTGCCTGTCACAACAGTACCAAACCCTTGAATACTAAAAACCCTGTCAATAGGCATCCTTGCCGGAAGGTTTTTCCTATCTCTTTCTCCTTTAGTTAAAATAGTAACAATAGTCTGTAATAACTCCGGAATTCCCTCGCCGGTTAAGGAAGATACTTTGCAGAAAGGAGCGTTTGCCAGCGTGCTTCCTGAAAGTTCCTTCCTAAGCTCTTCCTCTACCAAACTAAGCCACTCCTGGTCCACCAAGTCAATTTTCGTTATAACCACTATACCTTTGTCTATGTGTAAAAGGTTAAGGATATCAAGATGTTCCCGGGTCTGAGGCATTACCCCTTCATCGGCGGCAACTACCAGTAAAACAACATCCATTCCTGTAGCGCCCGCTACCATTTGCCGGACAAATTTTTCATGCCCCGGGACATCAACTATCCCGGCTTTACGCCCGTCAGGCAAAGTAAGGTAAGCAAAGCCCAATTCAATCGATATTCCTCTTTCCTTCTCTTCCTTTAAACGGTCAGTATTAATACCGGTTAAAGCCTGGATTAACTGTGTTTTGCCGTGGTCAACATGGCCTGCAGTCCCGATGAGAAGATAATTGTTACTCATTTACTACTCCCCTAGCATACAGTAAATTCCCTTAGATGCTAAAAAGATGGTTTCATTGTTTTACATTTATTATGCCGTAATGGCAAGCAATATTCAAATTTTGAGTTTACCTGGCTTCTATGCATAAAGATTACTAATTTTGGCAATAAAGTTAATAAAAAATCAAACGGGGGAACCCAATGAAACCGCTTTATTTATTTCGTGAAAAACAGGATATTCGCGGTCATTACCAGGATGAACTGGGTCTGGCTAACCTGCAAAAGAAATTAAGCAAATATATTCTGGCAGCGGAAGGGAAGCAAGTCATTCTCTTATGTATCGGCACAGATCGTTCTACCGGAGACTCGCTCGGACCTTTAACTGGCACTAAAATTAAAGAAAAATGTATCCCTGGCCTTTGTGTTATTGGCACTTTAGAAAATCCTGTCCATGCTGAAAATTTAAGGAGTACCCTTAAAGAGATCTATAAAGCTTACTCAAACCCTTATATAGTAGCTCTTGATGCCTGCTTAGGCCGGCTGGATTCCGTCGGCTATATTACCTTGGCCGAAGGACCCCTAAAACCAGGCACAGCAGTAAAAAAAGATTTGCCGGCAGTGGGAGACATACACCTTACCGGCATCGTCAATGTTGATGGCCTAATGCAATATGTTGTTTTGCAGAACACTCGCCTTAACCTGGTGTGGCAAATGTCTGAAGCTATTTGCCGTATCTTTTATCGTACTTATCTCGGAAATGTGGCTGTTAAAAGATAAGCAACAAAATTAAAGCAATCTATATTTTAGGTCCCTGACAGGCTTTTTCAATAGCCAATTTTTCTTCTTTGCTAAGTTTGACACTGGCTTGGCCTTTTTCAATTGGTTTTGCGTAGACACGACATTCTTCAATACCATGAATACTTGTCAGCAAAACACCTGTACCCTCTTGATTAAGCAAGGCCAAAGCAAAACTTAAATCTGCCGTCATGTTTTCAAAAGAATTGAATTTGATGAGCTCCGCCCTGTCAATGGCATGGCGGAGTTTATTTTCCGCCAGATTAAGTCGAGTGTCCTGACTGGCGACTTGTTGACGTAATTCTTTTACTTCATGTAAATTGGTCTTAAGAATATCTTCCAAACTAGTACCGGATAAAAAAGTCTGGAGAGATATGTAGGCTTTTTCAAACTTCCGCATGCGACGGATAAGATAAAAAGTAACTATTATTGCTATGAAAGCAACTCCAATAGCCACTGCGGCAATTATTAAAACCAGCTGCTCATTAAGAATCGGACTTAACAACTTGATTCCTCCTAAATTAGTTTGTTAATTAGTTCGCCTTTGGTAAAGAATTTCAAAATAACTTTATGATAATCCCAAATACTGAACTAATAACACTAGGGGCACAGCAATAAAAATTCCCGGAAGCAGATTGCCTACTTTAATCTCTTTAATTCCCAGCATGTTAATTCCTATGCCAAAAATTAAAAGCCCTCCCACAGCGCTCATTTCTACCACTACCGGATCAGATAAGACCCCATGGAGCATACCGGCAAAAAAGGCAATACTCCCCTGATAAACAAAAACCGGAAGAGCCGAAAAAATAACACCAACACCCAAAGAAGAGGCAAAGATAATTGCAGTTATCCCATCCAAAGCTGATTTGGCAAAAAGGATGCTATGATTACCGTTTAGGCCGTCCTCTAAAGCCCCAACAATAGCCATAGCTCCAACGCAGTATATTAAGCTGGTGGTGACAAAAGCCTTGGTGAACCTACCTTCACCCCCGCGAGAGAGTTTTTTCTCTAAAACCTGGCCAAACTTATTAAGGCCTTCTTCAATACCTATTGTTTCACCGATTATTCCTCCTAATACCAAGCTGGCAATAACCAACAAGATATTATTGGTTTTGAGCGCCATTTGAAGCCCAATGATCATGACAGTTAAACCGATACCTTGAATCAAGGTATCTTTTAATTTTTCCGGGAAAGCTTTGCCAAAGAGCATTCCAGCCAGTCCACCGATAGCAATGGCTATTACATTTACTACGGTTCCTAACATATTTCTGTATCCTTTCTTGAAATGTTATGTTGTATTATTACTGGTGTAATGTTCCACGTGGAACATTACTTCTATCAAAACCATTATGTTTATGTGGCCGGTCAACCGGCCCTCTTAACGTAGATTATATGATTTTATCTTATTTAAATGGACATTCCATAATGCTTAATATTTTTGCAGTCAGCTTGAAATATAAGCTACGCCTCAGATCCCTTTGATCCTGTTAGCTGCGAATAAATAAATCTATTTCCAGACCGACACTAGACATATATTGACAAGACATCGCCATGCTTAGGCATAGTGAGCTTCCCTCAGTAAAAACAAGGCCAATTTCTTCTTACCCTAGTTAAAAAGTTTAGCTACTTTGTCCCACCCTATTTTATTTTGGAATAATTTGTATACTGTTTCTTTAGCAAATTATCATAGCTTTAATAGCTTTATTACTTTTAAATTCAAATACTTATGTTGAATCTTTATTTTATAAAAAAGTATATATAAAGAGAAAGTATATATAAAAGGAAAAGAGAAATTTGCACTAAACTTAACAGGAGCCAAAGGTTAAACTCCTGTTCTAACCTTAAATTTTTGCTCAGGTCTAAAGCTTTGATCTAGCTAAATAACTTGCAATAAATAACACTCCTTATGGCGAATTAGATGCGGAATTATCCCAAGCAGTACACATTAATTAATATTTAAAGACTTAGGTAGCAATGTTCCACGTGGAACAATTTAGATCTCAACCCTCCATTCTTCCAACAAGCGATTTAATTCCTCTTTTGAGTAATATTCAATTTCTATTTTACCTTTACTATCGCTGCCTTTAACAGCAACTTTAGTTTGGAAAGCTGTTCTCAATTTTTCTTCAACTTCTTTTAGGAAATCGTATTGCTTATTCTTATTTTCATTCTTTGCTTTGCGTTGGGATTTATTTTTTTCACGTTTATTCTGAAGAATGTTTTCAGTTTCACGAACTGAAAGGCCTTCTACAGCGATTTTTTCAGCCAAAGCCAATTGTTCTTCCGGATCCTCCACAGCCAAAAGAACTTTAGCATGGCCGAGAGTGATCTTTTCTTGGCGCAAGTAATCTAAGACTTCCGGAGGCAGTTGAATAATCCTTAAAAGATTGGCAATGGTAGGCCTTCCTTTACTTACTTTCTTGGCGATTTGTTCTTGGGTAAGTCCATACTCATTCATTAGTCGTGCATAAGCTAAACCTTCTTCCACCGGAGATAGATTATCACGTTGAATGTTCTCTATTAGGGCCTTTTCCGTCATTTCCAAATCTGTACAATCCTTGACAATACAGCTGATCCTGTCTAGTCCAGCTATTTTTGCAGCTCTGTAACGCCTCTCCCCGGCAATGATATAATAGCGGTTTCCTTCCGGTTTAACTAATATGGGCTGGAGTAAGCCATGTTCCTTAATAGAATCGGCAAGCTCCTGTAGTTTTTCTTGGTCAAAATCTTGCCTGGGCTGCTCCGGGTTCGGAATTATATCTTCTAAAAGTATTTCTTTAATTTGCCCGCTTTCAGTTTCTCTCTCCGTTATTAACGCTCCCAAACCGCGTCCCAATCCTTTTTTAGACACGTTCCAATACCTCCTCCGCTAAATCACGATAGACTTCAGCTCCCCGAGACTTGCTGTCATATAAGCTTATCGGCTGACCATGGCTTGGTGCTTCACTAAGGCGCACATTTCTAGGTATAATCGTCCTAAAAACTTTATCACGGAAATAATTCTTCACTTCATCTACCACCTGAATAGATAAGTTTGTTCTGGCATCAAACATTGTAAGTAAGACACCAAGGATTTTTAAATCCCGATTAATTGATTTTTTAACCTTTTCTAAGGTGTTTAACAACAGGCTCAAACCCTCTAAGGCATAATACTCGCATTGTATGGGTATAAGAACATCCGTCGCAGCACACAAAGCATTCAAAGTAAGGAGTCCTAAAGACGGTGGACAATCAATAAAAATAAAATCGTATTTATCCTTAACTTCACTTAAAGCCATAGCCAGCTTTCCTTCTCGGTTAATCTGGGCGACCAATTCGATTTCCGCTCCGGCTAATTCGATGCGGGCAGGAGCCAATTTTAAGTTTTTCAGCTCCGTATCCACAATAACGTTATTAATGCTTTCTTCGTTAATTAAGACATCATAAATACAACGGGAAAGTCTATGTTTATGAATCCCGCAGCCGCTGGTGGCATTCCCCTGAGGATCCAGATCGACAAGAAGAACTTTTTTCCCTTTTTCTACTAAAGATGAAGAAAGATTCACCGCAGTAGTTGTTTTTGCTACGCCCCCTTTTTGATTAGCTATGGCTATTATTCTGGCCATCTATAAAACTCCTCCCTCTTTGATCTGACAAGGTCTAAGTCTCAAAGTAATGATTATTTACAAAAAAAATGAAGCGCTTATGTAATTAAATAATTCCTTTAATTCATTATACTATCAAATCATAAATAAAAAACCAAGAAATAAAAAAGTTCTTGGCTTAGGTACTTTAAAAAAATTATCATAGTGCAAAAAATGTTATTGTCAATAGTTGTTTGCAAAAACCATACAGAACTCTTAATGGTAAGTGACAGTTTGATATTATGAAAGACTTTGGCGGGAATCAAGGGCGTGCGAAGCACGTTT
>DUML01000021.1 GCA_012839895.1 Peptococcaceae bacterium | reverse complement strand
TGGCTTATATGGCTTGCGCTGTTCGTTCGGGGAATAGGCGTTGGCGGGATCACGATCCCTGTCATGAGCGATTCTTATGTAGGACTGCAAAAGCCGCAAATCCCGGCAGCCAGTGTTGCTACTCGGGTCATCCAAAACGTCGGGGCCGCCTTTGGTTCTGCAATTTTGGCGACGGTGGTCAGCAACGCTCTAAATGTTAAGGGAGTCGCAGTAGCCAACATTGCCGGTGCTTATCATTTAGGATTTAGTACAAGCTTAATCTTCATGGTGTTTACATTCTTCCTGCGCTGTTTTTGACAAATAAACTAAGAAGCAAGGCTGCAGAATCTATGAGCTAAAGCACTAATATGATATCTGAACCCGCAGCTTCCAAGACCGATCCAAGACATCGATCCATAGCGGCCCGCACCATGGGGAGGGCGTAGTTTGATATCAGGTCAGACGACCTGGAAGATATAGAACTTAAGGTAGTCCGTCTCCTGAACATTCCACAGGATCGGGTGGTCCGGCGCCTGCTGGCGGGCTTCGATCTGCCTTAATTGGACGGCGGCATCATTGGCAGCGCCGGCCAGTTCCATTCATCTTATCAATAATTAGAAAATAACTTGACATCAAATAAAAAAGTATAAAGAGGCAATGAGTAAGCTGGTGACGGTGTACAAAAATTAACCTTAACATAAAAGATGTCAACCATTTACTGTTATAATACGTGTAAGTAAAATATAAAACCAATAATAAAACATAAAAGGAGAATTATGGTATGCAAGAGTATAAAAGCAAGAAAGATCTTATTGCAGAGATTGAAAAAACGGCGAACCTTTTTATTAATGAGTTTTTGGATGTTAAAGAAGACGATAAAGATAAGCTAATTGAAGGTGTAGACAGATCCCCCGCACAGATGATATCTTACCAGTTGGGTTGGCTTGATTTGATTATGGGATGGGACAAAGCTGAAGCGGAAGGGAAACAGGTCGTTACCCCTTGTGAGGGCTATAAATGGAACAATTTAGGAAGGCTTTATCAAAGCTTTTATGACAGATTTTCCTCATACTCTCTGACTGAATTACAAGATTTATTTAAAGAAAAAATTATTATTTTTATTCAGTGGCTTAACGGATTTACGGAAGAGGATGTTTTCACAGCAGGTAGCCGTAAATGGGCGTCTTCTACGCCATCAAATTGGCCGGTGTGGAAATTGGTGCACATTAACACAGTTGCTCCGTTTAAGTCCTTCCGCAGTAAAATCAGGAAGTGGAAGAAGTTAAATGCAAATGGATAAACAAAAAGTTGAGGCGCTGCTGATGGAACTTCCGACTATTCAGACGCTGTATGGGTTGATCAAGCCTTATGAGATGGGTCATTTTCCTGATTAGAAATTCAAGCGCTTGAATGCTTTACAAAGAGCAGTTTCCCATCATTGATTCCCCAAATTTCATCAGCAATGGAAGTAACCTTTTTCGAGTGGGTAACGATAATGACACACTTGCCTTTGTCATGGGCCAGGGAAGCCTCCCATAGCGTTTGTGTTATTGTCCTCATCCACCGCTTTGATGCCGTCGCCGGCAACACCAGCTGTAGCAGTAATGACAGATTCTTTTAGATATTGTGATTCCGCTATGTCAACCGTAAATCCGCGTTTTTCTAAACCATCTTTCATTAGCAGGGCAAGTTCTTTATCATCTTCAATAATTAGCAGACGCATAAACGACACCTCTCCAAAGATATTTTTTTATACGATCAAATGTTAAGTTAACGTTAAGACCAAATTATACTCAAATTCAGTGATATTTGCTGTGGAAGCTGCGGAAATTGCTCTTATGAGCGATGATATTTTTTGTTCAGCAATGGAAATAGGAGAGTTGCGCCTATCTTGTAGAAAAATAGCGGAATAGGTGTTACCATAGAATAAGTGGTGGAAAAGCCTTGATAAAGCTAAAGATAATCAAACTTTTTAGAAAGAAGGGTTGACAATGGAACATATAACAAGAGATGAGGCCTTGGCCTTATTAAAGAAGTATAACAAGGATCCGTTTCATATCCAGCATGCCCTGACAGTTGAGGCTGTTATGAAATGGTTTGCCAAAGAATTAGGTTATGAAGATCAGGCGGATTATTGGGCAATTGTAGGTTTGCTGCATGATATCGACTTTGAATTATACCCGGAAGAACACTGCCTTAAGGCACCGGAGCTGCTGCGGGAAGCCGGTGTAAGTGAAGATATTATCCATAGTGTTGTCTCCCATGGATATGGAATAACTGTGGGATGTGGGGCAACAATTGATGTTGTGCCTGAGCATGAAATGGAAAAAGTGCTTTTTGCTGTAGACGAGTTAACAGGGCTAATCTGGGCAGCAGCCCTTATGCGTCCTTCAAAAAGTACCAAAGACATGGAACTAAAATCTCTTAAGAAAAAATACAAGAGCAAAAGCTTCGCTGCCGGATGCTCAAGAGAAATAATCGAACGTGGTGCCAATCAGCTTGGATGGGAACTTGATAAACTTCTTGACATGACGCTTCAAGCTATGGCTGCCAGCGAAGATACTATCAAACAACAAATGGAATAAGCAACAGGGACCATCAATCCAAGCGGCTCATTGCATCTGGAGACGGTCGTTTATTTGTCAGAAGTGTATAGAGGCAATTATGTAGGAGGAACTGTTAATGTTTAATTATGTTTGGCCACTTGCCTTGGTGGTGTTATCTAATGTGTTTTATCAGATTTGTGCCAAGTCAGTACCGAGAGAAATGAGCCCACTGGCTTCATTGACGATTACTTATGTGGTTGGTGCAATTGCATCACTGGTGTTGTATTATGCTTTAAACAAGGATGCGAATATCGTCCATGAATATAGCAAGGTTAATTGGGCTCCATTTGTTCTCGGATTTTCGATTGTAGGTTTGGAAGTCGGATATATTTATGCCTATAAAGTAGGATGGCCTGTCAGTACAGCGCAGATTGTACAGGCCTCCGTATTGGCAGTTATTCTAATATTCGTAGGATACTTTTTATATAAAGAATCCCTGACCTGGAATAAGATAGCAGGGATAATTGTTTGTCTGGCCGGGCTTGGATTAATAAATTTAAAATAATATTAGATAAAAAGCTTATTTGAAACGATTCATTGTACAGGGATTGTTTGCTACTCTTCATAAACCATTTTTCTAGTCATACCACCATCTATGACAAGGTTAACACCTGTGACAAAGTTATTTTCTTTCGCTGTTAAGTAGAGACAAGCTCTGGCAATATCCTCCGGCTTTCCTACCCGCCTGGATAAGTGCTGTTCATGATCAATTGGACGTAATTTGGCATAATCCCCTGTTTCAATCCAACCTGGGGAAATGCAATTAACGGTAATTCTATCTCTGCTCAAGGAGGCTGCCAGGGCATGGGTAAGGGCAACAATTCCACCTTTGCTGGCGGCATAAGCTTCAGAATTGGGCTCGGACATGATTGCCCTGGTGGAAGCAATATTTACAATAGAACCGCCTTCTTCGTTCTGACGCATATATTTTGCCGCTTCCCGGGATCCCAAGAAAACACTTCTTAAGTTCGTATTTATCAAATCATCCCATTCTTCTACGGATAAATCATAAGGGGACTTAAATAACCCTTTACCTGCATTATTAATTAGAATATTAATCTGACCGTATTTTTGATAAGCTACTTCCATTAAGCGAACAATATCTGTCTCAATTCTTATGTCTGTTTGTAGAAAAATCGCTTCTCCACCCTGTTCTTTAATCATAGCGACTGTTTTTGTTCCCGCTTTTTCATTAATATCTGCTATAACGACATTGGCCCCTTTCTCCCCATATAGTAAAGCAATTCCTTTCCCGATACCATTTCCCGCTCCGGTTATAATTACAGTTTTATTTGAAAAATCCAAGTTATTCACATCCTTAATTAAATATTTTTATTTTCTAGTTTAATACAAAAAATTTATATCAAACAACCTCGAAACAAGCCTTGGTTATACATAGGCACTCCTTCAAATTCAATATATAATCGTTTGTAAAGAATTTATTGCACTTCAGGCAAAAATACTATTCACGGAGCCATGTAGTTTCAGTATTTCTTTACTGACGGTTTTTTAAGTAAGAGGTAATAAGCTAGGAGTCCTTTAAGTACGAAGTAATAAGCTTAGAAGTCCTTTAAATAAGAGGTAATAAGGCTAATGGCGATGGCTTTTGGCGAATTAAAGATTTAAGGAGTTGAATGAGAATGTATAATTTTGTATTTCATAATTCAACTAAGGTCTATTTTGGGCCAAATCGGTTATGTCATTTGGGAGAAGAATTAAGGCAATTCGGAACTCGTGTTTTGCTGACTTATGGAGGAGGCTCCATCAAAAAAATTGGACTTTACGATAAAGTTATGGCTGAACTAAAAAAGGCAGGACTTACAGTTTTTGAACTTTCCGGCATTGAGCCGAATCCCCGCCATACTACCGTTAACAAGGGTGCGGAAATCTGCAAAAAAGAAAACATAGATGTACTCCTTGCAGTTGGAGGGGGTTCTACCATCGACTGTACAAAGGTAATTTCTGCCGCAGCATTTTATGACGGGGATAGCTGGGACCTGGTGAAACGTAAGGCTCCCGTCACCAAAACACTGCCGGTTGTAACTATCCTGACGCTCTCTGCCACAGGTTCGGAGATGAATGCAACTGCTGTTATCAGCAACCTGGACACCAACGAAAAGCTTGGTATCCACCATCCCCTTTTTCTGCCGAAAGTGTCTTTTCTTGATCCCACCAACACCTATTCAGTAAATGCTTTCCAGACGGCTTGCGGTGCTGTGGACATAATGTCCCATGTTTTAGACGTGTTTTATTTTACAGCAGGAAAGAAAATGGACATGGTGGACCGCGTAATGGAAGACGTGCTAAAAACCGTTATCAAATATGCTCCCATTGCCATAAAAGAACCGGCAAACTATGAGGCCAGAGCCAATCTCATGTGGGCATCGTCTTGGGCACTGAACAGATTTTTGGAAACAGGAGTTTCCCAGGCGCCGAGCTGTCATGCCATGGAGCACGAACTATCGGCTTTTTATGACATTACCCATGGGCTTGGCCTTGCAATTTTAACACCCCGTTGGATGAAATATATTTTGGAAGAGTCCACAGCACCTCAGTTTAAAAAATTTGGTATAAATGTTTTTGGGATTGATGAGTCGCTTTCTGCTATGGAAGGGGCTAATCGCGCTATCGAGGTCTTAAGCGATTTCTTTTTTAAGACCCTGGGTCTGCAAAGCACTCTTACCGAAATCGGCATAGACGATAAAAACCTTAAGTTAATGGCGAAGAAAGCTTGCAAGGGCGATGTGCTGAAAGGGTTTAAGCCTTTGACACCGGTGGATGTTGAAAACATTTTTAGAATGTGCCTGTAACTAAATCTATCTGCTTGGCATCCCGGCTGGGGCGGCATGAGCAAAGGTTTGTGAAGGCATTGCTGCAAATACCTTTATTTTAGACGGCGGGTATAAAGTATTTTACCGCGCGGTAAATTATCGGACAAAGTTGGATTCTAAAACCGGCAAAGCAGGTCGATGCAAATCACATAATATGCTTGATCAATGCCCTGATAGGCATAGGAAATTGTCTTGCATAAATTACCGGTTGCTTTAGAGATGTATTCTGGAGAAGTGTATAATTCTTGCTTATTTTTCATGGCCTGGCGGAAATATTTTTTGGAGCCGTAATCCTCGCCGGGCAAGGCAGGTTTGAAATTCTCATCCTGGTCCACCCTGATCAGAGGATTCATAATCGTATGACTGAATTGCTTGCCATCTCCGTTAATCACATAGAGACATTCAACATCCCGAAGATTTTCTATTTCCCTTTCCAGTACCGCATCAATAGCTTGGGTAGTAGTTGCAGGATACAGCTTTGTCACTAATTCGTCGGTTAGCCCTCGGATGAATTCCTCCTCCATATTCTTATCGGTTGCCGGGGCATTTTCTTGTCCCATGAGCCGGAAACGCTGCAGAACCTTCTTTAAATGAGCGGAGATGTTCGAGAGATTCATAGCGCCCTCGCTGTTTTTCTGAGCATAAGCCGCGTTGCTCTGCACCGCCGCTGATATATTGGTGACGATAGCCGAGGTTTCCTTCAGATTTTCGGCCTGGATATTGGACAGCTCCGCAATTTTTTGGCACAAACCGGCTACCCCTTCGATGGAATCATTGATGTTTTTGAAGCTTTCTACGGTTTTTTGCGTGATTTTCGCGCTCTCATCGGCTGCAGCTGTACTATTATCGATTAACTGCGTAATTTCTTTAACGGCTTCGCTGCTTCTCTGGGCCAGTTTCCCGATTTCACCGGCGACTACGGAAAAGCCTTGCCCGTTCTTACCGGCTCTGGCAGCCTCGATGGTTGCGTTTAACGCCAACAATTTGGTCTGCCCGGCAATTCCGTTTATCAATTCAATGATATGGGAGATATCATGGATGGAGGACTTTACTTTAGCCACGGAGGACAGCAAACCCTCCATATGGCTTCTGCCGATCTCGGTTTCCTTGGTTATGGCTTCCACGGTTTTGGCAGCGGCTTTGGCATTGGCCGCATTATGTACGGTCTTGTCCGTAATGTCATAAATCGTTGATGTTAAATCGGAAATCAATGCCGCCTGTTCCGCCGTGTTTGTCGCCAAAAAAGAGGAATCGTTCTCAACCTGATTGCTCATGCCGTCGATCTCCAAGGAAAGCTTGTGAATCTCGTCGAAGGAACAATTGAGGGAATATCTGATTTTATCAAGGGCGTTTTTAATGGGTAAAAAATCGCCCTGATAAAGCACTTCCTCGGAAAAGGCGACCGCCATATTGCCGGCCGACAGATGGGATAAGATATGGGTTATCTCGTTGATGTAGGTATTAAAGCTGCTGTTGATTTGATTAATATCTTCCGCCAAATCTTTTAAGAAAACAAAATGATCCGTATCGATTTTTATGTCCAGATTGCCGCTGCGCATTTGTTCCGTATGATAGCGAAGGCTCGATGCCTCTTCCAGAATCAATTCCAAATTCTTTTGACTTCTCATCCGCTTTTCCTCCCTCTTATAAACCTTGTAATTTTTCCGCATCCGCACATGGAATAAAAAAACGCAACAAGGTTTACGCCTCGTTGCGTTTGAAAATACTATAAATTACAAAGCAAAAGTTGTCAAGCTGACTTCATTATACAGCATTATACGACTTTGTTATATGAGGTTCATTCTATCTGAAGATGAAACCTTTGGATAGATGACGGTGGGGGAGTAGATGCGCAAGTAATCTGCCCCATTTTTTGTAGGGGAAAAAGTTATCATGGTGAGTGCGGTGGGTGAAAGGAAGGTATCCGATGAAACAGTTTGTGTTTCAGCAAATAGGGGATTATTGTATTGACGGGGAAAACAGCCGGTTCAGGCTTACAATCGAAAAAAATCTGAAAGACGCCTTGCTTAAACTGGATCATTTCAGCCACTGTGTAATATTTACGAAGGAAAATCGAGGTTTTCGTTGTTCTATAGCCAGAATATGGCGGCCATCCTTTTCGGTTTTTAGGGCGTTTCCTCAGGATTTGTGTATATTACTGACAAGGTCAGACCCTTGAGAACGGCATACATCCAATAACTCTTGGCTTAAATTTTTCAACTCTAGTGTTGCTTGCGAAATCATATCAATAAACTTATGTTCTGAGGCAATGGTAGATACAATTTCTTCCGTAGCTGCTGTATTTTCTTCGGTAATAGCTACAGCGGACTCAATCTGCTCACCAAGCTTATGGAATTCGTTGGTGGTTTGCCGTACCATATCCATGCTGTTTTTCAGCTGCAGGCTGCTTATGTCATAGGACTCTTTCATAGAGTTAAAGGCTCGGGCAATTTCTTGCAATAACGACTGTCCTTCCTCGACAGCATTTTTCCCTTCATAAGATTTTTGCTGAGCAGCTTTTGATTTTTCGAATAGTTGTTCTGTGACTTTTGTAATATGAGAAGCGATTTCACTGCTTTGTTCGGCAAGTTTGCGAACTTCGTCGGCTACAACCGCAAAGCCTTTTCCCTGTTCTCCGGCTCGAGCCGCTTCAATGGCTGCATTTAAAGCTAGCAAATTGGTCTGGCCGGCAATTTCTTTAATACCGGTCAATAAGGAATTTACCATCTGGAGGCTCTCTTGTAAATCGTCTACAGTTGATGCGGCAGTTTGGACGGAATCATTTAAGGTATTCATAAATGTAGTGACCCGATTAATTCTGTGCCAGTTTTCTTGCATATTTTGGCTCATTTTTTGGGATTCCTCAGCTACTTCTTGTGATATTTTCGCTGTTTTATCCATGTTTTCTAAAGAGAGCTGAACTGCTTTATTGATCTGGGTAATATTTTGCGCTTCGTAGCTGATGGATGTAGCCATTTGTTCTACAGATTCTAAAATAGATTGGCTATTCTCGCGGATATTATCCATGTTCAGTTTTACATTTTCAGTACTCTGGTTCAGCCTTATTGCACTTTGATCTATTGTCTTAAGAACATCTGTCAATTGCTGAACAAGTTTTTGCGCCTCCTGTTCTTTGTTAGCGGATTGCAGAATTAGTTTGTTCCCTGCATCCGTCAAAAAGTACAAAGCGGCCAAGGTGCCACAGATAATTGAATAGACGATAATTAACACAGGTATATTATGTTCAGGACCTAAAAACTTGGCGGGAACGCAAAGGTACAAAGTTAAAGCATAGAAGGTTATAACTGCACCGAAAATTAATATTAACTTTTTATCAAAATACAAAGCGATCATAACTATAGTAAAAAACATTATATAATGTTTATTTAAAGCGAATTTATCAAGAAGAAACAGTGCAAAAATGACAGTAAGGGGTAGTAAGGCGAAAAGCAACCCCTTTAATTTATCTGGAGTGGGAAGAAAATAGTTAAGGGTAGCCAACACTCCTATTGCAACCCCGGAGATAATAAAGAGTTTACTGGCATCAAGCCCACGCAAAAATATTAAGGGGATTACAATTAAAAAGATAAGGCAAAAAGTTAAAAACAAATTAATTCTATGAACTTTTTTACAGTGGATGTCGTAATTCATATGAAACCACCAGACTTGTGACCCAAATTTATTCGTATGCTAAAAGTTGTTAATAAATTTATCATATAACCCCTTCTTTTCCAAGATATTTATATATATCCAGACAAAAAAATTTTTAGAAATTTTACATTAATTTTTTAGAAATTTTTGAATAATACAATATTTATACATTTGAGTAGCCACATCTCTTTGTTAAACTTTTTGAAAGTTGATATACACTGACAATTGATGTAAAATATTGCTATCAAAAAATATTTTTGAAAGGCATATTTTTTGATATACTGACACGTATTTTGGTGAAAACATTATGATACTAAAATTCAAGGAGGATGGGTTATGAAAAAATTGGAAATAACCGACGGGATACATATGCTTACTATGAACGTTGAGGACATACTTTTTGAGGGAATGTGGGACATTGCAAACGGAGTAACTCTTAACTCCTATATAGTTCAGGGAGAAAAGATTGCTATAATCGACGGTGTAATCGGTTGGGACGGAATACCTGAAACCCTCTATAAAAACTTAGAAGAAATAGGTGTTGAGCCCCAAAATATCGATTACTTGATTGTTAATCATATGGAACCGGATCATTCCGGCTGGATTTCAAATTTCCGAAAAATAAAGGATGACTTTACGATAATATGTACCGATAAAGCTGCAAAGATGGTAGCCTCTTTTTATGGTGAAGACAAGATAAGGATAGTGAAGGAAGGAGATACTCTTGACCTTGGCAAGGGCAAGGTATTGAGTTTTCATCCGGTACCAAACGTTCACTGGCCGGACACCATGTATACCTATGAAAGAGATACAAAAACCCTTTTCTCATGTGATATGTTTGGAACATTTGGCAGGATGGGGGACCACTACTTTGATGATGAGCTGACGCCTGAAGAGATAGACTTTTTTGAATCTGAGGGAATAAGGTATTATTCCAATATAATGGCAACCTTTACAGGAAATCTGCGAAAGGCAATTGAGAAGGCAAAGGCGTTAGAAGTAAATATCATAGCGCCCGGTCATGGTCCTGTTTATAGAAAAAATCCTCAAAAAATCATAGATGATTATTCCAGGTATTCCCTATATGCCGAAGGGGTAGGTAAGAATGAAATCACAATACTATGGGGATCCATGTATGGAATGACTGCCAAAGCGGTTGATTTCGTTGAAGGCATACTTCAAAGAGAAGGCATAAAATACAACAAGCTGGAAATGCCGCTGGAAAGTGAAAGTGAAATGGTTGCAGCCGTTTTTAGGTCGGCAGGGGTAATTATTGCAGCGCCAACTTATGAGTACAAACTCTTTCCACCGGTTGCAGCGGCTTTAAATGAGCTCGGCAGAAAGAGGATTATAGGCAAGTTGGCATTTAGATTCGGCTCATATGGATGGTCCGGCGGCGCAGAGAGGGAGCTGAATGAAATAGTTGAAAGGAATAGAATGAATTGGGATTTCCTTGAGTCCGTGGAGTTTGAAGGAGCGCCAAAGGAAGAAGACCTTAAAAAGGTGGAAGCCAGAGTATTAGAGCTTATTCAAAAGATGAAGGAGAAGGTAGTAGAATAGGATTTCTCCAATCAAAAAAGGTTTCCGGCAATCGGTTCTCAGCGCCGAAAGTCTGGAAACCTTTTATTATGCTTTAGGGGGCCAATTGAACTTTTTTTCATGTTTATATTTATAGGAGCCAAGCCTATATGATATATTGTTAAAAACAGTAGAATGTCTAGTGCCTTAATAAAAAGGGGGAGTGGGGTTGAAGTTTATTTCCTGGAATATTGATTCTTTAAATTCAGCATTATCAGGTATATCAGAACGAGCCCTATTAAGTCGTAAAGTAATAGATTCCATTATAGAAGAAAATCCGGAAGTTATTGCCTTACAAGAAACAAAGCTTCCAAGCGAGGGACCTTCCAAAAAGCAATTAGAAATACTAAATGATATGTTTCCGGAATATGAAATTGTGTGGAATAGTTCAGTAGAACCGGCACGCAAGGGTTATGCCGGTACCATGTTCTTATATAAGAATTGTTTAAAGCCAAGGGTAAGTTTCCCCAAAATCGGAGCACCTGACCCTATGGATTTTGAAGGCAGGATTATCACCTTAGATTTTGCTGATTTCTACTTAACACAGGTATATACCCCCAATGCCGGTGAAGGTTTAAGCCGTTTAAGGGAACGGCAGATTTGGGATATTAAATTTGCTGACTATCTGGAAAAGCTGGATAAAGAAAAGTATGTTGTTGCCACCGGCGATTTTAATGTTGCTCATAGAGAGATTGATTTGGCTCATCCTGACCGCAACCGTAATACAGCCGGCTTTACTGACGAGGAGCGTGAAGGATTTACAAACCTTCTGAAGAGAGGCTTTACTGATACATTTCGTTATGTACATGGAGATGTGATCGGTGTTTATTCTTGGTGGAACCAGCGTGCAAAAACGAGCAAAATTAATAATTCCGGATGGAGAATTGATTATTGGTTGGTAAGTAATAGGATCGCAGACAAGGTCCTGAGATCTGAAATGCTTGATTCGGGGCCAAGACAAGACCACACGCCAATACTCTTGGAAATTGATTTGAATGGCGTTTATTAAAAAAGGAGAAAGGTATTATGGCAAATGAAAGATTGATAAAAGAATCTTTTGCCAAACAGGCAGATAACTTTGAAAGTTCGGCCATGAGTTTCTCAAAAGAAGAATACTTGGCGTATACCCTCAAGAAAATGGAGCTATGTGCGAAAGATATAGTATTGGAGGTTGCTTCCGGCACATGTGCAAATGGCCGTGCAATTGCCCCTAATGTGGATAAAGTGGTATGTCTGGACTTGACGCCTGAAATGTTAGAGGTTGGCAGAAAAAAAGCAGAAGAACAAAAGCTAAGCAATATGCTGTTTGTTCTTGGAAACGCCTATGAAATACCGTTCTTAAACAACTATTTTGATGTTGTGTTTTCAAGATTGGCCTTTCATCATTTTACAGATACAAAGAAAGCCTTTGCTGAAATGGAAAGAGTATTAAAACCGGGTGGTAAGCTGGTTATTATTGATATGATTGCTACTGATGAATTACTGCGAAAACAAAGGGATTACTATGAAACTCTTAGGGATCTGTCGCATGTTATGAATTTAAGCAGGCAAGAAATCACGGCACTATACGAAAATGTCGGTATGAATATCATCTTGCAGGAAGTTACGGATATTGAGGTTTCGTTAAATTCATGGATGGAGCTTACAAAAACGCCTGAAGATATTAGGAAACAAATACAAGAGGCAATGGAATGCGAACTAAATGGTGGGTCCCAAACCGGTTTTTATCCATACAAGAAATCTGGAGACATAAAATTTTTACAAAAATGGATGATAACGATCGGAAAGAAAGTATAAAAAAATTAATTTGTAATTAATTTGTCAGCGTCTTTAAACTTACTTTAGTGCTCAGATGGCCACCAATTAAGAAGGAGAGTTTTCTTAATTGGTGGGATCATATTTATTGCTCCCTAATTTAAGTGTATAATTTTTCTCAGACATATTCGCAGTCTTTGGCAAATTTGTGTAAATGACTTTATCTTGTCAGGCGGCGTTTGTGTCTTTATTGATGTTACCCCCTGGTTATTAGGAAGAGGAGAGTATGAATAAAAGAAAAATAATAGGAAATCTGTTGTTTTTGGGTTTCGTTTTTTTGCAATGATGTACCATATTTTTCAAGGGCAAGACATAAAAAAAAACGATAGCCCATATAGGTAATGCTAATATGTTCTACTGGATAATTGCGATAATTTGCGTTTTTGTGTTTATCGGATGGGAATCAATCATAATTTTTTATTTGATGAAAATTATTCGGCAAAGAGTAAAAATATCACATTGTTTTCTATATTCTTTCATTGGTTTTTTCTTTAGTTGTATTACACCTTCTGCAAGTGGAGGACAACCTGCGCAAATTTATTTTATGAGAAAAGGTAAAATACCTGTAGGGATAGCAACATTAGTACTTATGATCGTGACGATTACCTACAAACTGGTTTTAGTAGTTTTGGGTATAGGTATTTTAATTGCCAGGCCAAACAACATTATACACCCTATTGACTCTATCATATGGTTTTTTTATTTTGGACTTTTTCTCAATATTGTGGTCGTTGGTTTTATGGTTTTTCTAATTATTGATACGACTTTAGTTAGAAATCTGTTAATTGCTACAATAGAGATGTTAGGCAAGTGCCGGATTGTTAAAAAAACAGAAAAATTAATAACCAGAGTAAATTCTACCATAGAAAAGTACAAAGACGCTGCTTTGTATTTTAAAACTCATAAAGCAGTAGTATGGAATGTATTCCTAATGTCAGTTATTCAGAGGATGATATTCTTTTATATAACTTATTTAGTATATAAATCATTTAGCCTTAGCGGAACAAGTTGGGTGACAATTATTGTTTTACAAGGCGCGATTTCGGTTGCAGTGGAAATGCTGCCGATTCCCGGAGGAGTGGGAATAAGTGAAAAACTCTTCCTATTGGTTTTTACCCCAATTTTTGGACAGGTAACGCTGCCGGCTATGGTAGTAAGCAGAGGACTTAGCTATTATACAGAATTGTTAGTCAGTGCTTTATTTGTCAATGGTCATTTGAAAAACAGTATTTTTGGTCACAAAAAAACCAGCAATTTTGGCCATGAAAAACCAGCAGTCATACAGAATTTAAGCCTTGCGATAACGGTGGAGGAATTGCCTAGGAGG
>DUML01000020.1 GCA_012839895.1 Peptococcaceae bacterium | reverse complement strand
GATTATCAAGGAGTACTCCATCCCAATTAATTTTACCCCGAGCCCAATTAACAAGCCCACAATAACGGCGTCAATAATATTACCTTGTATGTAACGTTGAATTATATAATCAATTTCCTGCAGGAAACGGCTCCATCCCCCTCTCATTCTCCCGGGAACTAGTTTTAAAACACCTGCCCCTATTTTTTTCCAATCGATTAAAAAGTAAATAGCTAAAATCGGTGCTAAAATTAAGAGCCCTAAAGAAGTAATCAGATCGGGCAAATTTGCTACAATGCCTTCCAGCCAGTTTATTAAATAGTTCTGCCCTTCCAGAAGTTGAGCATCAATTAGCTTTCCAACTTCGCCGGGGAGCCCTGCTTGAGAATAATAAGTCCGAGCTTTTTGCACATACTCGTAAATAACCTGAAACCTTTCAGGTAAGACTACAGCCAATTTACTTAGTTCCAGATAAAGCTTAGGCAAAATTAAAAACAATAAAATAACAAACAGTACTGTAATCCAAATGAAAATTACAGCTACAGCGCCTCGCCGGCGCAAGCCTTTATTCTCCAGCCAAGTTACGGCAGGGCTTAATAAATAGGCCATTACTGCCCCGACTACAAAAGGAAAAATAATACCCCTTACTTTGAAGAGAAAATAAATCCCCAGAACCAACAAAAAAATAATAAACAGCCAGCGCAGATGGGAAAGTTTCATTATTTACCCCCAAAAACACCGCTAAAAGCAATAAAAGGCCGGTCTTTTCAATCCTTTGAAAATCCCAACCTCCTATTTTCTCAAAACTAATCCTAATAATTATTCAGCGGCAGCTTGCATTATTTCTTGGCTTTCCAAATAGAAGTCCTCCCAGGGGATCAGGGTGCCGTCTTCTTCCAAATCGTAAACGACAACAGTTTTATTGGCATGACTGTTAAACTCTACGCAGCAATCCCAGCAATAAAATTGTTCGACACCTACTTTGCCAATCTGCCGCCCCCCGCAAACAGGGCAAATCATGACGTTGACCCCCCTTCAATTACAATAACATCTTGGCTTGCAGCCAGGATATTTTCCTTTAAGACTGCTTCCCGGCCTTTAACCAGGTCGGAAAAGATGCCATCTGATATTTCATAACCTAACACATTATGCACCAGATTATCAACAAAAATATCAACTACTGTCCCTTTTATTTCCCCTTCACCGCTATAAACCTCGGCACCGATTTTTTCCGACCATGCAATTCCGCCAACATTTTTTTCAGTTAATTTTTCAACAGCAATTGAATCTTTGTCGAAAGATATTATATCTTCCCTGGCTATCTTTTCCTGCTGGGATTTTAAGAATGAATCCTTCTCCATGATTATACCGGTTATAGTATTGTTCTTCTCATCAAAAAGGATATCTTTAACCCAACCTAAACGCTGTTCAGTATTTTGGTCAATGACCGGGATTCTGATGAGATCTCTCATCCTCCGCATAATATACCTCATTTGAGCCCTATTTTGTCTATCTATCACTTTTATTACTTTTGCCATATTTGGCAAATTCTATTCATAGGTCTCAAATGAAAATATCAAAACCTCAAACCTTTGTTTGTTTTTTCAGGTAATCTTTGATTGCAGCATGAACGGCGTCGGCTGCCAGATTTGAACAATGCATTTTGGTTTCGGGCAGACCGCCGAGTTCTTCAGCCACTTGAGCGTTGGTAATGGCTAATGCTTCTTCAAGGGTTTTCCCTTTGACCATTTCGGTAACAACACTGCTTGTAGCCACAGCTGCTCCACAGCCAAAAGTTTTAAATTTAATGTCTTTGATGATATTGTTTTCAATATTCAAAGTAATGCGCATGATATCGCCGCACTTTGGATTTCCGACCTGACCAACACCGTCGGGATTTTCAATCTCCCCTACATTACGCGGATTAGTGAAGTGGTCAATTACTTTTTCGGAATACATATTCTTTTCCTCCCTATTGTTCTCTATTTAGTATTTGCGTTTCAGTATTAATGAACCTTCTACTTAGCTGTTTTGGCAATTAGCCTTGGCATAAAGAGGAGACATTGCCCGCAATCTGTCTACAATTTTGGGGAGTTCTTGCAAAACATAGTTGATATCTTCCTCTGTATTCTGCCTTCCCAAAGAAAACCTCAAGGAACCATGGGCAACCTCATGGCTAAGTCCCATAGCTAAGAGAACATGGGAAGGGTCAAGGGAACCGGACGTGCAGGCAGACCCGCTGGAAGCGGCAATTCCCAACATATCAAGGCTTAACAGCAGGGATTCCCCTTCAACATATTTAATGCTGACATTAACATTATTAGGTAACCGTTTATCTCCGCGAGGCCCATTCAACTTGACGTGTTCAATTTTGGTTAATATCCCGTCAATGAGCATATCTCTTAGCTTGGTTAGCTTTTTACTTTCTTCGGCCATTCTTTGGCTTGCCAACTCACAGGCTTTGCCAAAGCCGATTATTCCCGGCGCATTTTCAGTTCCGGAACGCATTTTTCTTTCTTGAGAACCACCAAATACCAAAGGTGAAATTTTAACACCCTTCCGGATATATAAAGCGCCTACCCCTTTTGGACCATAGATTTTATGGCTGGAAATAGTCAAGAGGTCAACATTTAAGTCTTGGACATTAACAGGTATTTTTCCCAAAGATTGAACAGCGTCTACATGGAAGAGAATACCTTTTTCTCTGGTTATTTTCCCTATTTCAGCTATAGGTTGAATTGAGCCTACTTCATTGTTAGCGTGCATCACACTGATCAGGATAGTATCAGGGCGAATGGCCTTGGCCACATCTTCGACGCTTACCAATCCATCCTCGTCCACCGGTAAAACGGTCAGCTCATAACCGTTCTTAGCCAGATATTTAAAAGTATCTAAAACAGCATGATGCTCAATAGCCGTGGTAATCAAGTGTTTGCCTTTCTTGGCTTGCGCCCGGGCCGCTCCTTGGATAGCAAGGTTATCCGCTTCTGTGCCGCCACTGGTAAAAGTAATTTCAGAAACATTCGCTCCGATGAAATCTGCAACCTGAGACCGGGCTTCTTCCAAAGCTTTTTTGACTTGCCGGCCAAAATAATGCACACTGGAAGGGTTACCGTAGTACTCAACATAATATTTCATCATTAATTCTGCTACTTCGGGATCTACCGGTGTTGTGGCGCTATGATCAAGATAAATGTACTTCATAATAAACCTCCACTCTTTATAAAAGCTACTCTTGTTTTTTAAGCTTCTTCTTCAAAAAGGTTAACTTTTTCTCCTTCTCCTTTTTCAGTATCTTTAATTAAATCTGCCAAGGTGATAGAATCCACAACATTATTAATTGAATCGCGAACTTTTACCCATACTTCACGGGTAACGCAAAAATTTGTTTTTTCACAGCAATCTTCTCCGCTAATGTTAGTACACTCCACAGGGGCTATCGGGCCCTCCAAAACCCGAATAACATCTCCTATCAAGATATCTTCCGGCTTTTTTGCCAGAATATATCCTCCTTGGGAGCCCCGGATGCTTTTTACTAAGCCAGCTTTACGCAAATCAGGAATTAATTGCTCTAAATAGTGTTCCGAAAGTTTTTGCCTTTCAGCAACGCTTTTTAAAGAAACAGGTCCTTCTTCGGCATGCTGAGCCAAATCAACCATGATATAAAGGCCATATCTACCTCTGGTAGAAAACCTCACTAATGTCACCTCTCTCTCCGCCGTAAAAGGCGGCTAGTTCATTTATATCCTACTAAACCAATCGGAATTTGTCAATAAGAATAAAACTTAAAAAATGGTATTTTACTGTTATAATAGAGGTAACTCTTCAATTTTCTTTAATATTAGACTTTAGGATAGAATTTACAACTAACTGAAAATATTTTTCCTGCCGAAAGGATAGAAGCTTATGGATCTGTTCTCTTCCACTTTTGATTCCAAAAAAGCGGCCCCTTTAGCTGACCGCATGCGACCTACTACCTTGGACGAGTTCATTGGCCAAAAAGAAATTCTTGGTCCGGGTAAGCTTTTAAGGCGCGCCATCGAGGCCGACCGGGTTACTTCCCTTATCCTTTATGGACCACCGGGAACCGGCAAAACATCCTTAGCCCAGGTTATTGCCAACAGTACTTCATCTTTTTTTATACGCATTAATGCAGTCACAGCAGGCGTGAAAGATTTACGTGAAATTATCGAACAAGCCGAAGAAAGGCTCTACCATTATAACCGCAAAACTTTGGTTTTCTGTGATGAGGTTCATCGTTTTAATAAAAGCCAACAGGATGTCCTGCTTCCGCCCATCGAACGCGGTATAATAACTTTTATCGGGGCTACTACTGAAAACCCCTACTTTGAGATTAACTCCGCCCTGCTCAGCAGATCGACGATTTTTCGCTTTTATCCTTTATCTGAGGAAGAAATCCGTTTAGGAATCGAAAGAGCTTTAAAAGACTGTGAGAGAGGCCTGGGCAATTATAAGACTGAGATATCCCCCGAAGCCCTGAAACATTGGATAGACTATGCGGGAGGTGACTTACGCCGAGCTCTAAACGCTTTGGAAATTGCCGTCTTAACTACTCCGCCCCAGAATGGGATAAGGTATATTGACCTGGAAATTGCTAAAGAATCTATCCAAGAACGCCACTACCGGTTTGATAAGAACGGTGATAACCATTATGATCTCATTTCGGCCTTAATTAAAAGTATGCGCGGTTCAGACCCCGACGCCGCTCTTTACTGGTTGGCTGTGCTTTTAGAATCCGGTGAAGATCCCAGCTTTATTGTCCGCAGGATCATTGTCCATGCTTCGGAAGATGTGGGCTTAGCCGACCCTTTAGCCATGCTCCAGGCTCATGCCGC
This sequence comes from Peptococcaceae bacterium, assembly GCA_012839895.1. Taxonomy (GTDB): domain Bacteria; phylum Bacillota; class Desulfitobacteriia; order Desulfitobacteriales; family Syntrophobotulaceae; genus DUML01. The sequence continues at coordinate 17,944 of DUML01000020.1, read as the reverse complement.
CGCTAATGCTCTGGAATGGGTCGGTATGCCCGAAGCCCGCATTCCGCTGGCCCAAGCAGTCCTAGCCATAGCCACAGCTCCAAAAAGCAATTCTGTTGTTACGGCCATAGATAAGGCTTTAAGCTTTGTGAAAAAGCATCAACCCGGTCAAGTGCCAAGCCATTTGCGTGATGCTCATTACCCCGGTGCCCAAAAACTAGGCCACGGAAATGACTACCTTTATCCTCACTCTTTCCCGGGCAATTGGGTTCAACAAGACTACCTCCCACCGGAACATAAAAACGTATCTTTTTTTGAACCTTCCGGCAAAGGATGGGATCAAAACCGGGGTAAACCAGCACCAAATAAGGAATAATTATTATAGAGATAAAAATAGAGTTTAAAATCACCGAAATAAAGATAACTGGATGACTGAAATAAAGATAACTCGCATCACTTAACTCAAACGATGCGAGTTTTTTATTTATATTGTTTAATTGGAATGTTGCTTTGCAGGGATTTTTAACTTGGCCTTAAGTTTCTGCAAAGCTTTTTTTTGTTCCGGTTCCAAAGAATCCGCCAGTTTAGGGTTATCTAAATCAGCCATGGTTGCTAAACTTTCCACAAAGGAATCTCTTAAACCTTGATTAATCTCTACAACTCGAACTTCTTCTTTTATTCCCGCCAGGAATTTATCTCGTTCAACTAAAGGATTAGCTACAACATCTCCGGTTTCTTTATAATTTTTTGGATGATGTTTGTCTGCTACCTTTTTATTCTTATTAAGAGGCTGTTGTTGTGCCTCAGTTTTCTTTTCCTTCCAGGCTACTTCATCTTCCAGAGCCTTTTTTAAAAGGTCCAGTTCTTCACTCCTTTTTTGAACCCAAGCTTTCACTGCCTCAGGTCTTGTAGTTACGACAAAAGTCTCCTGAATTGACCCTTCCGCTTTTAGAAGAAGTTTGCAACCAGTTGGTGTTTCATATTGGTAGTCAATTCCTCGTTCTTTGGAATGAGTAACATTAATTACCCCCGGAATAATGTCCGTTACTTCTTTAAGACGGCTTAAATCCTCTAACCAATCCAGACATCCTTTGATAATGCTATGTTCTCTTTTAATTTTATTACGGCGGAACTTCATTTCTTCAATCTCCCGACAATTACCTTCGCTTAGTCTATGCTTTTACTCCTAACATTTTTATTATTTCTATACTGTATAACTAGGAAAGCATAACTAGAAAAAAATATGCTGAATATCAAAAAAACCGTCTTCGATGGTCATAATGCCCAGAGAGTAATGGGGTTGGCCTCTTTTCTCAGTGGGCGACCCCGGGTTAAAAAGCAAAACCCCGTCTTTAAAACTTTTATAAGGAATATGGCTATGTCCAAAAATAATGATATCAACTTGGTCCCCTTGAAAAGTATTAAACGCTCTCTCCGGGGTTGACCAGCCGGATCCTAAGTAACCGTGGGTAAGACCCACATTAATATTACCGAAAGTAGTAATAACCTTTTCCGGTAAATGATCTACACCCCAATCGCAATTACCTTGGACTGCCACAACCGGTGCCAGAAGCGCCAAATCGTTCAACAAACTAGGGGTAACCAAATCCCCGGCATGGAGTATATAATCAACATCTTCCAACTCTCCCCAAACAAAAGATGCCAGAGTTCGCCCCTTGCGGATGTGCGTATCTGAAAGAATGCCGATTTTCATTTTCCACCTCTAAATACCACTAAATGCTCCCAAATATTTCCAGCCCTGAAATAAGTTTGTTTACCTTTGTTTTTTATCCTTGTTTATTTTATAATAATTTCTTTTTTTATAGTAATATAGTTTCGCACTTTTTGCCAATAAACTCTCCTACATAATTATTTATTATTTACGACAAAATAACAGGGATTAGTTTTTCAATCCCTGTCTAGCGATATTGGCATTTTAGAGTTTTGCGAATTTCGTTTGCAACTCGCCAGGTTTCCTGCAAATGAGGCGTAAGAAGCTCGATTTTCCCGCTCACCCTATCAACCAGGATATCCGGTGAATCATCTTTGGTATTGTCTTTATTAGGGTGCTGAATATCGATTGCTATTTTATCATCATCGTAGGCCGGAGGCACAAAATAATTAAGTACCTCTTCAGTTGCATCTATTAACTTTTTGACCTGACCGACAGGATAGCCTTCTTTTAAGAGTATTTCTTTAACCTGAGACAAAGAATGATCTAAAGTCAGTAGCATTTGAGCTCTACGTACCAGTTCAGGATTAAAATCCATTCTCCCACCTCTTTTCCAAAACAACCTCATTATCATTTTCCCCTTAACAATTTGAACAAATACTACAATATTTTTGACTTACTTGGTGTTCTTGCCCATTAAAAAATAAACCATCATACCAACGATAGGCATAGGAGGTCAAGTCATGCTCAAACTATTATCTTTACCAGCCGCCTTAGCCGCTTTATCAGGTGCAGCTATGGCTTTACAAGGAACCCTCAATTCCCAGTTAACCCAGAAAACCTCATTACTTACCTCTACGTTGACTGTTCATATTATCGGCACTTTAACCGCCTTGCTAGCAGTTGTGATTTGGAAAGCTCCCTTTATCCAGATAAAATGGCTGGAAATACCTTGGTATCTTTATTTAGGTGGAATATTGAGCGTAGCAATCATTGCTTTGGTGGCCTTTACAATCGCCAAGATTGGAGTTTGCAACGCTACTACCGCCATTATTGTCGGCCAAGTTGGAATTGCCATTCTTATTGATCATTTCGGCCTGCTCGGGGTCCAGCGGATTCCTTGGAACCCCGGGCAAATATTAGGTCTGATCTTATTTGCAGCCGGAGCTAAACTACTCTTTCGCTAATCCAGCAATTCAATTATTAATTCATGTTGACAATTTATATTGACCACCTTTTATCAGGATTTATTCTGATAACCGTATACTTTGTTATGTCACCTTGCTTGCGGTTTATATTTTGCCGGAACGGGCATTAATGGCGCTTAAATTAAGAATAATATTATAAACTTCAGCGCTCACTTGATACTTATGAAGTTGCCCGTTAGCCGCCAAAAGCAAGGTATTTTTTATTTCTGCCTTCCTATCTCCGTCTATTAATCGCAAAATAAAGGCATAGCTTTCTGCCGTCAGAGATAATTGCTTAAACTGATTGTCATCTACAAAAATAGCCCAATATCCATCGGATATTTCGCTATCACCGCTGTAAATGGAATCATAAACACTTGGGAGATGAAAGTTCGAATAGTCCTCTGCGTCAATATTGGTGGCGGGCAAAGTGATTTCACCGATTTCCTCGGTTTCAGCCGGAGCAGCGAGCTGGTTATAGACATTATGAAAAAAGTCTGGAAATAACAAGTAGCCTACAACCCCAACGATAAAAATCCAAATTGCCAGAGCTTGAATATCGCTCCAAATATCATTTTTGGGAGGACGGCCCCATGTGCTCCGCATAGTATCACCCCCTGCAAATATACGTGAGAATCTAAAGAAATATGAGTCAACTTGCAACATTCGAGGTTTCCTTCTAAAATTTTAGGAGAGGTGACTAAGCGGATGGATTTGCTGCGCAAAAAGCTCAGTTTGCTCCCTGAAAAACCCGGTGTTTACCTGATGAAAAACGCTGCCGGTAAAATTATTTATGTTGGAAAAGCCAAGGTTTTAAAAAACAGGGTTCGTTCTTATTTTACAGGTTCCCATGATCAGAAAACCCAAAAGCTAGTTAGTGAAATAACAGATTTTGAATATATTGTAACTTCTTCTGAGGTGGAAGCTCTCCTTTTGGAATGTAACCTTATTAAAAAATACAACCCGCAGTATAACATCATGCTGAGAGATGATAAATCTTATCCTTACATTCTTATTACCTCGGAAAAACACCCGCGCCTAATTGTTACCCGTCAGGTACAGAAAAAAAAAGGCAAATATTACGGCCCTTATCCCAATGCTACCGCTGCCAGGGAAACAGCCCGGCTGCTTAATCGTCTCCTACCCTTGCGCAAGTGTAAGCAAATCCCCGCCAAACCTTGCCTCTATTATCATTTAGGGCAATGTTTAGGGCCTTGCCTGCATTCTATTACCGCCGAAGAATACGAAGAAATTATTGATAAAGCCAATCAATATTTAAGAGGTAACCAAAAAAGTATTATTAGTTGGCTGGAAGAAAAGATGCATGCCGCCGCCAGTTCTCTACAGTTTGAAGCTGCCCGTGAATACCGGGACTTAATAGCCGATCTACATAAAATTAGCGAGAAGCAAAATATTACTTTGAATGATTTTAAAAATAGGGATATAATTGCTTACTTTGCCAACGAGGAACTGCTTAGTATTCAAATTTTTTGTTTTCGACAAGGAAAACTGGTAACTCGGGACGGGTTTATTTTTCCTTATTATGCCGAGCCGGAGGAAGCCTTCGTTACTTTCCTTGTCCAGTATTATTCCGAAAAAGCTGCCATACCGGACGAGATTTGCATTCCGGAACTTAACTCTTCTTCTGTTTTTGATATTCTACCCCTTGTCATACCTAAACGGGGCAAAAACCGGGAGTTAATTAATTTAGCGCAGGCTAATGCACAAACCGTGTTGGAAGAAAAAATCAAACTGGAAAAAGATAAAAAAGAAGAAGTAAATAGGACTTTAGAAGGACTAACAGAAGTCCTGCAGATACCTAAGGCTGAAGTCATTGAGGCTTTCGATATTTCCAGCTTGGCTGGAACCGGCGTTGTCGGCGGAATGATCCAGTTTCAAGGGGGAAGGCCTTACCGCAGCAATTACCGGAAATTTAAAATTGAACCTCTGGCGAATAATAATGACGATACTGCATATCTTAAACATGTTATTTATCGCCGTTATGCTCGCTTGCTGAAAGAAGACAAACCCCTGCCGGATCTGGTTCTGGTAGATGGCGGTAAGGGGCATGTTAAAGCTGCCCTTGAGGCTCTTCAAGATTTACAAATCCAACTGCCGGTAGCCGGGATGGTTAAAGATGAACGCCATGAAACCCGCGGTTTGATCAATAACAAGGGGCAAGAAATAGATTTAACTTCCAAACCGGAGGTATTCCGTTTAATTCAGCAAATTCAAGAAGAAGTGCATCGTTTTGCAATAACCTTTCACCGCCAGCAGAGGCTGAAAAATATTACCGCTTCGGAATTGGACAATATTCCGGGCATCGGTCCCAAACGCAAAAGACTTTTGCTAAGTACTTTCCAATCCTTAGAGCAGATCAAAAACGCCTCTTTGGCAGAACTGACTAAGGCAGGTTTACCGCAGAATACCGCTGAAGGGGTTTATAATTATTTCCGAAAAAATAATTAATTTGAAATTATGTTGTTCGTTTTTGTAGGTTCTTGTTATTGACAATAGGACAAAAGTTGGTATATCCTAAAAATGGTCCTATTCTAATTGTATTGGATTATATTGGAATTTTTTTTTGCGGCAAGCAGAGGCTTTTAGACAATGTTTTCAGGAGTGATATTTTGAAACGTAAATACTCTATAATCATCATTCCCCCTGAACATAACAAAGCACCTCGTCAGATCCACTTTTCCCTTAAAGCCAAAAAAATAATTATTGTCAGCTCAGCGGCCTTTGGCCTCTTTTTCTCCGGTTTATTTGTCCATGATGTTTATCAGGCTAAATACATAAAGGAATACAGCCAAAAATTTGCTTATATCGATACTTTGGAAATGGAGTTAAAAGCCAAAGACCTGGAAATAGCCCGGTTGCATGAAAAGTCTATAGAGATTAACGATAACCTTTTGGCAATTGCCTCTCTCGAGAAAAAAATCGAAGATATTCTGAAGTTGGATACCCAAAACAATAACACGGAAATCAGCAGGGGAAGTTTCTCGCTGCAGTCCGTTACACCGGCTCAAAGCCTGGATCAAGCTGCAGCCTTTGTAGAGAATCACAAACAAATTATTGAAGAGTACTATGAGGCCTCTGTCGCTTATGAAGATAAAATGAACCGCACCCCCAGCATTCTTCCGGTTAATGGACCTATATCTTCGCCCTTTGGCTATCGTCGTAATCCTTTTGGCCGCTGGACAAGTGAATTCCATAACGGAATTGATATTGCCTGTCCTTACGGGACTCCCGTCTTGGCAGTTGCAGACGGGACTGTTACCTTTGCCGGCTGGGACGGTTATTGGGGAAGAAGGGTTCAAATTGACCATGGTTTTGGGGTTGTTACTTTTTATGCCCATAACTCCAAGCTGACAGTAAAGGTTGGCGATACGGTCAAGAAAGGTGAAATTGTCGCCTACAGCGGTAATAGCGGCAGGAGCACCGGCAGTCATGTGCATTATACTGCTTATGTCGATGGACAATTAGTCGATCCATTAATTTTTACAACATATAGCAAGGAGCAGTGAAAAAGATGTTTGGTAAGAAAGAAAATAGGGCCAAACCAGTACCTAAAATCGCCAACTCAAATTCAAACTCTAACGTTACTTATTTAGCCGCAGACTGCGAAGTGAAAGGTTCTTTTATTTCTAATGGCAATGCTCGCATTGACGGCAAGGTAGAAGGCACTGTCAGCGTAGCTGGCGATTTGGCAATTGGACAAAGTGCCGTTTTAAATGCTAATATCGATGCTCAAACAATTAGCTTGGCGGGCGAGGTTCGCGGGAATATTAAAGCTAAAGACCTTTTAGAATTAAGCTCTACTGCACGCCTCTACGGTGATATTAATATCAGACAGCTAAAAATTGACCAAGGCGCTCGCTTTGTTGGAACAAGCACCTTTGCAGAAACTGAAGAGGAAAAGATTAAAACTAACAATAAAGTTACAGCTAATAATAATGGAAAAAATGGGGAGAACAAAACAGTTTAATGAGTTCTTATAGTTTAAGAGGCAGAGATTCTGCCTCTTTTGTTTTATATATCTAAACCCCAAGTAAAAAACCTCTCGAAAATGAGAGGCTTTGGACCTTAGGATATCAAAAAGTAAATGTTGCGGCTTAGGTCAAGTAGGTTTTCCCACCGAGTTCCCTTTAGTTTCCTTCCAGGGCGGTTTCCCCTTTCCCCCGGCCTAAGGCGTCACCGCCATTAGAACTTGATCGCCACTTAGTCCGCACTTCAATCCTTTTTGATAAAACGCTCTAGAAGTTTTCCTTCACACTCCCGGTAGTTCTAGCCTCTTTTGCAGAAAAGAATTTCCGGCAGGTTTACAATTGTTTGCCAACAAATGCAAACCATCTCACGCCTTCCCAACTTCCCCACCTCAAGGCAGGCTACGCTGCACTAAGTTCCTTCCTAATGCAGGTTCATCCCCAAGCCGTAGTTCATTTGATCATAACCACGTACCTGGGCCTCCACGGACAAAGGGTAGCGCCTACATGCCATTGTAGATCCCCCTAAGTCCTTAACTCCCAGCAGCAGCCCAAAACTGGGCGTTTCAAGCCACCACCAGGAACTTCATTGGTGTGCCCTTAGCGGATTCTTAGGCCCGCCCTCGAACAACCGTTTTGTGCACTAGAATAGCGCTCCATAGTCCAAAAATAATTAAAACAGTATTTTTTAACTATATTTAATTTAATATCTATTTGGTATATCCCTATTTTATACATTGCTAAAGGAATTTGCAAAAGTTAAACTTGCCGCCTTGAATCAGCAAAAACATTTAAAAACAACCTTCAACAACCAGAACAGCAAAAATAGCTGGGTAGTTAACTAATTTAGTCTAAATTGACCAGCAAAGATTCGAAGGCTATTATAAACTATTTCAATGACTAATAATAATTATTTTTAATTTGTTATAATTTATTTTTAGTCTTTGATTAATCCTGCCAAGCAGCAAGATACCGCTCTTGTTCCGGGGTTAAGTTATCGATACTTACGCCCAAGGACTCAAGCTTCATTAATGCTACTCGCTTATCAATCTCTTCCGGTACTTTATGAAGGTGAGGCTCCAGGTCGTTATTTTTAACTAAGTATTCCAAGGCTAAAGCCTGGAGAGCAAAAGACATGTCCATAACTTCAGCCGGGTGGCCATCACCTGCAGCAAGATTTACCAATCTTCCTTCAGCCAGTAAATAAACCTTTTGGCCACTCTTTAGCACATATTCTTCAATATTGGGACGCACGACTCTTTGCGAAACAGCCAATTCCCTGAGATCCGGTTTGCTGATTTCCACATCAAAATGCCCGGCATTAGCCAATATTGCTCCATCTTTCATCAGAAGAAAATGGTCTTTATTAATGACGTTAATATTGCCGGTGACCGTAATAAAATAATCTGCTTGAGATGCGGCTTGTTGCATAGGCATCACTTCGTGACCGTCCATCCAAGCTTCTATAGCTTTGATGGGGTCAATTTCAGTGACGATTACTCTGGCCCCCAGTCCTCTTGCTCTTAAAGCCACACCTTTGCCACACCAGCCATAACCGACTATGCAGACAGTCTTCCCTGCTACTACCAGATTGGTAGTGCGCAGTATAGCATCCCAAACCGATTGGCCGGTTCCATAGCGGTTATCAAAGAGGTATTTGCTGCGGGCATCGTTCACAGAAATCATTGGAAACTCAAGCTGGCCATCTTTATCCATAGCTTTCAGCCTGAGGACTCCCGTTGTAGTTTCTTCTGCTCCACCTTTAACCTTGCCCAGTAATTCACGCCTACGGGTATGAATAGTGGCAACTAAATCCCCACCGTCATCTATGATATAATCTGGTTCAAAATTCAGCCCCTGATTAATATGCTCAAAATATTCTCGCTCAGTTGCACCGTACCAAGCATGGGCTCTAATGCCGCTTTCTACCAGAGCAGCCACAACATCATCCTGAGTTGACAAGGGATTGCTGGCTACAACTGCTACCTCTCCCCCGCCGGCCTTAACAGTTAGAGCCAAGTAAGCTGTTTTAGCTTCCAAATGCAGGCACATTAAAATTTTTTTGCCGACGAAAGGACGTTCCCTACGGAATTGTTCATGTAAAGCATTTAAGACAGGCATGTGGGGTTTAACCCATTCTATTTTCTGCCGGCCGTTAGGGGCTAATTTTATATCCCGGATGGTAGATTCCCCTTGGTTTGTTTTTTTATCGCTCATGTCTACACCTCCGTAGGCTATTTGATTTAAAATCAGGTTCAGCAAGGAACCTGATTTTGGAATGGAAAGAAGTTCTCAATAATAGTTTAATGATTTGCTTAAAGGTCAGTCTTGGCCTGCTTTTCTTGACTGCGGGCAATAAGTTTTTGGGCAATGTGCTCAAATTTGTCCGACATGTATTCTTCGATGCGGCCGGCATCAGAAAGCTCTGTAAGCTTAGGATCAATGGGTAATTCTCCTAAATAGGGTATTCCATTTTTAGATGCTTCCCTTTCTCCGACTGGTTGGCCAAATATTTCGATACGTTTATGGCAATCCGGACATTCTGCATATGCCATATTTTCTATCAAGCCATAAAAGTTGGCTTTGTACATGTTAGCCATTTTAATAGCTTTTCTGATCACCATGTTGGTCAGTTGTTGGGGACTGGTAACAATAACCACTCCGTCTACCGGAAGTGATTGGAAGACAGAAATCGGCACATCCCCTGTCCCGGGCGGCAAATCCACCAGCAAATAATCTAATTCTCCCCAAACAACATCTGTCCAGAATTGCTTTACCAGCTGAGAGATAATCGGCCCGCGCCAAACTACCGGGTCATCTTCATTGACAATCATAAGATTAAGAGAAATCAGCTTGATCCCTTGAGAGGAAACGGCAGGGATGATCCCAATCTCATTGGCATTAACCTTAGTTTGGATGCCAAATATCTTCGGAATACTTGGACCGGTAATATCCGCATCCAGGATCCCAACCTTAAAACCTTGTCTATTAAGGCTTACGGCAAGCATGCCAGTAACTGAGGATTTTCCTACTCCTCCTTTGCCGCTCATAACGGCAATAACATTTTTAACATTGCTTGCTTTTTGAGCTTCAGTTAATTCCGGTTGAGATGGACAGCTTCCGGAACAACTTGAGGCTGATGGACAACCACTGCATGAATTAGACACTCTTGTTACCTCCATCTTGCCACTCTAGTGTGGCTTCTAAATCTTTATATTTTCTTTTCTATACTAACAATAAATCGGTAATTTCGCAAATATCTCTAAAATTTAAGCTTACTCCAACAACGGAATTTAATATTTTATTCATTTTTAAAATTTATTTAATTAAGAGCTTCTCCAATTGATCCAGCAGTTCCGTAAAGACTTGCAAAGCCTGTTGGACCGGTTCCGGTTTTTCCATATCAACTCCGGCCCTGCGCAAAAGATTAATAGGATAATCAGAACCGCCGCTCCCCAAAAACTCCAAATAACGATCTACAGCCGGTTCTTTTTCTGTCAGAATTTGCTGTGCTAAAGCTGTGGCTGCCGAAAATCCCGTGGCATATTTGTAAACATAGAAAGCGTTGTAGAAATGGGGAATCCGAGCCCATTCGATATTAATCTCTTCATCCACTACTATATCCGAGCCAAAATATTGCAGGTTTAATTCTCGATATATTTTTGATAAGTATTCGGCAGTTAGAGGTTCATTATTCTCCACTGCGGCATGAATTTTTTTCTCAAATTCGGCAAACATCGTTTGCCTAAAGAGAGTGCCCCTAAATTGTTCCAGATAATGATTTAAAAGATAGCATTTCATTTTATCGTCATTGGTTGTTTCAATAAGATGCCTCATTACCAAAGACTCATTTAAAGTCGATGCTACTTCCGCTACAAAGATCTTGTAGCCGGCGTAAAGATGAATTTGCTTTTTATTGGAAAAGTAGCTGTGCAGAGCATGACCCATTTCATGAGCCAAGGTAAAAAGGGAATTTAAATTATCTTGATGATTTAATAAAACATAGGGGTGCGAACAATATGTACCCCAAGAGTAAGCGCCACTTGTTTTGCCGACGTTTTCGTAAATATCGATCCAACCGGAATTATAGCCTTCATCCAAAACCTCAAGATATTCTTCTCCCAAAGGTTTAAGCCCTTTCCTGACAATGGCTTTGGCTTCTTCAAAAGGTATATGGGCATCCATTTCCGGAACCAAAGGGGCATAAAGATCGTACATATGCAATTCATCCAGCCCAAGAACTTGTTTGCGCAGGCGCAAATAGCGTTGAAACTCGGGCAAATAATCATGTACTGTTTGGATAAGGGAGTCATAAACGGCCAAAGGCACTTTGTCATCGTCCAGGGCGGCTTCGATAGCCGAATTATACCGCCGCGCTCTGGCAAAAAAAACATCTCCTTTGACACTGGCATTAAGCATGGAAGCCCAGGAATTAATTAATTTCCCATATGCGGTGTAGAGGGTTTTAAAAGCATCTTTCCTAACCCGGCGCTCTCTGCTTTCCATAAATTTTATAAAATTCCCTTTGGTCAATTCGACCTCTCGGCCTTTTTCATCTTTGATGTAGCCAATTTTCAAATCCGCATCATTAGCCATGCTGAAAATCGTACTGGGCGCTGCCGCCAGTTCACTGGCTTCAGCCAACAGCCTTTCTTCCGCAGGGGATAAGACATGCTCTTTTCGCCTGATTATGTTGTCGAGATAATGATCATAAATATCCAGTCTCGGATCTTGACGAAGCTCCTCAAACCTATCTGTGGGAATTGCCAATATCTCCGGCACAATAAAGGATAAGGCGCTACCGGCCTGCACCGAAAGCATACTGGCCCGGTCTGTCATTCCTTGGTATAATGCAATCCTATTATCCTCATCGCGACGCATCCTGGCATAGGTATACAACTCCTCCAGATAGAGACTTAGCTTATCAGCCCATTCCAGACATTGCAAAAAAAGATCGGCACTTTCGGCTAATCTCCCTTTGTATTTGTCCTTCTCTTCGATCATCTGCGCCGTTTCTTGAAATAATTTTTCCCAATCTTCATTCGTAGCAAAAATATCCTCAAGTTTCCATTTATATTCCCGGGGAATTTCCTCCCTGGTTCGTAAAGTTTCAGACAAAACAAATCCCTCCCGGTAGTGTATTTTTCTTAAACTATTATACACAGTAGGAGAGAAAATTACTAATTTTGGCACTAATTTATTTTATTTTGAAACCTTCCATTGGGAAAAAGGTCTGCGACCCAGATTAAGATTGCTATACCTTAAATCCCCTGTTATTTCTTTTTCCTTGTTTACCCAAAGAGGAAAAACAAGCGGATAGTCTTCCGAAGGAAGTTCAACCTCCGCAGTTATTAACCCTTCATTTTCTCCTTGATAGATATCAATCTCCCATATTAAATCTTGAAAATTTACTTTGTATCTGACTTTAACAATAGGGGGGCATATAGCTAATTGCTGCAACTTTACTATTTCTTCCCAGTTTATCATTTTGGCGGGTGTCTCCAACTCAAAGCGTTTTCCTTCTGAGTAATAATCTTTAATTGCAATGACCATCTGGTTATCGATTATCCTGAACCTTACAGAAGGAGTCTCCGCCAAATAGCCCTGAATAATCTTTACCCCTTGAGTGAGTTTCGGCAGGTGCTCAGGATAAACCAGAAATTTGCGTTCAATCTCCAAGCCCATAATATCAGACACTCCAGTTTCTCATTTTTGGAAGTATTCCAATAAACTTCAAACCTTCTAGACGATTACAAGCCTTTTAAACAGGAAAAAGTTTTAGAAGGAATTAATTTTAAAACAGGATATTTTGGGGCATATAGAGACGAAACAGGCAGCGTACGTACCACTGCCTGTTTCTCCACCTTGTCCACCTTTCTCCCAGGAAGGTTCCCCATCCTTCCAATTAATCATTTTACCCAAACTATTTTTGAAATGCAAGCAGAATATATTCTTCTATTTCCTCCGGCCGTATACTGGGGACATCTGGCGCCATTTTTGCCTTCAACCCTTGTAAATTAACGGGTATCTCCCAGCCGGTTACTCTGCTGAGCATATTTAAGGCTTCCCAAGGGTCGTCCGGTTTGGCGTTAGGAACGTCCAAAGCTTGTAAAACGCTTTGAGCAAATTTAAAAGGGCTGGCTGTAGAAGTAAGCACTGTATAAGTCTGATCTCCACTTTTCTCCCGGTAATCCCGGTAGACTTTCATTCCCACCGCGGTATGAGGATCAAGAAGGTACCCGTCTTGTTCATACACATCCTTAATGGTTTGCGCAACTTCTTCATCCGTTGCCCATCCCGCTGCCATTTCCATGCGGCAATGCTGAAGAATGTCCGCCTCAACAGTGAAGCTGCCTTCTTGAGTGAGGGATGAAAACCACTGAGTGATCTTGTCCGAATCCCTGCCGGAAACCTCAAAAAGAAAACGTTCAAAATTACTGGAAATCAAAATATCCATGGAAGGTGATGTAGTCAAGTAAAATGGCCGCTTAATATTGTAAATACCGCTCTGGAAAAAATCCGCCAATACTTTATTCCGGTTGGAAGCACAAATCAATCGGCTTAAAGGCAAGCCCATTCTTTTGGCATAGTAAGCCGCAAGAATGTTGCCGAAATTCCCCGTAGGAACAACGATATTGAGCTTCGCCCCGACTGAAATCTTATTTTGCTCTACAGCTTGAAGATAAGCCCAATAGTAATAAACGATTTGCGGTAAAAGGCGTCCCCAATTAATAGAGTTGGCTGAGGAAAACACTATACCTTTCTGCTGAAGTTTTTGGCGCAAATCCTTGGAAGAAAACATTTTCTTAACTGCTGTTTGACATTGGTCAAAATTTCCTTGGACCGCTGCGACTTTTGTATTGGAACCGCCAGTTGTGATCATTTGCCTTTCCTGAACCGGGCTTACTCCTCCTTCAGGATAAAAAACTATGATTTTGGTGCCAGGGACATCTTTAAAGCCTTCCAGCGCAGCTTTTCCCGTATCTCCTGAAGTAGCGGTAAGAATAAGGATGTCTTCCTGCAGGCCGACGGTTTTAGCACTAGCCTTTAAAAGATAGGGCAAAACCTGCAAAGCCATATCTTTAAAAGCAGCGGTTGGGCCATGCCACAATTCCAGGAGTCCACAAACACTTGTGTTGATTAAAGGAGCAGGGTTTTCCCCGGCAAAACGGCCATCCAGGTAAACCTTTACCGCTTCCGTTAAAGTGTTCTGCGGAAGTTCCGGTAAAAAAATCTTCATTATCCTTAAAGCAAGCTCCGCATAGTTTAAACCCCTTAATTCCCGCCAATCTACGGAAGGAATGACTTGGGGCACAAATAATCCTCCTTGAGGTACCATTCCCAAAGTTATGGCCTGAGCTGATGTTTGCGGTTCTATATTCCCGCGAGTGCTGATATACAATGCTTTCCCTCCAGTATCGCTTCATTTTATTTGGTCCAAGCCTTGTTGCAAGCCCTAAATAGCTAGGGATAAAGCTTAAATACCCAAGCTTGGAGTAGAGAACGGGTATATTCCCAGATCTTGCAAATGAGATTAATAATTTTGAAATATTTATAATTATACCTTACTTCCAAGAGATAGCAAAGAATTTTGCTTACCTTTGCTTTGAGTGCTTTTGTTTGCTCTTTTTTAGGCTTTTCTAGGCTCCTAAGGTTCTTTTAAAGCTTTTGGTATTATGGAAATAATCTGGTAATAAAAAGGGGAATCTTGCCTAATCTCTTGAATAAAGCCACAAATTATTCTTATAATTGTTATATAAAAAACATCTAATACTCCCTAAGAGCATTAGATAACACGAAAGGTGATTAAATGTCCGAATATGTAATGCGTAAGTATCGTCAGACTCTCCAACTGGGGTTAATCAAAGTTGTTAAACATCTTTTCCCGGAGGAAAAACTTAAAATTCCCTATTCCATCCTAGATGGAATTTACTGTGAATTCATCGGCTCTTTAGTCTCACCCCGTGAGGCCCGCTTAATTGAAAACCGGCTTAAAGATTGGGTTAAACAAAACAGCAAGCTTGAATTGCTTGGCAAAGAAGGAGGCTATTACCTATACAAGCTCGATAACCTGGTTCTTAAATCTATTTATCCAGCTTTTCCCGATACCTCTTCCATCGGTGATTTTGAGATTATAGGTTTTCCACCGGGGTTTATTCTTCATTTTGCTGATGATCCCCAAGAAAACGGCCAATTTGCCTTACCCGAGAAGCTTTCCTCTACTTACTCTGAGACCCAGAGATGGCTGGAAAATCTTAATTTGGGAGAAGTCAAAGATATTAATTACTTAATCCGCCAGGGACGTTCGCTAGAGTTAATCAGCATCGCCGAAGCCTTACACGAGAAAAAAATTGCCGATATCGCCGATCGGATCCTGCAAGAAAAGAAAACTGTCCGCATAATTCTCATCAGCGGACCTTCTTCCTCCGGCAAAACAACTTTTGCCCAACGTCTTTCCACTCAATTACGGGTTAACGGCATGATACCTGTTCCCTTATCTCTGGATGACTACTTTGTCAACCGGGAAAATACCCCTCGCGACCCTAACGGCCAGCCGGATTACGAAGCCCTGGAAGCCTTGGATCTTGCCCTTTTAAATGAACAAATGGAGAAACTCATCCAGGGTGAAACAGTTGAAACACCACGTTTCGACTTTTTAACCGGGAAAAGGGCTCCCAAAGGCCAATGCCTTTGTCTGGGACCCCATGATGTTTTGGTTGTGGAAGGAATCCATGCCTTAAATCCTAACCTCTTACCGAGAATTGACCGTAATCATTTCTTCAAAATTTATATCAGTTCTCTCTTCCAATTAAACATTGATTCCTATAATAGAGTTCCGACCACAGAAGCCAGATTAATCCGCCGTATTATCAGAGATGAAAAATTCAGGGGATTTGGGCCGGAAAGGACTCTCAAACAATGGGCCAGCGTACGCCGGGGAGAAAATTCCAATGTTTTTAAATACCAGGAAGAAGCAGATGTAATGTTTAATTCCAGCCTTATTTACGAATTAAATGCCCTGCGTTCTTTCGCAGAGCCTCTCTTAGAAAAAATACCCCAGGACAGCCCCTATCAAGATGCGGTTTCCCGTTTATTAAACCTCCTCTCCTTCTTTGACCCCATGGAAACAGATAAAATCCCTTTCAACTCCATCCTTAGGGAATTCATTGGCGGAAGCCTCTATACCGAGAATTAAGATTACCTGTTAGTCGAAAGGAATAGGACTTAGTATTTTTTTGTCCGGTATTATGTTTAATACTGAAAGAAAGCTAATCAGCAAGGTGATCTTGGATATAGCTAATTAATATTTCAGCAGTTTTTCGGTTGGTAGCTACAGGGATATTGTGCACATCACAAATACGGAGAAGCGCCGTAATATCCGGCTCGTGAGGTTGAGCCGTTAAAGGATCCCGCAGGAAAACCACTACGTTTACCTTGCCACAGGATATTTTGCTGCCAATTTGTTGATCACCGCCCAGCGGGCCGGATAAAACTTTTTCAACCTGCAAACCCGTATGTTCTTCAATTAATGAACCTGTTGTCCCGGTAGCAATAAGCTTGCATTTTGCCAGAATATCTTTATATTTGAGAGTAAACTCTATCATTTTAGGTTTCATTTGATCATGAGCTATGAGAGCAACACTTAACATCAATTATCCCCTTTCAAGTCTATGCATAAAAATAAATAGCATAAATCCTAAGCATTAATATAATTTTAAGCATCTAAAGGAATAAACTAATGAAAAAAATAGACAATAACCTGAGAATTAGAGATATTCTTGACCTTCTGGCCCGGACTTATCCGGATGCCCATTGTGAATTAAATTATCGAAACCCATTTGAGTTATTAGTGGCCACCATCCTCAGTGCCCAGACCACGGATCAAAAAGTAAATCAGGTAACTGCAGAACTTTTTAAACACTACCCAACACCGCAAAAATTGCACGAGTTAACCCCGGAGGAGCTGGGAGATAAAATCCGAACCATTGGCTTGTTCAGAACTAAAGCGGAAAATATTCTCAAATCCTGCCGGATTCTAATAGAAAAATATAATGGCCAAGTACCTCAGACTATGGAAGAACTGGTTAACTTACCCGGTGTCGGCCGCAAAACAGCCAGCGTAGTGTTGGCTAACGCTTTCGGTATCCCTGCATTTCCGGTTGATACCCATGTTTCCCGGGTAGCAAGAAGGCTGGGTCTAACTTCGGAAAAAGACCCGGAACGTGTGGAAAAAGATCTGACAATGCTTATTCCCAAAGAACAATGGATTGACTGTCATCACCGTTTAATCTTCCACGGCCGGAGGTTGTGCAAAGCCAGGAAACCCCAATGTGCAACATGTCCCCTGAAAAGTTACTGTCTATTTGACAACATGGGCTGTTAATTGCATTAAAGTACTCCGGGTTTTTACAGTAGCCAGCAATTCTTTGGTAATCTCTTCCCCTGCTTTAAGCAATTGTCCGTTGTCAAGCAAAACATCTTTTTCGAGGGTTTTCCCCACTAAGAATTCCAGTTGCCGTTGTTCAAAGACATTGAATATTTCATTCCAATTACTTTCAGAATTATTAACCATTGTGTTACCGCTTGAAATAGGTTGGACCTTAGTTTTAGCGACATTTAATAAAGTATCGTCACCTTTGCTAATTTCCTCAATTTTTTTCCTTAACAGTTCTTTCTCGTTTAGACCGGCTTGCTTCGATACTGCCGGTTTTCTTCTGTTCTCAGACTGGATATGTTTACCGGACAAAAAACTGTCATCAATTAAAATGATTTCTTTACCGTAAGTTACAACTCCTTCACACTTTACTTCACTGGTAGTTCCTTCGGGGCTAAGAACCTGGCAGGCAATGATTTTTCCCGATTCTTCGTCAATCATTATTTCTTTTACCTCGCCGATTAGACTGCCTTTTGTTGTAAGTACTTTAGAACCGATTATTTTGGCGTCCTTTTGCAATAGTTCCGTCGCCAGCTGGTTATGCGCAACGTCCTGGATTAGATAAGGTATCATTAATTTCGCAAATTCATAAATAAGTGTTTATGAATAAAGACATAAACGCAACTGCTTGGTAAGATAAGGTTACCACACCAATCAAAACCAGGAGGAGCTGCGAATATGTCTG
>DUML01000019.1 GCA_012839895.1 Peptococcaceae bacterium | reverse complement strand
CTCGTCAACGTTATATTTTTCGACGATTTGTGGGATATCTTCCCGGGAACCTAAGACAGGGAAACCCTGCACGTGCAAATTTATTTTGCTGCGACTGTCATCAATAAAACCGACAGGCATTCCGTCCAGATAGTCTCTTTTTTTCAGTTCTCTTAAAGCCAGGACGCCGGCATCCCCGGCACCGACAATTAACACTTTACGCTGGTCTTTATTGCGAACGGCAAAAATAGAATTTTCCTGACGGACCCGGGCGCTGAATCTGAGACCGCCAACCAGTACTATTAATATCAGCCAGAAAAGAGCGCTCACCGAATGGGGCAGGCGCATTGGCGAGATGAAGTAAACAATTGTAATGGTGACTGCCGCCCCGACGGAAACAGCATAGACAATGGAAAGAAGCTCCCCTACGCTGGCATAGCGCCAAATGTTGCGGTATAGCCCAAAGAGGTGAAAGGCTATAAGCAAAGCGACTGTAGCCACCAGGGAAGCATTTATGTAGGTTTTAATATATTCAGCTGGAAGACCTTCTTCAAAGCGAAGATAAAAACTGCCAAACAACGCCAAATTAATTAATACGGCATCAAGCAGCATAAAAAATAGAGTTCTTTTCGGATGTGACACTACTTTATTCCAGTCCTTTCGGGACAATAATCTCTTTTTCACCGTCTATCAGTTTACTATAGTTTAGCACGATTTACAACAATAAGAGCGAATGGGGCAAGGGTACAGAAAAACTATCCCTTGCCCCATTTGTTTCGTTTTCTAGGGAAGAAATTTAAGGCAGCGGTTTTGATATTTTGCTACTGTATCATATTTGGTTTAACAAGTATTTAACCTGGTCGACCGTATTATCCGGGATGCTGTTTTTCCCGCCGATAATCGTCACATTAGTTGAGGAGGGAAAGCTGCGAAGGTAATCCTCCTGAGGTGAACCGATAGCGAATCCTTGGGGCGCTGTTAAAAGTAGGCAAGAATTATTCATTGCTGCCAATGCCCCGGCAGCCAAAGGATCACTGAAATTTTCACCACTGGCTAAATACAGTTCTGTTGCATCCGGACAAAAGGCTTCGGCTATTTTAACCGAAGTTTCATAGCGGTTATTGCCGTAAAATCTTACTATATTTGTGCTGGGAACCCCGGTTATCTGGGCCACTTCTTCTACTATGGCTTCAGAAACTGCTTTTTCTCCACCCACGATATAGACATCTCTTGGCAATAGTTCTTGAATTGCACTTCTCGTCAAATCCGGCAACTCATCCGGCGCGGTAAGCAGCAGAGGGATCCCGGCACCGGCCGCGGCTGTAGCCAAGCTTAAGGCATCAGGGAAATCCATTCCCGTAGCTAGAGCTACACTTGTTTCCTTAGGAAAGTCTTTAACTATTAAGACTGCAGTTTCGAATCTGTCCTGACCGGCAATCCGCACAATGTCATCTGTCCAATAAAGGACTTCAGCTAACTTGTTTTCTACTTCAGGGCTTACGGCAGTCTCCCCTCCCAGGATAATCGCTTTCAATGGTTTGAGCTTATTCAAAACATCGATAACGCTTTGATCCAGTTCATTAGGGTCGGTTATTAGAATCGGGGCATTATACTGTTTGGCCAGCGGCACGCCCGCCAAAGCATCAGGGAAAGCATCCGCCCGGGTAATAATTACTGTCTCCGCTCCATGGGGCCAGCCGGCTAAGGCAATTTTGTTCACTGTATCGATTCTGTTTTCACCGGCTATCCGGGTGACTGTACCTATTTTCCCGCTACTTGTAACTTCCTGGCCGTCGCCACGGCTGGGATCGCCCCCTACCCCGACTCTAAGATCGCCAAGTGTAAAAGGTTCAGGGGTATTCCAAGTCTGGCTTTTTTTAGGGAGAGTACCGGCAGGCAGCAACTCCCGTGGGATTGGAGTAATCTGCACAGGGGTGACTAATCCCTTATAATACTCTGTTGCTGCAATCTTAATAATTTTGTCCTGGTAAGCAACTCTACCCCGAGCAGCGGCATTATTGGGATTATTCGCAGTAGACCAGCTATTGTAAGCCCATAAGGCAAAATACCAATTTTCCAGCTTATTGCGATCTCCGTCGCCGATTTTGGGAACCGCCTCCCATTTTGCATTTAATAAATCTGCTCCGTAAGCAATATTAAAGTCTATATCGTATTTGAGCTTGTTGACAAGAGCTGTATCATTGGGATTATAACTGGTTATCTGCATAATCCCCAGGCTGGGCCTAGATCCGGAGGCATTGGTTACAACATTGCCGTTTTTGTCAAATTGCCGCCAACCTGTCTCTGCATAAGCTATAGCTTTCAAAATAACGCTGGGGATTTGTTTTGTTCTGGCTATAATCTCAATTTTACGGGCAATCTCTTCCAAAGGCGGATTTTGGTTAGCCTGAATCTCCGCACCTAAAACAGGGCGGTAAAAAGCCGGTAAAACCAAGAGGATGACCAACAAAGCGGCCAACAGCTTTGGTTTCCTCCTGTACATATTTCCTCTCTCCTTATTATTTACTTTATTACTTCGGGAAAAGATTCTTCGCTTCGCAAGATTCTTCGCTTCGCTCAGAATGACAATACACCCGTCACCCTGAGCGGAGCGAAGGGTCTTTATTTTAGGTCAAGTTCCTTCGTTTCACTCAGGACAAGCCTTCGCTT
>DUML01000123.1 GCA_012839895.1 Peptococcaceae bacterium | reverse complement strand
TATTGCTAACTATTGTCACTTTATTGGTATTCATGTCCAATCTATTTCACTTTACTGAACACCTACATATTTAAAATATTACGCCTGACTCAAGAATAATATTGGAATAGGGAGTAAATTCACCGGTCCTGATAACGGCTTTAGTACTGACAAGACGTTTCTTTAATTCACTGTGTGGAATCATTTCCACTTCTATATCCATGAACATCTCAATAATCCTTTTATACACATCAGGGCTTATGTCTTTCATTTCACTGGCAATTGTTATTTTTTGTACTTCCATTTCGCTTAACACCGCTTTAAGTACATCAAAAAATAAAGGTATTCCCGGACTTACAGCAAGGTCAATTCTTCTTGGCCCATCCTGAATGGGCAATCCGGCATCACCTATTGCAATAGTGTCGGTATGCCCTAATCCTGCGATAACTTCCGAAATATCCTTATTTAGAATTCCTGTTTTTTTCATCCATATCACCTACCTTAGCATTACTCGTCTATTGTCCCATTAATTCGCCTGCTGAGACAATCAACGATTCTCCTGTGATATGGTCGGACAGCTCTGATGCCAGGAATAAGGCAACCCTTGCCTGGTCTTCAGGTCTTCCAAGTCTCTTCAGTGCCGTCTTGTCTATCCATTCCTGTTCAACCTCAGGGCTGGTAAGAAATGTGTTCCTTATCATATCTGTATCTGTCGCACCCGGACATATTGCATTGCAATTTATTCCATATGGTCCCATTTCGAGGGCTGCTACCCTCGTAAAACCAATTATTGCTGCTTTTGTAGCAGAATATGCGGCTTCTTTAAGTGTAGGTTTTTTACCTGAACATGAAGACATATTTATTATCTTACCGCTTCTTTGCTTCATCATTACTGAGCAAACAGCCTTTGTAAACAGGAAGGTACCCTTTACATTTATATTGAAAATCTGATCCCACATTTTTTCATCAGTGTCTATTATCAGTGCATGCCTGAGTATTCCTGCATTGTTTACAAGGATATCTATTCTTCCGAAAAGTTCCAAGGTTTTTTCCACTACGGCATTTACCTGTTCACTTTTTGTTACGTCAACGGTAAGCCCAACTGTCTTTCTGCCTGTTTCTTTTTCAATTTCCAAAGCTGTGGCTTTCACTTTGTCTTCCTGTATGTCGCAAAGTACAACATAAGCACCATGCTCGGAATACATTTTTGCTATTGCCTTGCCTATTCCCTGGGCAGCTCCGGTTACTATTGCAATTTTATCTTTTAATAACATTTCACTTACCCCCTTAAATCAACATGCTATACGGATTTTCAAGCAATTCCTTTATCCTGCTTAAGAACTGTGCTGCCAGTGCCCCGTCAATCAGTCTGTGGTCTACTGACAAAACAAGCTTCATCAGCGTCCTTACGGTTATTTCTCCGTTTTTCACGCAAGGTGTATCAGTAGCCTTTCCCACTGCAAGTATGCCGCTCTCCGGCGGATTAATTATTGCGGCAAATTCATCTATGCCATACATGCCAAGGTTAGATACAGTAAATGAACCTCCGCTCATATCGTCCAGTGATAATTCACCTTTTCTTGCCTTGTCAATCAACTCAGCCGCGCACATATTAATTTGTGAAAGGCTTAATTTATCTGCATTTCTTATTACAGGAACCACAAGCCCGTTATCAACACTCACCGCTATTCCGACATTTACTTCGCCGTGGTGAACTATTTCATCATTATCGAGTGAAGCGTTTACGTCCTCATGTTCGGCCAAGGCCTGCGCAACAGCTTTTACAATGATGTCATTAAGTGAAAGCTTTCTTCCGGTCTTAGCCATTACGAGCTCTTTTATCTTTTCTCTTAGCTCTTTAACATTTGTTACATCAACTGTGGTGCCAAAGTATACATGAGAAATGTCATGCTTGCTTTGGGAAAGCCTGCGTGAAATAACCTTCCGCATGCGGGAAAGCGGAACTCTCCTGCCGGCTGGTTTTGCCTGGGTTGTATCTTCTTTGACAGCTTTTACAGGTTCTATTGAAGATTCATCAGTAACAGCTTGTACAGATTCTTCTGCTTTGTTCATCTGTTGTATCGCTGAAATAACATCCTCTTTCAATATTCTTCCGTTTGGACCTGTTCCTTTCAGCTTCCTGTAGTCTATGCCGTTCTCCTCGGCTATTTTCCTTGCCAGTGGTGATATCCTGATTTCTGTTTCCGGTGAGTTTTCTTCTGCGTTTTCATTTTTGATGCTGTTATTGATGCCATTCTGTTTTTGTTCTTCTATTGCCCTGAGTATGTCTTCTTTTACAATTCTTCCGCCTTCACCGGTTCCTTTGATATTGGAATAATCAATATTGTTTTCCAGTGCCAGCTTTTTTGCAATAGGTGAAATATTTATCCTGCCGCCTTTTATCTGTCCGGAACCTTCACCGGTATTTGAAGGCTGGTTTACTTCCAGTTCTTCCTTTCCCCCAACCAGGCATATAGGTTCTGCAATGTTTCTGTCTTCTCCCT
>DUML01000018.1 GCA_012839895.1 Peptococcaceae bacterium | reverse complement strand
ATTTAACCGAAGATGAAGTCTCCAGAATCAGAGAAATCATCGACAAGGAATATGTAGTAGAAGGAGACCTCCGTCGGGAAGTTTCCCTCAATATTAAAAGACTGATGGAAATTGGTTGTTACCGTGGCCTTCGTCATCGTCGCGGACTGCCTGTACGCGGACAAAGGACCAAAACCAATGCCCGTACACGCAAAGGTCCGGCTAGAACAATCGGCGGCAAGAAGAAAAAGTAAAGGGGGTCACTTAAAGGATGGCGCGTAAAGTTGTTCGTACCAGAAGAAGAGAACGCAAGAATATTGAAAGCGGCGTAGCTCATATCAAATCAACTTTTAATAATACTATTGTTACCATCACTGATCCGGCAGGAAATGCTATTTCCTGGGCCAGCGCCGGTACTATGGGCTTTAAAGGCTCACGGAAAAGCACGCCTTTTGCCGCCCAACAAGCGGCCGAATCAGCTGCCAAAGCGGCAATGGAACATGGGATGAAAACAGTAGAGTGTTATGTTAAAGGCCCGGGTGCCGGCAGGGAAGCTGCAATTAGAGCTTTGCAGGCTGCAGGACTTGAAGTCAATTTAATTCGAGACGTAACCCCGATTCCCCATAACGGGTGCCGGGCACCGAAACGCAGAAGAGTATAAGGAGGTGTAAGCATGGCAAAATATACAAATGCTGTCTGCCGTCTCTGTCGACGTGAAGGGCAAAAATTATTCTTAAAAGGTGATCGTTGCTATACCAATAAATGCGCAGTTGACCGTCGTCCTTATGCTCCAGGTCAACATGGTCAAAACAGGGGTAAAAAGCCAACGGAATTTAGTATCCAGTTGAGAGAAAAACAAAAAGCCAGAAGGATCTATGGCGTACTGGAAAGACAGTTCCGTGGTTACTTTGCCAAAGCTGCCCGGCAAAAGGGTATGACAGGGGAAAACCTCCTGCGCTTATTGGAACGTCGTTTGGATAATGTAGTTTACAGACTTGGCTTTGCATCTTCCAGAGCGGAAGCCCGTCAATTAGTTACCCATGGCCATATTACCGTCAATGGGAAACGGGTAGACATTCCATCATATTTAGTTAGCCCCGGCGAAGTTATTTCCGTTCATGAAAACAGCAGAAATAACAACAGAATTAAAGAAATGGCTGAAACTTTAAAGGATCGTATGGTTCCTGCCTGGCTTAGTTTAGATGTTAATACCATTTCAGGGACTGTTATTAATATGCCGTCCCGCGAAGATATTCAGATTCCGATTGAGGAACACCTGATCGTAGAGAAGTACTCACGATAAACTTTTTCCGTGAAAGAAGGTGCATCCGATGTTAGAAATCGAGAAGCCCAATATCGCGTGTGTTGAACGGTCAGAAGATAATACCTATGCCAAATTCGTAGTCGAACCGTTAGAGAGGGGCTATGGGATCACTCTCGGCAATTCCCTGCGCCGGATCCTTTTATCCTCTCTGCCGGGTACGGCGGTTACTTCAGTCAAAATCGAAGGAGTACTACACGAATTTTCAACCATT
Source organism: Peptococcaceae bacterium (assembly GCA_012839895.1). Taxonomy (GTDB): domain Bacteria; phylum Bacillota; class Desulfitobacteriia; order Desulfitobacteriales; family Syntrophobotulaceae; genus DUML01. The sequence goes on along the minus strand of DUML01000018.1, from coordinate 3,491 downwards.
CCAGGAGTCTTGGAAGACGTAACGGAGATAGTCCTCAATATAAAATCCTTGGCTTTAAAGGGACATACAGACGAACCCCGTGTTCTCCGTTTGGAATGTGAAGGTGAACGGGTGGTTACAGCCGCTGATATTATTACCGGCCCTGATATTGAGATTCTTAATCCGGATCTAAAAATTGCCACCTTGGAAAAAGACGGACGTCTCTTTATGGAAATGACAGCAGAACGTTCCCGGGGATATGTTCCTGCTGAAAAGAATAAAAAAGGTGATCAAATTATAGGGGTAATTCCGGTGGATTCTATTTTTTCACCGATTTATAAGGTGAACTATACAGTAGAAGATACCAGGGTAGGAATGATGACTGACTTTGACAGGCTAATCCTGGAAGTTTGGTCTAACGGCAGTATAACGCCTGAAGAGGCAGTTAGCTGGGCTGCCAGAATCCAAAGTGAGCATCTGCAGCTATTTATCGGTTTGACCGATAAACAGGATAACACCCAGATCTTAAAGGAAAAAGAAGAAGAGACAAAAGATAAGATCTTAGAAATGACTATCGAAGAGCTTGATCTATCCGTTAGATCCTATAACTGCCTTAAACGGGCTGGCATTAACAGCGTTGAAGAACTAACCCAAAAGACCGAAGAAGATATGATGAAAGTGCGTAATCTCGGACGCAAGTCTTTGGAAGAAGTAAGCAACAAGCTAAAAGAACTTGGGTTGAGTTTCCGTAGTCCTGACGAGTAAACTTTAAAGGGGGGATCACAGTTGGCATATCGCAAGCTAGGACTTGACATGAGCCATAGAAGGGCTGTATTAAGAAATATCGTAACCTCGCTCTTAAAACATGGACAAATAGAAACTACTGAAGCCAGAGCCAAAGAGTTGCATTCCCTTGCTGAGAAAATGATTACCCTTGGCAAGAGAGGCGATTTGGCTGCCAGACGTCAAGCTTTGGAATTCCTGCTGGATGAGACAGTAGTCAAGGAATTATTTGATAACATTGCCCCTAAATATGCTGACAGGCAGGGTGGCTATACCAGAATCGTAAAGACGGGATACCGCCGTGGTGACGCTGCGGAAATGGTGCTGGTTCAGCTTGTAGAGTAACCTCAAGTTACTAGATGCCCAGGTTGCTCCGGCAAAACAGAAGTTGGAGGTTCAATCAGAGAACCGAAGTTCATAACTAAGCCCGAAACTAGATACCCGAAGGTGAGACCTGAAAGGGAAGACCAGATACCCGGTGAGGGTGTTCTCTTCGGTTTTAGTAAACAGGATGAAACAGGGACATACCGGAAAGAAGTGCTCTTAGGCTAACAAGTATGTCCCACTCCTGTTGGGTTGCGGACTTGAGTGATGAACTCCGATTCTCGCCGGCGAGTCAGGCAAGAAAGATTGTACTGTTAGGGATAGGAAAAATGCGTAATATTCTATTGAGATTAGCTTATGACGGTACAAACTACCACGGGTTCCAGCGCCAGCCTGAAGAACACGGGCGGACTATCCAAGGGGAGCTGGAAAGAACCTGGAAGAAGCTTTTTGCCGAAGAGATCAAAATTATAACCGCAGGGAGAACTGATACCGGAGTACATGCCGCAGGCCAAGTAATTAATTTTCGATCAGAGGCTAGGATCCCGCCGGATAAAATTCCTAAAGCCTTAAACAGTCTCCTTCCTTTGGATATTAGGATACTGGAAGCGAAGGATGTTCCTGAGGATTTCAATGCCCGCAAAAGCGCCAAGTGGAAAAGGTATGATTATAGGATCGATAACGGGCGAATTCCGAATGTTTTTACCAGACTATATGCTCTTCACGAACCTGTGCCTTTGAAGGTAGAAGATATGCAAGAAGCGGCCGCTTATCTGGAAGGCCGGCATGATTTCAGAGCCTTTGCTGCTGCCGGATCTTCGGCCAAAAGTTTTATCCGGACCCTTTACCATTGTAAAGTTAAACAGCAAGATGAGCAGATAACAGTGACTTGTATTGGTGATGGATTTTTGTACAATATGGTCAGAATAATAACGGGGACATTGCTTTATGTCGGCAAAGGGAAAATTCCCCCTAAAGAGATTCCGGCCATTATTGCTTCCAGAGAAAGGCCAAGAGCAGGCCTGACCGTCCCCGCCAGAGGCTTAACCCTTAGTGTAGTTAATTATGACGGTTCAAAGCCCAGTGATGTCTTTCCGGATATTGAACCTAACAAGTATGAAGATTTTATAATTTCCTCCGGAAAATTCTGAGTCACCCTGAAAATAATTATTGTCATCCTGAAGGAGGAACGACTGAAGGATCTTTCTCGAAGCTTTCGTAAAATGGCAGCTAAGGATTTTGACCTTTATTTAGGATAGAACAGGATATTTATTGACTTCAACCTTAATATTAGATAGAATTTTAAAGTGAGTCTTTGATACCGAACGTGAATGAGCCCCTCACGTCAGGTAATTAAATAATTTAACCTACTAAATGTAAAAATGGTTTGCATACCAAAATGGAGGGAACAACATGACCACTCAATTTGCGAAAGCCCAAGAGGTGGAACGTAAATGGTACGTCATTGACGCCGCCGGTATCCCTCTGGGAAGAGTGGCAGCTGAAGCAGCCCGTTTACTCAGAGGCAAACATAAGCCTATTTACACCCCTAATGTTGATACTGGCGACTTTGTGATAGTAATTAATGCTGAAAAAACGGTACTCACCGGCAAAAAACTTGACAAAAAGATATACCGCTGGCATTCCAGGTTTCCGGGCGGACTGAAAGAAATGACCTACCGGGTGCTGATGAAGAAAAGCCCGGAAAAAGCTATGGAACATGCTGTAAAAGGAATGCTTCCTCACAACAGACTGGGGGCGAAGATGTATAAGAAGCTCAAAGTTTATAGAGGCTCTGAGCATCCGCATCAAGCACAAAAACCCGAAGTTTGGACAATGAAATAGGTTGGAAGGAGGTTAAAGCATGGCAGCACAACTTCAGTATCAAGGAACAGGCCGGAGGAAAAACGCCGTTGCCCGTGTAAGACTAATAGCCGGTAATGGAAATTATAAAATCAACGACAGAGGCTTAAGTGAATATTTCGGTAAAAAAACTCTGGAAATGATAGTTCAACAGCCCTTTGAAATTACCAATACACTTGGCAAATATGATGTTATAGCCAGAGTCCATGGCGGCGGGACAACCGGCCAGGCAGGGGCCTTAAGAATGGGTATCGCCAGAGCACTGTTGAAAGCAGATGAAAGCCTTCGCCCAGCCTTAAAACGAGCAGGTTTCCTAACTCGTGACCCCAGGATGAAAGAACGCCGTAAATACGGACTCAAAAAGGCCCGTAAAGCTCCGCAATTCTCAAAGAGGTAATATTTGTCTCTTTACACTCGAGTTTGTTCAAACTTACAAAGTTTGTTTGCGAGTTTACAAAACCGTCATTGGTTTAAATACCTTTGGCGGTTTTTTTGTGTTCAAAATAGATATAGAAATAAATAAAAATATGCTAAACGGACGT
>DUML01000017.1 GCA_012839895.1 Peptococcaceae bacterium | reverse complement strand
TAGGATAATGAAGGTGGCATGTCAAGGGTAAAATGAACTCGCTTCGCTTCGCCCTTGACAACAAGGGAAACCCAATAGCATATTCTCGGTTTCAAGTTTGTTGCATTTAATATTGCAATTTAAGATACAAAAATAAATTGCGAAGATTATTGACAGCACCAGGAGAGAGTGATCAAGTATGGAGGGAATTATGCATAAATTGTGGATAGCAGATGGACACTGCGATAGTTTGGGCGATCTTACCTCTGGAAAAAGGGACCTATTAGGTTTGGCGGGCGAAGGACATTGGGATTTAGTCAAAGCCTGTCAAGCAGGTATTGGTCTTCAATTTTTTGCTGCCTATATTGAGAGTGAGTATAAACCTTTCTTGGCAGGGCTTAGGGGGCTGGAACATATTGAAGCAGCCCTTAGATTTATCGATAACAATCCTGAGGATGTTTTCCTTGTTAAAGGGCAAGATGACTTAAGCAATTTAGGGAATAGCAAAAAAATTGGCTTGGTTTTACATATTGAAGGCGGCGAGATTTTAGGGGAAAGCCTTTTTATGCTAGATATTATTTATAGGCTAGGAGTAAGAAGTATTGGCTTAACTTGGAATGAGAGAAATGCCTTGGCCGACGGAGTAGGGGAGGTTGGCAGCCAAGGAGGCTTATCTCGTTTTGGTAAGCAAGTCATGAAGAGGATGAACTCCCTGGGAATGGTAATAGATGTTTCTCACCTTAATGAAGCCGGTTTTTGGGATGTAGTCGCCGGTAGCGTGGCCCCGATAATTGCTTCCCATTCTTGCGCCCGCGCTTTATGTGACCATCCCCGAAATCTTAGCGATAAACAGCTTAAAGCTCTGGCAGAGGTAAAAGGTTTAGTAGGTGTTAATTTCTGTCAGGACTTTCTAAATGAAACCGGAAAAGCAACTATTGATGATGTTGTAAGACATATTTGCTATATTGCCGAAGTAGCAGGAGTTGACTGCGTAGCCTTTGGTTCGGATTATGATGGTATTCCTTCTCCTCCACTTGGGCTAGAAGATGCCTCCAAATTTCCGCATCTTCTGGAGAAACTTAAAGATTGTGGGTTTAAAGATACAGAACTAACCAAAATATGCCATGGAAATTTTGTGCGCGTCCTTGCAAATGTGTTAAAATAAGAGGCAAGATTTTATATAAGATTTGGAGCAGAAAATGTATTGTGAAGTAAAACCAAAGGCCAAATATAAAGCAGATTTGCACTGTCATACCACGGCTTCAGACGGAATATTAACACCTGCTGAAATAGTTAGGCTCGCCGACGAAAGAGGACTTCGAGCTTTAGCCATCACTGACCACGATACTATTGAAGGTTGGGTAGAAGCCGAAAAATTTGCTTCCCAGGTAGGGCTAAGGTTAATAAAGGGCTTGGAGATAAACACTGACTGGAAAGGTAAAGAGATTCATATTCTTGGTTATGGACCGGGTAAAGAAAAAGGCAGTTTAGAAAGGTTCCTTGAAGAACTACGCCGGAAAAGGGTAGATAGAATTGAGGAAATTTTAGCCAAATTAAGCCGGCTTAATATTCATCTTTCTCTAACTGAGGTTAAACAGTATGCCAAAGGTCAATCTATAGGCCGCCCGCATGTAGTTCAGGCTATGATGGCAAAAGGGTATGTAAGTACTTATCAGGAAGGTTTCGAAAAGTATTTAAAAATTGGTGCACCAGCTTATGTTCCCAGAGCCAAACTTACCCCGACAGAAGCAATCTCTATTATCAGGGAGGCGGGGGGAGTGGCTGTTCTTGCTCATCCGGGAAATAACGTTAGCCAAGAAGAAATCCAAAAATGGATTGAGGATGGTTTGCAGGGGATTGAAATCAGTCATCCTGACCATACTCCCAACCAGAAAAAGAAATATGAAAGATTAGCATTCCGTAATGGGCTTCTGGCTACCGGTGGGTCCGATTACCATGGGCCAAGGGTAAAGCCCGGGGTGGAACTGGGCGATTGGGGTGTAGATTTGGAGCTTGTAGACCAACTAGAACAATTAATAATTTCTTCTAGGCTGTAATAGAGGAATTTCTTTCTAATGTGAGGATTAAAAAAAAGCTCCTGCGTATAGAATAATAACAAGGAATTTTATACGCGGGAGATGAAACTGTGAGAGCTCAAGAAGAAATCGCTTTACTCCAAAAAAGAATAAATGAATTGGAGAAACAACTTGATAATTTGCGTTTAAGTCGGCGAGTATTGATGGATTTACTTGAACAAGTAGAAAAGGAAAAGAATCTTTTAAGTTCGCAACTCCAAAAAGTTAAAAAATCAAAAAAGCATCAAAAGGGACTTATTAAAAAGAGTTTTTCGCCACAATTCGAAGTATATGAACTAAAAGACTACATAAGGGAAAAGACTTAATTAAATCACTTGCAAGCAAGAATTGTCGTCCCTTAAACTATCTTATGACCAATTCCAGGTTTGAGTCGATTTGTTGAACCTATTATGTTAAATAAACCAATAATTAGAGTTAATGTCGATTGTCTGTTTGATAAAGAATTTGTTCAACTGGATTAGTAGGTGAATGGTGATTTTGAATTAGGCTTTGAACTTCTTTATTTACTCCAATTCTGGCCGCTAGACGTTTTCCCCAAGCGGGATGCCTCTTATAAATTAGCAGGGTTTTCCCAAAAAGGTTTCTTTGCTCAATGATTTTATTCCGCCAACTCTGGGGCAGACAACCTGCAATTACAATAAAAACTCTTTGCCATAGATGAAGGCGAATTAAAGATTTGCCACAATCGTGCAGCAAGGCTGCCAATATGAGGTTCTCATATATGTTCTGGCCGTAAGTTTGAATTATTTCTTTTTTTTTATTATTAATTTCAAAAGCAACATCTAAAGCATGTCTTTGTTCTGGAAGAGGTTGTTTGGTAAAGAGGGCAAATTCTGCCGGAGCTAACTTTTTTTCTAACCAGGCGTATTCAGAAGGCTCTACCTTGGCAAAAAGTGTATGGTAGAGCTGTTTCATTCGATAGAACATATTGGTTGTTCCTTTGCTGATTTTTGTTTTTTTATTATGATTCATTGTAAAATGAAATGCAACAATAAACTATAGAACCACAGCAAGAAACCGAGTATGATATTGGTGACCAATCAATCAACATACGGAGGTTTCTGCTATGGCTCTTAATAAGAAGCATACC
>DUML01000016.1 GCA_012839895.1 Peptococcaceae bacterium | reverse complement strand
TATAAGGATTTTTTATTTGATTAATAGAGGATAATCAAGAATATCTACGCTTTTTCGCAAATTTCTTTCATTTTCTTATCCTAATGGTTATTGACAATTTGAAAAATTATTTATGCAAGGTTAATGAGTGTTAATTAAAAGATAAAACACTAAATTCACAATTTCTCTTATTTTGTTAAATTATTTGATATATTAATTCGGTACAAATAACAAAATTGCTGTTATAATAAAGAATATTTAAAGTTATGGGAGGAGTATCATTTTGCGTATCTTAGTCCAAAAATTTGGAGGAACATCAGTTGCAAATCCCGAGAGGAGAACTCAAGTAGCGGCTAAGGTTTCGGAAGCCGTTAGCCAGGGATATTCGCCTGTTGTTGTAGTTTCAGCTATAGGACGCCAGGGTGATCCTTATGCTACAGATACTTTTATCAAAATGGTATCCAGTATTTATTCAGAAGTTCCTAAAAGAGAATTGGATCTTTTGATGAGCTGTGGGGAAGTAATTTCCGGTGCTGTTATGGTCAGTACTTTGCGAAGTTTAGGGCTGGAGGCCATTCTTCTTACCGGGGGACAAGCAGGAATTATTACAAACAATAACTTCGGTGATGCCAGAATAATTAGAGTGGAGCCCGAAAACATATTAAAACAATTAAAAGAAGGCAAAATTGTGGTCGTAACAGGCTTCCAAGGAATTACAGAGGATGGGCAGATTACCACCCTGGGCAGAGGCGGAAGTGATACAACAGCAGCAGCAATCGGGGTTGCTTTGAATGCCGAAGCCATAGATATTTATACCGATGTTGAAGGTATCATGACGGCGGATCCGAGAATAGTTGAAGATGCAAAAATTCTTGATGTGGTCACTTATAACGACATTTGTCATCTTGCTCACCAAGGAGCCAAAGTAATCCATCCTCGCGCGGTAGAAATAGCAATGCAAAAGAATATACCTTTGCGGGTAAAATGTACTTTTACTAATTCTCCGGGCACTTTAGTAACCAATATTCAGCCTGACATACAAGCGGGTGCCGATGCTATTGGGGATCGGATTATTACCGGTATCGCTCATACCCCGAATGTAACCCAGATTAAAATTAACATTCAGGATGAAGAAAATAAGAGTCAAGCCGTTAAAAAGATTTTTAAGGGTATGGCTTTAGCAGACATCAGTGTTGACTTTATAAGCGTTCAACCGGAAAATGTTCTTTATACAGTAAGAGATGAATTAGCTGATAAGGCAATAAATATTTTGCACAATATGGGCTTCGAGGCGGAAGCAGTCCCCAGCTGTGCTAAAGTAGCTTTAGTAGGCGGAGGGATAGCGGATGTCCCGGGTGTAATGGCTGATATGGTTGAGGCCTTGGCTGAAAGCGGGGTAGAAATACTTCAGTCTGCTGATTCCCATACTACAATTTGGGTACTGGTCAAAAAGGAGCAAATGGTTCCAGCAGTACAATCTCTTCACAAAAAATTTCAATTAGGAAAGTAGTATGATTGGTAGCTTATGACCAATAACAAACCCTAGGGGGGATAATTATGTTTGGCAGTGTACTCAGTGCGATGGTAACACCTTTTGACGATACCCTTCAGGTAAATTATCGTGCTGCGGCTCTATTAGCCCGGAATTTAGTCCAAAACGGTTCGGAAGGGATAGTTGTAGCCGGGACTACCGGTGAAACGCCTACCCTTAGCCAAGAAGAAAAAATAAGGCTTTTCCAAACCGTAAAAGATGCTGTCGGTGATTCTGCTAAAGTCATAGCCGGGGTGGGTACATATTCCACTCAAGAAAGCGTTGAACTTGTGGCAAAAATTACCGATCTTAAACTCGATGGAGTTATGGCTGTTGTCCCTTACTATAATAAACCTTCGCAGGAAGGATTGTATCAGCATTTTAAAGCTATTGCCGAGGCTACACACTTGCCTGTAATGCTTTATAATATACCCGGGCGTACTGCTCAAAATTTATTCCCACAGACCGTTAAAAGGCTGGCAGAAATACCTAACATTGTGGCTATCAAAGAAGCTGCCGGTTCAATGGACCAAGTAAGTGAATTAAAGCTCTCTTTGCCCAGTACTTTTTCTGTGTATGCAGGTGATGACTCTTTAACATTGCCTATGCTGGCATTAGGGTGTCATGGAATAGTCAGTGTGGCTTCTCATTTGGTTGGTAGGCAAATAAGCAAAATGATTAAAGCATTTAAAGCTGGAGATACGGAAAAGGCTCTAAAATGGCATCTGCTGCTCTATCCGATTTTTAGAGGGATGTTTGTGGCTACCAACCCTGTTCCGGTTAAATACTTATTAAATCTGAGCGGCATAAGCGTCGGAGGCTACCGCTTGCCCTTAGTAGGTCCTAATTCCAATGAACAAGCTATTCTTCAAGATATATTAGATAGAATTAGGAAACTTCCTCAGGATGTGTAAGATAATTTAGAATAATTGTTTCTTGATGCCAATAATAAATAATTATTATTAATAACAATTAACAATAACTTCGGTAACCTTGCCGAAGTTTTACTTTTTATGCCGGAAAGGGAATAATAATAACGTATTGACTCTAGTCCACTTGCACATCGTGTTTTTCAAGTCTATAATATAAACAATGTTATGTGGACGGCTAACTGTATAGGCGAGTAAAGGACGAGGTATTGGATTTTTTTTGCCTATTTTGGCGGCTTAAATACTTCGGGTAATACTTCGGGGTATTTTATTTTATGTTTTTTAAGGTCGTACCGAGTCAAAGCAAAAAAATCAATAAGTGTGGAGGTGTTGCCTTTGCCTAAAGAGCACAAGTTACAGGTTATTCCTTTGGGTGGATTAGGGGAAATAGGCAAAAATATGACTGTCATTCGTTACGATAACCAAATGTTGATTATTGATGCCGGATTAGCTTTCCCCGAAGATGATATGCTTGGTATTGATATTGTAATTCCTGATTATTCTTATGTTATTGAGAATAAAGATTTGCTTTTAGGAATTCTAGTAACGCATGGCCATGAAGATCATATTGGAGCGTTGCCGTATTTGCTAAAAGATATTGATGTTCCTATTTTTAGTACCAGATTGACATTGGGTTTGATTGAAGCAAAACTCAAAGAAAATAATATTAACAGTTTTAAGGCTACGGCTGTTAAGCCTGGAGACAGCATTAAATTAGGAGCCTTTAAAGTAGAATTTATCAGAGTAAGTCACAGCATCCCAGATTCCGTGGGTTTGGCTATTCATACTCCGCTGGGGACAATTGTCCACTCTGGAGATTTTAAGCTTGATCATACGCCGGTTACGGGTGAAATACTGGATATTTATAAATTTTCCGAATTGGGTCAAAAAGGTGTTCTTTGTTTGATGTCGGATAGCACCAATGTTGAGAGGCCCGGCTTTACCATGTCTGAACGAACAGTCGGTCAAATGTTTGATGAGGTCTTCAGGAATGCGAAGGAAAGGATTATCCTGGCCAGTTTTGCTTCTAACGTTCATAGAGTGCAACAAGTTATTACGGCAGCTTTTAAAACTAACAGAAAAGTTGCAATAGTTGGCAGGAGCATGCAAAATTTTGCTACCATAGCGGCAGAACTGGGATATTTGATAATCCCGGAAGGAACATTGGTGGATGTAGAGGAGATAATCCAACTTCCTGGCAATCAAGTTTGTATTATCACGACTGGGAGCCAGGGAGAGCCAATGTCAGCGTTGACCAGAATGGCTATGAGTGATCATAAAAGAGTAGAAATTCAGCCGGGGGATACTGTAGTAATTTCGGCCAATCCTATTCCCGGAAATGAAAAATCTGTGGCCAGAACTATTGACCAGCTTTTCAAACTCGGTGCGAACGTTATTTATGAGCCTATGTCCGGAGTTCACGTTTCAGGCCATGCCAGTCAAGAAGAATTAAAACTAATGATCAATATGGTTAAACCCCAATATTTTATCCCTGTCCACGGCGAGTATCGCATGTTAATTAAACACGGCCAGCTTGCCGAACAATTGGGGATTGCGAAAGAAAATATTTTCGTTGCTGAAAACGGGAGTGTAATAGAATTTACTAAAAATGGTGCTTGCCTGGCAGGGAAGGTTCCTTCGGGTAGAATTTTAGTTGATGGATTAGGAATAGGTGACGTTGGGAATATAGTTTTAAGGGACAGGAAACAATTATCTCAAGATGGTATTGTTATTGTAGTTATTGCTTTAAGAAGATCAAATGGAGAAATAGTTGCCGGCCCTGATATTGTGACCAGAGGTTTTGTGTATGTTCGTGAATCAGAAGCCATGCTTGAAGAAGCTAAGCAAAAAATTAAGGTGACAACCGAACGCTGTTTGGAAAATGGCATGATAGAATGGGCTATTCTCAAGAATCAAATTAGAGATACTTTGGGTAAATTGCTTTATGAAAAAACCAAGCGTAAACCAATGATTTTGCCTATAATTCAAGAAGTTAAATAATTTAGAGGTTAAAGTTAACAATATTAATGCTTGTATAATAACGTATATTAAGAAAATAAATGCTATCGTTGCGATAATCCCTATTAGGGATTATCGCTCTGCATAAGGCATTTTCTGCGCAAGTTCATTTTATGTTTTTCATTGACTTGATTACTGTATTATTTAATAAAATGCAAAAATAGTTTCAAAAATATTTTCAAAACTGGGTTGACAATTAGAATTCATTTAGCTATACTATCAAATGTTCTCGCTTCATACATGGCCCCTTGGTCAAGTGGTCTAAGACACCGCCCTTTCACGGCGGTAACACGGGTTCGAATCCCGTAGGGGTCACCACTTTCAATAATTAAAATAAAGCATTGGTTAGGGGCGATTAGCTCAGCTGGGAGAGCGCCTGCCTTACAAGCAGGATGTCGGCAGTTCGATCCTGTCATCGCCCACCAAATTCGATATTCGAAGTTTGCATTTCGAATGTCGAGTCTAGGAGCTAGAGTACGGCCCCGTGGTGTAGTGGTCAACATGCCTGCCTGTCACGCAGGAGATCGTCGGTTCAAATCCGATCGGGGTCGCCATTACAAAAGTCAATGCCGAATGCTCATAATAATATATAAGAGCAGGAAGGCAAAAGACTAAATAAATATGGGCAGGTGGCCGAGTGGTTAAAGGCGGCAGACTGTAAATCTGTTCCGAAAGGTACGGTGGTTCGAATCCATCCCTGCCCACCAAAATTTTAACTTCACCTTCAACCCATT